>DATCVA010000170.1:0-7188 GCA_036567205.1 Eoetvoesiella sp. | reverse complement strand
TTGGACTTCAAATTATTGGTAATTACTTTAGCGAAGGACAGTTGCTCGCCGTAGCCGACCGCTTCCAGCAAGTTACCGACTGGCATCAACGTAAACCGGAACAACAATAATGGAATGGGAAATTGTCATTGGGCTGGAAACGCACACCCAGCTCTCAACCGTCTCGAAAATTTTTTCGAATAGCAGCACCCAGTATGGTGCTCCGGCCAATACTCAAGCCAATGAAATAGACATGGCCCTGCCCGGCAGCCTGCCCGTCATGAACGTTGGCGCCGTCGAGCGCGCTATCCGGCTGGGACTTGCCGTGGGCGCCCATATCGCCCCCCGTTCGATTTTTGCGCGTAAAAACTATTTCTATCCCGATCTGCCCAAGAACTACCAGATCAGCCAATTCGAAATACCGGTCGTGCAAGGCGGCTCTATCAGTTTTTTTGTCGGCGACGAAGAAAAAACCGTTAACCTTACTCGTGCCCACCTCGAGGAAGATGCCGGAAAATCGCTGCATGAAAATTTCACCGGTCCTCACGGGGAATCTTCCACCGGAATCGACCTGAATCGCGCCGGCACCCCCTTGCTTGAAATTGTGACTGAACCCGAAATGCGTTCAGCCGCTGAAGCGGTCGCCTACGCACGCACTCTGCACGGACTGGTCGTCTGGCTGGGCATCTGCGACGGCAATATGCAAGAAGGCTCATTCCGATGCGATGCCAACGTCTCGGTGCGCCCCAAAGGACAAACCCAGTTGGGTACTCGTTGCGAAATCAAAAACCTGAACTCATTCCGTTTTTTAGAACGTGCGATTCAATACGAAGTACGACGCCAGATTGAACTGATCGAAGATGGTGGCACCGTCAAACAGGAAACGCGTCTGTATGATTCCGACCTGGACGAAACCCGCAGCATGCGCAGCAAGGAAGATGCGGACGACTACCGTTATTTTCCCGACCCCGATCTTCCGCCTTTGATCATCGCCCCCGAATGGATCGAGCAAGTCAAAGCAGGTCTGCCCGAACTTCCCGCCGCCAAGCGGGCTCGTTTTGAATCGGACCTGGGTTTAACGGGCTACGATGCGGCTCAATTGACCATGGATCGCGGCACAGCGGCTTACTTCGAGGAAGTTGCGGGGCAATTGCCCCAGGGGCAGGCCAAACTGGCCGCCAACTGGGTGTTAGGCGAATTGACCGCGGCGCTTAATCGCGACGAAATCGATCTGGCACAAAGCCCGGTCAAACCTGCGGCGCTGGCTGCCCTGATTATTCGTATTATCGACGGCACGATCTCCAACAAAATGGCACGCGATGTATTTGCTGCGATGTGGTCTGGTGAAAACGGCGGCAACGCCGACGCTATCATCGAAGCTCGTGGCTTAAAGCAGATTAGCGATTCGGGGGCCATTGGGCAGATGATCGACGAGGTGCTTGCCGCGCATCCTGCCATCGTCGAAGAGTATCGCGCAGGCAAGCAAAAGGCTTTTAATTCATTGGTCGGCCAGGTGATGAAGGCTGCCAAGGGGAAGGCTAATCCGCAGCAAGTGAACGATTTGCTCAAGGAAAAGCTTGGGGCGGTTTGAACACGTTTACGCAGAATGAATTGCAGCGGCTGGCGGATTAACCAGCCGTTTTTTTCTGTCAGGGTAATTTCGTATATTGCGGTGTCTTGGGCGCTTGTTGACTTTGGATTCGGTTATCGGGTCTTGATATGTTGCGAATTTAGTTCTGAGACGTTGCAGGCGGAGCGGCTCAGGCTTCTGGCCGACGGTGCCAGTTCGGCGCCTGCGCGCCGAACATCGCCTGGCCTTGCTCGTTCGCCCATGCGGGCTGCCTTCGCCTACGGCCGGCTTGGCTCCTGCTCGGCCTGCCACCCTGGGCCGCTCCGCCCGCAACTGCACGGTGACTTATTGACAGACGAAGGTCGCGACACGAACGACTCCAGGACTTGCCAAATCAGGCGTGGCGGCAGCACATTCGCTATTACACTCCGTACTTGGCACGATACGACGCTACGGCGTCTCGATACTCGGCAAATTGTGCGTCGTTATCCAGCAAAACCATAATATCGCCCAATGATGCAATACTGATTACTGGCATGCCGTAAGTGTTGGCCACGTCCTGCACGGCCGAATATGCCGACAATGCGTCATCGGCGCCGGCACGCTCCATGCGATCGAGCGCAATCAATACTGCGGCGGGCTGGGCTCCGGAATGGCGAATGATCTCGACGGACTCGCGCACCGACGTTCCTGCGGTGATGACGTCATCGATAATGACCACTTTACCCTGTAATGGCGCCCCGACCAGGACCCCGCCTTCCCCGTGATCTTTAGCCTCTTTGCGGTTGAATGCAAAAGGAATGTCGCGGCCAGCCATGGCGGCATGATTCGCCAGTGCGACCGATGTCGCGGTCGACAGCGGAATCCCCTTGTATGCCGGACCGAAAAGCATATCGAATTCAACGCCCGACCCTACCAGCGCCTGCGCGTAAAACTGCGCTAAACGCCCCACTGACGCCCCGGTGTTGAAAAGCCCCGCATTGAAAAAATACGGACTGACACGACCTGACTTAACCTTGAATTGACCAAAGCGTAAAACACCTTGTTCCAAAGAGAAGCGAACGAAATCTGTACGGGTAGTGGAGTCAACCATGGCTTAGCAGTGAAAGATTAAAAGCGACATTATCGTGCATAAATGCAGACGTCCCAAAAAAACAGCAAATATCGGCTTGAAACATAGGTAGAAATTACATAAAGGTCTGTAGCCAACTATATATTTCTTTTGACGTTTCATTTAAACTCACGACAGCTAAATGACAGTTAGCTGCTCTGCATGGCCTAACAGCCGGTTTTTGCACTCTCAGTGGCGCTCAGTTTCGATGTACTACCTGTTATAACTTTTATAGGACTACTATGAACAACACCTGCACTATCTGGACCCCACGTGTGCTTAGTATTTTGCGCATTGTTACTGGTTACTGCCTGCTATTGCATGGCACCACAAAATATTTCGGCTTCCCTGGCGGAGCCATCGAAAACCTGCAGATTACGTCGCTTATGGGCGTTGCGGGCCTTATAGAAATAATCGGCGGCATCTTACTAATAATTGGCTTGTTCACTCGCATTGCAGCCTTCATTACTTCTGGCTTTACGGCGGCTGCCTATTTTATGGGCCATGTAGCCGCCAAGGGTATGTTGTTTTTCCCCCTGCTTAATGGCGGCGAAGCAGCGGTATTGTTTTGTTTTATTCTGTTTTATATTTTCTTTGCGGGCCCCGGCCCCTGGAGCGTAGATGCCCTGCGCCATAAAGCCGATTAACAATACATTAGCGTTATAGTAAACATAAGCCGACATTGTCGGCTTATGTCATTTCAGGATCAGGAATACGTACCGCCAAAGAAGAACAAGCCATAAGGATCTTAATAATGAAAATGCCCGTATATTTCATTTCTCATGGCGGCGGCCCATGGCCTTTCATGCCAGAAGCACTGCAAAGCAACCAGGCGCTGGCGGCATCGCTACGCGACATTCCCACACAAATTGGGCAACGCCCTTCCGCAATTGTCATGGTTTCAGCGCACTGGGAAACCCCCGATGCGTTTAAAGTAATGACGCATCCGCACCCGCCCATGCTGTACGATTATTACGGTTTTCCCGAAAATACTTATCAACTGCAGTATCCGGCGCCCGGCTCGCCTGCTTTGGCCAGGCGGATCACGCAATTGCTTCAAACAGCACAATTGCCCACCGAGCCCGATCACAATCGCGGCTACGATCATGGCGCGTTCGTACCTTTGTTCGTCATGTACCCCGACGCCAACATTCCGGTAGTTCAGGTCTCTATCCTGAACCATTACTCGCCCGAAGCTCATATGGCATTAGGCCGGGCCCTTGCTCCGCTGCGCGACGAAAACATCCTGATCATAGGTAGCGGCCTTAGTTACCACAATCTGCGTCAAATATGGGGTGGCGGTTCAGAAGCATCGGCTCAATTTGATGCCTGGCTGCAACAAGCCATTGTTCAGGGGCCTGTCGAGCAGCGTGCCAGCCAACTGCAAAACTGGGCGGCAGCCCCCGCAGCCCGCCTGGCGCATCCGCGCGAAGATCATCTAATTCCCCTCATGGTGGCCGCCGGAGCGGCCGAGCACGACCCGGCCACCTGTGTTTATTACGAGACCACCGCTTTTTCAGGTATTACCGCCTCGAGTTTCAGGTTTGGGTGACCCGGCTCGAGCCCGCACAATAGCCAAGCACGTACCGCCGCCCTGGAATAACCATGTTCATGGAGCTCTTAATGGCATCGTTTCTGCTAGCCGACGCAGCCAATCCTTTAAAGACCGCTATGGAGCGTTATGAGGAAGTAAACGCCTACCAAATGCAGGTACGCGGCTCCGGCGGCAATAAAAACGAAGCCATGCTTTACGCCTATAAAAAACCGGGCTATGTCAGGCTGGACATACAACAACCTTTCAACGGGGCTGTCATCGTTTACGATCCAGTCAGCAAACAAGCCACCCTGTGGCCCTTCGGTCGCGGCCGCTTGCCGATACTTACGCTAAAGCCGGAAAACCGCCTGATCCGCAGCGCCGCTGGACAAAGAGTGGATCAATCTGATGTCGGCTCGCTCTATCAGAATGCCAGCGCATTAGAAGCACACGGTAAATCGGAAGTTCTGGGCCCGGAACTTATCAACGGCAGGAAGACGGTACACGTTGCCGTGCAAGGCAGTGACGATTTTTCGGTAGGCGCCATACACCGCTATGATCTTTGGCTGGATAACGAGACGGCCTTTCCCGCGAAAGTAGCCAGTTACGGTAGCAACGGACAATTGCTTGAGGTGGTCGAAATGAGCAATATACGAATTAACCCCGCCTTCCCGGAACATTTTTTCGCTCCATAACCAAAACAATCGATAAAATTGCTCATGGCAGAATTTCGTTTTGTCACCACATGGTGCATCGAAGCACCACTGTCCCAGGTCTCGGACGCAATTTTTTCCTGTGCGGAATGGCCGAAATGGTGGAAAAATCTTGAAAAGGTAGATCAGATCGAGCCCGGAAACCGGGACGGCATAGGCGTGTTGCTACGTTTTACCTGGAAAGGTCAGCTGCCCTATCGGCTGACTTTTAATATTCGCGTCACTCGCGCGGTACCGAGCGAAATTCTGGAAGGGCTGGCCAGCGGTCAACTTGAAGGCGTCGGATGCTGGTTTTTTTCACACCAGGCGCCTATAACCATTGTGCGTTACGAGTGGCACGTACGTACCACACAAACCTGGATGAATCTTCTGGCGCCTGTCGCAAAACCCTTGTTTAAATGGAATCATGATCGGGTCATGCGACAAGGCGCGGAAGGTCTGGCCCAATTCCTGAATTCGCGCCTGGTAGGACTATCGCACGGCCGGCTGGACCGGTAGCAATAAGGAAAAGACGAAAGTCGAAAATTAATGCCGGTTTGATTGGCTAACGGCAATCAGGGCGTGCCACCACCGGTCGCATGAACCACGTATGCAGCAACAGCGTTCATGTCGTCCTCGCTTAGCGTCGCCGCAAACGATGGCATGGCGCCTATGCCTTGCTCCATAGCTTGTTTCACCTGTGCCAGGTCGGGCTTGAGTTCGTCCAGATCGGGACCAATCGCCCCTGTCGCGCCAGCATCGGCCATGGTGTGGCAAACCGCACAGGCGGGGACTGCCTTCTGTGTAAATAAAACCTTACCTTTCTCTAATGCAACCGCATCAGGGCCCTTGTCGGCGGGGCTGGCATCAGCAAAACTGACACTGCTAACACCCACAAAAGCCAGAGCCATTATTTTCAACAATACAACGCGCTTCATTTAGCATCCTTACAAAACCTGGTTCCATTTCAAATCAACCGTGAACGGTGTCGGCTTCGCCGCCGTAAAAATTTACAGTCCGCGCCTTGCCTTTGTGTTCGCAATTGATTTGGAAATGAAATAAAACGCAGTATGCGCACAACCCAAACGCATACTGCATCAGAACAAAGCCAGACACCCGCAGGCCCTGGCTGTTTTGGCCGTTAAACTTTAAACAACCTTGACGGTAACCATGTGATCGCGCCAACTGTTATTGATATAGCCGCGATTATTCTCGAGACGCTCTTCGGGCTGAGACTGCCCCAACGCGTTTGTGGTGCGGCTGGCCAGTTGATAGGTGCCGGGCTTCAACTCGGCCGACAGAACAAACTCTCGCCAGGCATACTTACCCAGGTCAGGCCCAACCAACTTGGCCGCTTGCCAATCTTTACCGCCGTTAAGCGACACCTCAACCGTCTTGGCTGCGTCCATGCCGCCCATGGCAATGCCGGTAATCTGAACTTTCCCCGCCTTGACCGCCTGGTCAGGATCGGACGGCAAGTTGATCCAGGATTTAGGCGGCATTTCCCATATGGAATCATGGGCGGGCGTGCCTTTAGTGCCAACCGGAGAAAAACGATAGCTATTTTGTTGGATACTGGCCGGCGACTGCTCTTTGGTAAACGCCAAGTGTTTAATATATTTAACACTATTAACACCGGTGTAGCCGGGAACAATAATGCGCAAGGGCCCCCCGTGCGCCAACGGCAACGTCTCGCCGTTAACTTCCCATGCCAGGATGGCATCTTTAATTGCCGACAAGGGCACTGATCGTTCTACCTTTATGGTATTGGGATCAAGTCCGGCAGGAATTTCTTCGCCGCCGGTGCTTGTCATGTAGAGCATGCCATCAGCCATACCGCCGACCGCTTCGATTACTGCGCTAACCGGAACACCGGTAAAAACAACGCAACCCGCAGCGCCTACCGTCCACTGCGTACCACTTGGCTTATGCGGGAAATAGCCGCGACCATTGCCCGAACATTGCAGCACCATGGGCACTGCGGCCAGTCCCAGGGTTTTCAGATCGGCAACGGTAAAGCTGCGTGGTTTGGCCACGCCGGTAACCTCTAGCTTCCAACTATCGGGATCTTTAACAATATCTTCAGACGGCGGACTGACGTTATTGCGCACGAAAAGTTTATCTAACGCGGTAATTCCGCTGGAACCGAAAGCAGTACGCTTTGTTTCAATGGTGTTGGCACTATGCACAATAACGCTTTGGGCGTCTTTCCAATTAGCGTAACCCGGCAACGGCTTCGTGGCGCCCTTCGGTGCAGCGGTTGGGGTAACCAGCGTGTCAGCGCCAGCAACGCCGCCCAGGC
>DATCVA010000169.1:0-7651 GCA_036567205.1 Eoetvoesiella sp. | reverse complement strand
CGCTTGCTTGATTTTTCATTGTTGGCCGAAGGCGATAAAGAGCAGTCGGATCCATTAGCCAGTACTGCGTGCGATACGCTTTTTTCTGTGCCGTCCGGCACGTCCGAGACGTCTGACACTTCTGACACGTCCGATGGGGATGCTCCAAATGCGTATCCCCGGGTTATCGACATATTGGCTCGCGAAGGCTTGATCGGGCTCGAAACAGATACGCAGCAAAGTGTTCCGGACATTACCCGGGAGCCGCTCGATTTTCCTGCCGGCCGGGCCCAGCGTCTTCAGGCGCTCGCTCGCGCAGACGAAGGGTTCTTGCTGGCGCTGGGCTATTCGACGCAGCGAGGCTACGGCCGCAATCACCCTTTTGCAGGAGAGATCCGTATCGGTACTGTCGAGGTGTGGATCGAGCCCGAGGAGCTCGACTTTGCCGTGCCGGCAGGAGTAATCGAGATCACTGAGTGCGAAATGATTAATCAGTTTGTTGGCAGCAAGGATCAGCCGCCGCAATTTACGCGTGGCTACGGTTTAGCGTTCGGGCATGCCGAGCGAAAGGCCATGGGAATGGCCCTGGTTGACAGGGCGTTGCGCGCGCCGGAATACAACGAGAGTGTTGAGTCGCCGGCCCAGCAAGAGGAGTTTGTTTTGATGCATTGCGATAACGTCGAGTCAGCGGGCTTTGTATCGCACTTGAAATTGCCGCATTACGTCGACTTCCAGTCGGAGCTCGAACTTATACGTAAATTACGTCGCTCGCCCGGCGGCGCAGTAAGCGACATTCAGGAGAAACAAGCATGAGCGCCCGTCCTATAGACGCCCGCATCGGACAAGCCTATAACTTTGCTTACCTGGATGAGCAGACTAAACGCATGATACGGCGCGGTTTACTGAAAGCTGTAGCGATTCCAGGCTATCAGGTGCCGTTCGGTGGACGGGAAATGCCGCTTCCCTATGGTTGGGGTACTGGCGGAATGCAGGTGACGGCCGCGATCCTGGGGCAAAACGATGTCTTGAAAGTGATTGATCAGGGGGCCGATGATACGACGAATGCAGTTTCCATTCGCCGTTTCTTTGTTCGTACTGCGGGCGTGCAGACCACAGAACGTACGGTTGATGCCACGGTCATCCAGACACGCCATCGTATTCCTGAGACCGCGCTAAAGGCGGGCCAGATCATGGTGTATCAGGTGCCGGTCCCCGAGCCTTTGCGATTTATCGAACCTTCGGACACAGAAACGCGAACTATGCATGCGTTGCATGATTACGGGGTCATGCATGTGAAGCTTTACGAAGATATTGCCACGTTTGGCCATATCGCTACCAGCTACGCGTATCCAGTGATGGTCGACGATCGTTATGTCATGGATCCCTCGCCCATACCCAAATTCGACAATCCCAAGCTCAATATGAGTCCTGCATTAATGCTTTTCGGGGCCGGCCGCGAAAAGCGCTTGTATGCCGTGCCGCCTTATACGCCTGTTGAAAGCCTCGACTTTTCAGACCATCCTTTCGAGGTTCAGAAATGGGATCAGTGCTGCGCGCTGTGCGCCAGCACCGAGTCGTATCTTGACGAGCTTATTGTGGACGATCAGGGGACGAAGCAGTTTGTATGTTCGGATACAGACTATTGCAAGCAGCGATCACAAACGTTGGAGGCCGCTTAATGAATCCGCTTTTATCGGTACGCGACCTTACGCTTTTGTATGGCCCGGAAAAAGGCTGTCAAGGCGTAACGTTTGATTTGTATCCCGGCGAGGTGCTGGGAATCGTGGGCGAATCAGGGTCTGGGAAATCTACCCTTTTAGGGACTCTGTCCGGTCGTTGCCGTCCCGACACGGGTACTGTCAGCTACCGCGACGGCAATAATCAGTGGATCGATTTGTATGCCAGCAGCGAGGTCAAACGACGCACATTATTGCGAACTGAGTGGGGGTTCGTAGAACAAAACCCTCGCGATGGCCTGCGCATGGGTGTGTCGGCCGGAGCCAATATTGGCGAGCGGCTAATGGCTCAAGGCCTGCGTCACTATGGCGAGCTGCGCCAGGCCGGCCTGAGTTGGCTGGCTAATGTAGAGATCGACCCTAACCGTATTGATGATTTACCCAGCACGTTTTCGGGAGGAATGCAGCAGCGGTTGCAAATTGCCCGCAATCTGGTTTCCGGCCCGCGTTTGATTTTTATGGATGAGCCAACCGGTGGTCTGGATGTATCGGTACAGGCTCGACTCCTGGATTTGCTTCGAGGGCTGGTACGCGACCTGCAACTGGCAGTTGTCATTGTTACGCATGATCTGGCGGTTGCCCGATTGCTGGCCGACCGCTTAATGGTTATGCGCCGCTCACACGTGGTAGAGGCCGGATTGACAGATCAGGTACTGGACGACCCGCAGCACGCCTACAGTCAGTTGCTGGTCTCTTCCGTTTTGCAGCCTTAAGGCAAGCGATTTATGAAATCCTTAATTGAAGTCAACGACTTGAGTAAAACGTTTACATTGCATCAGCAAAATGCCGTGGTGTTAAACGTTTTGCGAAGCATCAGTTTTTCAGTCGACGCTGGCGAGTGCGTGGTGTTGCACGGCCATTCAGGCGCCGGCAAATCGACGCTGTTGCGAACTATTTACGGCAATTATTTGCCAGCGTCGGGCAGTATCCGCCTGAAGCATCAGGACATTTGCCATGAAATGGTCGGAGCGAGTCCGCGTGACACACTGGCGGTTCGCCGTCTCACGCTCGGGTATGTAAGCCAGTTCCTGCGTGTGATCCCTCGTATCAGTTGTCTGAATATAGTGATGGAGCCGGCGCTGGCGCGCGGCTGGACACATTTTCAGGCTGAATTGCGAGCCAAGGCCTTGTTGTCGCGCCTGAATATTCCTTCGCGTTTATGGCCGTTGGCGCCCGGTACATTTTCGGGCGGCGAGCAGCAGCGTGTAAATATTGCTCGCGGATTTATGGTGGATTGGCCCATTTTGTTGCTGGATGAACCCACCGCTTCGCTGGATGAGGCCAATGCAAAAGTGGTGATTGAGCTGATTGCGGAGGCTAAAGAAGCCGGCTCCGCATTGATCGGTATTTTTCATGATCGTACCGTACGCAATGCAATTGCCGATCGATATTTAGATATGGTTTCCGAGGAATCAACGTATGTCGACTGAGCAAATATATACTAACGCGCAGGTGGTGCTGGCCGACCGGGTGTTTAAGGGCGGCACGGTGGTGGTGCAGGACGGATTGATACGGGAAGTAAGCGAGGGCTCGTCTCAATTGCCGCAGGCCAGGGACTTGGAGGGCGATTGCCTGATTCCGGGCCTGATCGAGCTGCATACCGACAATCTTGAAAAATATATGAATCCTCGTCCGGGCGTGGACTGGCCTTCGGAATCGGCAGTGCTGGCTCACGACGCGCAAGTGATATCGGCTGGAATTACGACGGTGTTTGACGCCTTGTCCATTGGTGACGTAAACCCCAAGGGCAACCGTCTTTTACAATTGCCTGTCATGTTGAAGGCAATCGCCCAGGCGCAGGAACAAGGGCATACGCGTGCCGAGCATCGCTTGCACTTACGCTGTGAATTGAGCCATGAAAAAACATTAGGGTTATTTCATGAGCTGGTCGAGCATCCGCTGGTGCAACTGGTGTCAGTCATGGATCATTCTCCGGGGCAGCGTCAGTTTGTGAAGTTCGAAAAATACCGCGAGTACTATCAGGGAAAGTATCATTTAAGTGATGCCGAGATGGAGGCATTTATCGAGAAGCAGATGGATAATTCGCGTCAGTTTAGCGATAGCTATCGGCGGGCTATTGTCGAGATCTGCCATCAGCGTACGCTGGCGGTGGCAAGCCATGATGATGCTACGTTCGAACATGCGCAGGAATCGGCCGGCTACGGCATGTGTATTGCCGAGTTTCCCACCACCGTTGAAGCGGCATCGGCCAGCCATGAGTTGGGTTTGAAGGTGCTAATGGGAGCTCCCAATATTGTGCGCGGAGGATCGCACTCGGGCAATGTGGCAGCGGCCGATCTGGCTGAGCACGGTGTGCTGGATATTTTGTCCAGCGATTATTATCCATCCAGTCTTTTGCAGGCCGCCCGTTTGTTGGCCGATCAAGACAATGCTTACGACTTGCCCGCTGCTATTGCAACCATTAGTTTGGCGCCAGCGCATGCGGCGGGCTTGAGCGACCGCGGTGAAATCCGCGCAGGCTTGCGCGCAGATCTTGTGCGGGTCAGTTCGTGTAGTCAACAGTTCAGAGTGCGGCAGGTGTGGCGCGCTGGCGAGCGAGTTTTCTGATGATGGGGCGTTTGATTTATATTATGGGGCCATCGGGGGCCGGCAAAGATGCCTTGCTGCAAGGGCTGGAAAGTTTGTGGCAGGCCCGCGGCTGCCGGATAGCACGTCGCGTTATTACGCGGCCTATCGATACTTCAGAACCCAACACCGTGCCGGTTACCCTGACCGAGTTTCTCGAAATGGAAGCTCGCGACACATTGGCCATGGCGTGGCGTGCCAACGGACTGGCCTATGGCGTTCTGCGCGAAATCGACGATAAACTTGAAGTCGGGTGCGACGTGCTGGTCAATGGATCACGGGCCTATTTACCCGAGGCCAGTAAAAGGTATAGTAATTTGGTGCCTGTTTTGCTTACGGTGGATCACGATATCCTGCGGCAGCGTCTGCATCAGCGAGGGCGCGAAACGGAAGAGCAAATCGAAGCACGCATGGCGCGTAATCGGATGTTTACCTCTTTAACTCTTCAGGCTGCCGATAAAACGCCAAACCGCATTTTTGTCGTTGATAACTCGTGCGGGATCGACATGGCTATTCAAACAGTAGCAACTTTTCTGGATCAGGGCCCGGTATGCGCTTAAGCTTATTGGGCACAGGCAATGCCGGGCAGGTGCCTGTTTACAACTGTAATTGCATCGCCTGCGCACGGGCCCGGGTGAATGAACTCTATCGGCGCGGACCATGCTCGGCGTTATTGGAAGTGGGCGCGCAGTGCTGGCTAATTGATTCGGGCTTAATGGATCTGACGACGCGTTTTCCACCGTCCAGTCTTAACGGTATTTTGCAAACTCACTATCATGCCGACCATGCCCAGGGACTGCTGCATTTGCGCTGGGGAGCCGATATGGTTTTACCCGTGCTCGGGCCACCCGATCCCGACGGTTTTGCCGATTTGTACAAGCATCCCGGTATACTGGATTTTTCAAAAACCTTACAGCCCTTCGTGACAGTGGATTTGGGCGATGCAAGGCTGACTCCTGTGCCGCTGACACATTCCAAACTGGCCTATGGCTATGTGGTGTACGACGGGCAGCAGCGTTATGCTTATTTAACCGATACGGTTGGCTTGCCGTCCGAAACGATTGATTATCTGAAGCAGCGGCCAGTCGATTTAATGGTGCTGGATTGTTCATTTGCACCACGCTCGCAGCCCCATCGTAATCACAACGATTTAAACACCGCGCTGCATACGATTGAACAGTTGCCGGTTAAGCAAGCGGTGTTGACACATATTGGGCATAGCTTTGACGCGTGGCTAATGCAGTACGGCGCGCAATTGCCCAGTCATGTGTTGGTAGGGCGGGATGGCGACGTATTTCAGTAAATACTGTGTTTTATTCCATTTCCAAATCAACCGGGAATTTTGTCGGTTTTGCGTGGCGTACAAATGTACTGTCTGCGCTTTGCCTTCGTGTTCACAATTGATTTGGAAATGGAATTACAGCATCAGGTTACGGTGTTGCGCTGTTGGGCAACGTTATAGGCCTTATTGTCCAGAATCGTAAGCAGCACTTCGACTGCGTCCCACACATCGGTAAAGCCAGTATAAAGCGGGGTAAAGCCAAATCGCATAATTTGCGGATCGCGATAGTCGCCAATAACGCCATGCTTGATCAAGGCTTGCATAACTGCATAACCGTGAGGATGCATAAAACTGACGTGGCTCCCTCGGCGTGAATGTTCGCGAGGGGTAGCCAGCTGAAGCGGGTGATGCGGGCAACGCGATTCGACCAGCCTGATGAATAAATCGGTAAGTTCCAGCGATTTTTTACGCACTGCCGTCATAGTGGTTTGGGCGAATATGTCCAGACCCGGTTCCACCATGGCCAATGACACAATGGGCTGCGTGCCGCATAAAGCGCCACGTATGCTGGGGTTAGGCGCAAAGTCGGATGTCATGGCAAAGGGATTGGCATGTCCCCACCAGCCTGAAAGTGGATGGGCAAATTGAGCGTGATGCTTGGGGGCAACCCAAATAAAAGCGGGTGAGCCAGGGCCGCCATTCAAGTATTTATACGTACAGCCCACCGCAAAATCGGCTTCGGATGCAGAGAGGTGAATCGGTACTGCTCCCGCCGAATGGGCCAGATCCCAAACAATCAACGCCCCATGTGCGTGGGTGTGTGCTGTGATGGCTGGCAGATCCAGTAAATAGCCACTGCGATAATTAACATGCGTCAGCAAGACGACCGCTGTGTCTGTGTTGATAGCGGCCCGCAATTCGTCGGGTGATTCGACCAGGCGCAACTGATAGCCGCGATCCAGCCATTTAGTCAGACCCTGAGCTATATAAATATCGCTTGGAAAGTTGCTTCGTTCAGTTACAACCACCTTGCGCTGGCTGGTGTTTGTATTGTTGGCTTGTAGTTGCAGGGCTGCTGCCAGGGCTTTGAACAGGTTGACCGAGGTTGTGTCGGTAACGACAACTTCGCCGGGACCGGCGCCGATGATACTGGCAAGCTTGTCTCCCAGCACTGATGGAAGCTCGAACCATCCGGCTTTATTCCAGCTGCCGATTAAATCTGTTCCCCATTCTTGCTTAATAACGTTTTGCGCCCGTTGTAACGCCGCCTTGGGCAAAGCACCCAGGGAGTTGCCGTCCAGATAAATAACATCCTCAGGTAAATCGAATTCGTTCCTGAGATGAGCCAGAGGATCAGTTTGATCCAAATGGATGCAGTCGTCTCGTGTTGGCAGGCCAGACATAAAGGGACCTCTGTAGTGGAACGCATAGGATGTGCCGCAGGCATAATCGTAATGGATTCGGATAATTATAAGCTTCAACTATTTTTATAGCGGCTTGTATACTCTGAATGAACGCGGATATGAATTGTTATCGTGCGGATGGCGGGGCTTATGGTTTATATCTATATATAGAGTCGCCTGGCTATACCTGGTTCCCCTGGTTCGGGCTTCCATGTAAGAGAAGAGCAATTTGCTTATATATAGATGGGGGGCATGAGTAGCAGCAGTAGCAGCAGTAGCAGCAGTAGCAGTAGCAGTAGCAGTAGCAGTAGCAGTAGCAGTAGCAGTAGCAGTAGCAGTAGCAGCGGAGCTTAATCAGGTTTACGATTTCAGGTGGGGGATGGGGCAATGACTATCGGGCACTCCGGTCATCTGCTGTTTTCGTAATCCAAACCGTCTTTGTGAGGTTTAGGCATTCCGCTATGGCGGAGCTCCAAGAGCGTTTTGTGGTTGTTTGAGTGATGGGGACGGCTGGTTGGGCCGGACGAGCCGCCCAGGATGACGCGGCGTCGATGTTATGGATAAATTAATGCAGCACCCGACGGTGATTGATATGCGCTCCAGTTTTGCGCTGCAAAAGCTGAAAGA
The DNA here is from genome assembly GCA_036567205.1 of Eoetvoesiella sp. Classification (GTDB taxonomy): domain Bacteria; phylum Pseudomonadota; class Gammaproteobacteria; order Burkholderiales; family Burkholderiaceae_B; genus DATCVA01. The sequence continues at coordinate 38 of DATCVA010000169.1, read as the reverse complement.
AACCCACGAAATCGTGGTCTGAGAGGCCGCGCTCACTC
>DATCVA010000168.1:0-3197 GCA_036567205.1 Eoetvoesiella sp. | reverse complement strand
ACAACGAGCCTTTGGGTAAATTGCTGTCCGCCACGCTGGATTTCGAGCATTTAAGCCACAACTTGAAACAAGGTCACCTGGATGCGCTGGCGATAACGGCAACGGCTTATGTCAGCGGCGAACATTTAACTTTTTATCAGTCCCAAAGCACCATCAAACCCTGGAGGCGCTCTTTACGACGAGCAATTTCCTGCTCGTTAGGGGTGGATCACCTTCTGGCGTCAAGCTCTATTCCCTTCGTTTTTCCCGCACAGGCAATGCTGGTGCATGGCCAGACGGAGTGGTGCGGTGATGGGTCGATGCGGCAGCTTGCGCCCTTAAGTCCCGCGATACATTTAGGAGCAAAAAAAATATTTGTAATTGGGACCGGGCATCGCGACGATACTCATGCCGAGAAACGCACGATTAACTCACAATACCCGACCCTGGCTCAAATAGGCGAGCATGCACTGTCGAATATTTTTCTAGATAGCTTGTCCATGGACGTAGAGCGTCTGGAACGTATTAATGAACTGCTTGCCTTGTTGCCCCCGCAGGAGCAGAAAAGTCATTCATTGCGGCCCGTAGAGGCATTTACCATTACCCCCAGCCGCTCGCTGGACGAGATGGCGATGGAGCATCTGGATAAAATGCCGCGCGCGGCACGTTCACTTTTTCGCGTTCTCGGTGTATCGTCTGGTTCCGGTAGGACAACCGGTGGCGGATTGATTTCGTATTTGTTATTCGAGGCCAGCTATACGCAAGAACTCATTAAGTTGGGGCGCGCCGATAGTTTGAGCCGTTTTGAAGAAGTTAAAGCGTTTTTCAAGGAGACGCCAGAATGACCCAAGCCCAGACATTGCAAAAAAAGCTGCAAAAAGGTGGCTTGTTCGATGCTTCTTCCATTTCGCAGGCCGACGTTGCAGAAGCAGCCAAGGCTTTGGGTATGGCTGTTTTTGTCGTCGACTGCGACCGGGCTCGCAGTCGTTCGGCGGTACTGCGCGCTGTTGTTAAAGCGGTCGATTTTCCCGAGTTTTTCGGGGGTAATCTCGATGCCCTGTACGATTGCCTGTGCGATACCGTGCTCGACCAGAAAATCGGTTTGTTTTTATGGTTCCACAATTTGCATTCGGGGGATCCCGCTTTAACCGAGGACGCTCAGGCCATTATTAACGTTTGTGCCGACGCCCTCGAGTTTGCCAGGAATAATGACCGTTATTTTGCCTTTGCGGTCGAACACGCCGGCAAACACCCCGAGCCCGAACCCGGCATTGCGCCGACCTCTTACTTTGGCCATCATCGCGAGGTTGAATAGAGCCGAAACAAAATTAATACCAGCGTTGCAATGCGCTGGTCGCCGCTATAAGGGCAAGGCCGGCAGTCTCGGTGCGCAGGACTCGGCCGCCAAACCTGACAGGCTCGATTCCATGGCGTTTCACCAGGGCTTGTTCGTCGGCAGACCAGCCGCCTTCCGGGCCTATCAGCAGCGTTATTTTTGTAATGGCCGGGGTTAGCGCCTGCGCCAGGGTTTGTTCCGCTTCGGGATGGCAGAACAGCAGTTGTTGCCCTGCCGGATCAATCTGCTGCATATAGTGTTGCAGTGGCACAGGGGCGTCAATTGCCATAATGCGGTTGCGTCCGCATTGTTCGCTGGCCGATAACGCTATACGTTCCCAATGACGTTGCCGTTTGATCAGGCGGTCGCCGCTTAGTTGCAAGACGCTGCGCTGGGCCGTAATGGGAATAACCCGGGCAGCGCCCAGTTCAACTGCTTTTTCAATAATCCAGTCCATTTTGTCACCCGAGGCGATACCCTGAACCAGAGTGATTTCGCCAGGCAACTCGGCTTCGACTGGATCGTGCGCGCCGGTTTGAGCAAATCCTTTTTTACCTTCGATCTGAAGAGTTGCCGGGAACTGGCCTCCGCGCCCATCAAATAGCACGATACTGGTGCCTGCCTTCAGCCGCAGAACACGGATGGCGTGATGCGCCAGTTCTTGTGGCAGTTCAATGGTTTGGTGCGCAGTCAAAGCAGTGCTGCTGTAAAAACGGGGAGTGGCCATAGGTAAGTCCATTTCTAAATCAACCGTGAGCTTTGTTGGCGCAGCAGCCATGCAAAGCCACTGTCTGCGCTTCGCCCTCGTGTTCACAATTGATTTGGAAATGGTATAAGGAAATAATGGTTGGGCGAAGGCTCGCGACGGGTCAGTTTAAGGCAAAAATAGTGGTAACAAGCCGATTGGCCAGCCAGTGGTAAAATTATAGGCTTTGTGAACCTTATTGCTGGGGCTCGCCCATTTATGGCTGCGCCGTCCCTTTTGTGAGTTTTTAATGAGCCTATCGCCCGTCCAAGATTCATCCTTGGCAAATGCTATTCGTGCGCTTGCTATGGATGCGGTTCAACAAGCCAACTCAGGCCATCCTGGGGCCCCCATGGGCATGGCGGATATCGCCGAAGCATTATGGACGCGTCACCTGCGTCATAACCCAGCCGATCCGGCGTGGGCCAACCGGGATCGTTTCGTTTTATCAAATGGCCATGGGTCGATGCTGATCTATGCCTTGCTGCATCTTACGGGCTACGATCTGCCGCTCGAAGAACTCAAGAATTTCAGGCAATTGCATTCCCGCACGCCGGGTCATCCGGAAGTGGGAATCACCGCAGGGGTCGAGACAACAACAGGGCCTTTGGGGCAAGGCTTGAGCAATGCAGTGGGCATGGCTTTGGCCGAGGAGTTGCTGGCTAAGGAATTTAATCGCGACGGCCATGCCGTTGTCGATCACTTTACCTACGCATTTGTGGGCGATGGTTGCCTGATGGAGGGTGTTTCGCACGAAGTGTGTTCATTGGCCGGCACGCTCAAGCTGTCGAAACTGATTGTTTTTTACGACGACAATGGCATTTCCATCGACGGAAACGTCGAGCACTGGTTTGCCGACGATACGCCTACGCGCTTCGAAAGCTATGGCTGGAATGTTATTCGCGATGTCGACGGGCATAATGTCGCCGCTGTCGATCAGGCGATCGGGCAGGCCAGGAACGCGGCTTCTGAAAATCGGGGGCCTACGCTTATTTGCTGCCGCACTATCATTGGCAAAGGTGCTCCGAATGCGGCGGGTACCGAAAAAGTGCACGGCGCTCCGTTGGGCGCCGACGAAATCACAGCTACCCGTGCCGCGCTTGATTGGCCGCACGAACCGTTCGAGATTCCTGCCCA
>DATCVA010000167.1:0-13984 GCA_036567205.1 Eoetvoesiella sp. | reverse complement strand
AATATTGTGGCAATTCGTATTTCGTGCTTGGTCTTGAGTTTCGCGCCTTGAATCCTGGAAATAGTGGTGTGTTGGCCCAGCGCGTGCGCGACCACCTGTATTTTGCTGTCGAAAGCCACTTTGCTGATCGGAGCGCCGTTTCGAATATAAAGATTCTTCAAATCTACAACATAGTCGTACAAAGCCTTGTCAGTACGCACCATATGGCCCATGGGGTATCGGTCGCGCAATACGCCGGCCAAGTGCCCGCGATCGGCCAATAGCCGGACTTTGTTCTGCAAGTCCTGGGAATATCCCTTGAGGTATTTCATATTGCTTCATGCCAGATATTTTGGACAGCCGCCTTCTTTATTAAAAGACTGCCGAAAGACGGGCCGCGCTAGCCAGCTATTGTAAGGCTTCAGTAATTGGGGTTGTAAAATCAGGCTGGCTATACCGACTTGCTTGTACGAAAATGTTTTGCAGCAAGCCTGACTAACAGGAGGACGCACATGAAAGTACTTACACGCCTGTTCGGATTCGCCCATGCTCTAATGGCATTTCTTTTTGCCTGTGCTGCGCTGATGCTTATTCTTATTTCGGCTCGCATGGGATGGGGGGCTTTCGCCGGTAGCTGGGACGCGATAGCTGCGCAACAAATTATCGAAGCCGTAGGACTGTTGGCCGCCGCCGTCGTCGCACTACAGATTGCCGAGACTATTGTCGAGGAAGAGGTTGTCCGCGACGTGAATATCAGCGCTCCGACCCGCGTACGACGATTCTTGTCGCGATTCTTTGTGGTGGTCATGGTCGCGCTGGCCATTGAAGGGCTGGTTGCAACATTCAGAGGCCTGCATGAGGATCCCGCGCAACTTCCTTATGCCGCGAGTATTATCGTTGCAACAGGAGTGCTTCTTGCCGCCTGGGGCTTGTTCGTTCACCTCAACAGCACTGCCGAGGAACTAGAGCCGGATGCAATGGCGCAGGCAAAGCGCGAGGACAAAAAACTTGAGTGAATCACCGCAATGTCGTCGCCCTGCAGCGACTTCTGATATGGCGTTAAGTAAAGGTTTAGAGTGATGGCAATGATGGCGTCAGTAAAATTATGGGCGGGACGCATCAAACGTGATGCCGTCATGCTTTGGTTCGCCCGTCGTCATCCCGATACGCCACTTGTCGCCAAAGCCTTATGCCTTTTCGCGGTGGCTTATGCTTTTAGCCCCATCGATTTGATTCCCGATTTTATTCCGGTGCTCGGCTACCTTGACGATGCTCTTTTATTGCCGGCTCTGATTTGGCTTGCGGTACGACTCCTGCCGGAGCATGTTGTCGAATCATGTCGAATACAGGCAGAGCAGTGGATACTCGAGCGAAAAGCCAAACCGGCAAGCTATGCGGGTGCGGCAGTTATAGTAATCATGTGGGCCTGTGTCATATATTTATGCTGGCGCTTGCTTACTTCAAACTGACCATGTTGCCAGGGGCCGCATGCGGTGGCAAGTTTCGCTGTCTTGAATGCGCGAACACATCGAAACTTTGTAAAATGGTTATTTTCACCAGTTAATTAACAAGGCCCTTGCGCGTGAGCGAACGAACCCGCTTTACCCAATACAATCACAACGCTGGTTGCGCCTGCAAAAGCTCACTGAAGTACTCGAACGGCCCGTCACCGATATTAGCTGTCCAGATATGCAATCGATGCTTGTCGGTCGCTTACAAAACGGCCGCAATCATGCCGTGGGTGTGCTCTGATGCGTGAAGACTGCGGCGACTACCGCGAGATTTTTTTGAGCACCGTACCATTGATGGATGTGCGTGCTCCCGTGGAGTTCTACAAAGGGGCCTTTCCGCACGCATCGAATCTGCCGCTAATGAATGACCACGAGCGGCAGAGAGTCGGTACCTGCTACAAACAGCATGGTCAAAAGGCTGCTATCGAACTAGGGCATCAACTGGTGTCGGGCAAAACCAAGTCAGACCGAATAGCCCAGTGGGCAGCTTTCGCCCGCGCCAATCCGGCTGGTTATTTGTACTGTTTTCGTGGTGGCTTGCGCTCGCAAATTGCCCAGCAGTGGCTTAGCAGCGTCGCAGGCATCGACTATCCCCGCGTGCGGGGCGGCTATAAAGCTTTGCGCAATTTTTTGGTCGAAACAACTGAAGCGGCGGTGGCCGAATGCGGCTTCGTGCTGGTCGGCGGCCTTACCGGCAGCGGCAAGACCGAGTTGCTGACACAACTACAGAACGCCATCGATCTGGAGGGCCACGCCAACCATCGCGGTTCGAGTTTCGGTAAGCACGCTACATCTCAACCTGGCCAGATCGATTTTGAGAATGCTCTGGCCATCGATCTATTAAAGAAGCGCGCCTTGGGCATGCAGCAGTTTGTACTGGAGGATGAAAGCCGTCTAATCGGCAGTTGCTCGCTGCCGCAACCATTGCATCAAGGTATGCAGAACTATCCCCTGGTTTGGCTGGAGGATAGTTTCGCAAGACGGGTCGAGCGTATTCTTCGGGATTATGTTGTTGATCTGTGCGCCGAGTTCGTCGCCACTCAGGGCGAGGAACCGGGATTTGACGCCTTTGCCAAACGCCTGACTCAAAGTCTTGGCAATCTCCTTAAACGTTTGGGAGGAGAGCGCTATCAGCGTCTGGCAGCAGCCATGGACAGGGCTTTGGCCGAACAACAGCGTAGCGGTTCGGTCGAATTGCACCGTGACTGGATCGAGGGCTTGCTTAGCGAGTATTACGACCCTATTTACATATCTCAGCGCGATAGTAAGGCTGCGCGGATCGAGTTTCGCGGCGATCACCAGGCCATAATTGAGTATCTGCGCCACCGCGTTTGCAAGAGATCTTTAACATTAGACGGTCGGAGGATCTGACTCCCTGGCGAAATGACGATGTAAGGACAAGAGACTTATAAACTCTTTTATTGCTCCCTGGCTGTACTGATCCGAATGAATAACACCCGCACTGTTCAGAGCTTCGGTTGGAATTCCCGCTGCTTCCAGCAATAAAGCTCCGCTGCCGACGCAAAGCATCGTCTTGCAGTGCCGGAATTGATCCCGAATAAACTCCTTGGCTTGACCGTCTGTGGCCATTTCCTGAATCCCCGCTACGCCATCGGGAACCACAACACTATCAAACAGTGACGCGGGATTGTTTTCAATGGATGCATCAGCTTCCAGTATTTGGCCGTCAGCCGCTTGACATGCCCCTATCCGTGGGCCAACCAGGCGTACGATGGCACCCGCCTCGATAAGTGCATTGGCAATCGCAGTGACACAAACTGCATCCACTTGATCGCCAACCAAAATCGCAACTTTACGCGTATGAATGGTTCCATTGCCGGGACGAGCGGTAAGCGATAACGCCGGTGAAATCTTGATCTCGGGCGTTGGCGTCTGTTTAATGGCTTTAGGCATAGGCTTGGGCAGTTCCATGCCCAGCCCTAGTGCAACCCCGGCCGCCAGGTCTTCGGATACGTTGCGAAGCATGGAAACCATCCGTTGACGAATACCGGGAACGGTTACTTTACTCAATTCAAAGCGAAACGCTGCAATAATGTGTTTTTTTTCCGGATCAGTCTGGCTGTTGTAAAACAAGGCCGCCTGATTGTAGTGTTCGGCGAATTTTTCAGGTTTTCCGCGTAGTTCATCTTCCCTGACTGGCTCGGGAAATGACACAAACCCATCCATGCCCGCCTGAAATGGACAGCCGCCCGCAAGGGAGTTCGGCTCGTAAGACACTGCACCCCTATGAATAGCCTGCCTGTGCATGCCATCGCGCTGATTGTTATGCACCGGCGCCAGCGGAGCGTTTATGGGCAACTCGTGGAAGTTCGGACCGCCCAATCGTGAAATTTGCGTATCGACATAAGAATGGATGCGTCCGGCCAATAGAGGATCATTAGTAAAATCAATGCCAGGCACCACGTGCGCCGCACAAAAAGCGACTTGCTCGGTTTCTGAGAAAAAATTATCGGGATTGCGGTTTAAAACCATTCGTCCAATGGGAGTGACAGGCACGAGTTCCTCAGGTATTAACTTGGTTGCATCCAGGACATCGAAGCTGAACTGATCCGCCTGCTCTTCGGTGAAAATCTGTATTCCCAGTTCCCATTCGGGGTACTGACCGGAGTTAATGGCCTCCCAGAGGTCGCGCCGGTTGAAATCGGGATCTGCGCCAGAAATTTTTACTGCCTCGTCCCAGACCAGGGAATGCGTGCCCAGCAAAGGACTCCAGTGGAACTTGACGAGCACCGATTCGCCGATAGCGTTAACCAGACGGAAGGTGTGCACGCCAAAACCCTGCATCATGCGAAAGCTCCGTGGAATAGCTCGATCCGACATAAGCCAGAGCAACATGTGTGTGGATTCGGGCATCAAGGAAACGAAGTCCCACAACGTGTCATGCGCGGAGGCGGCCTGAGGCATTCCATGGTGGGGTTCCGGTTTCACTGCGTGCACCAGGTCAGGAAACTTCATCGCGTCCTGAATGAAGAAAACCGGCATATTATTACCAACCAAATCCCAATTTCCCTCATCGGTGTAAAGCTTGACCGCAAAGCCGCGGACATCCCGGGCAGTATCTTTGGACCCGCGTTCTCCTGCCACCGTAGAAAAGCGCACAAACACAGGCGTTCGTTTTCCCGGTTCGCTGAATAACGACGCTGCAGTGATGTCCTGTAAGGACTTGTAGCATTCGAAGTACCCATGTGCTGCGGAACCACGCGCATGAACAACCCGCTCGGGAATACGTTCATGGTCGAAATGCGTAATTTTTTCGCGAAGAATAAAGTCCTTCAACAACGCAGGACCACGAATGCCCGCTTTTAGGGAATTCTGATTGTCCGAGACCTTTACCCCCTGGTTAGTCGTCAAAGACTGGCCGCCGCTATCGACACGCACCCGCGACAGCTCGCCTTCTATGGCATTTACGCCTGCCTGGGCTTTTTTTCCGGCCTTCCCAGTTTCGTTGGTTTCTGACAAAGTGCTGGCAGTAGCCATTGGCGAATTGGGCTGAACATGGGTCCCCGTAAACGGATGCTGCGCATTATCAATCCCATATTCGGCGGCTTTGTCGCTATTAAAAGGCATAGCACTGGCCGTCTCACCTTTAGCACGGCCCTGCTCAGCCGGTGGATAGTTTGTGTTTTCGGACGGTGGTGAAGCCGGCCCGCTGTCTGTATTGTAAAAAGCCGTATCGAGGGGGATGCCCTGCGAGGCAGGGTTTTTTTTAGGAGGTTTACGAGACGCCATCTTTATCTCCAAAAGATTTCAATTTGGGGGCAGCTGTTCTTGCCGGTGGAATAGCGTCCTTAGCAAACGATGTGCCCACGGCTGCAGGCTGACGCGCTGCCGTTACAGCGTTCCGCTTGCTATTTCCATTGCCAGTTCCGAATTTCCGGCGTATCCACGCCCTGGGTGTGGGCCTGCTGAAGGCTCTGGACAATCTGCCCTTTGAGCCATTGTTTTAGATGAGCGCCGACATCACGCAGTTTGGGAACGCGGTCGATCACATCGATTGCCAAGCTGAAACGATCGGTCTGGTTCTGGATGAGCAATTCCAGCGGGGTGTCGATATTGCCCTTTTCCTTATACCCGCGTACGTGAATATTGGAATGGTTCGTCCTGCGGTAGGTAAATTTGTGGATAAGCCAGGGATACCCATGAAAATTAAAAATTACGGGTTTGTCGCGGGTAAAAAGCGCATCGAAATCGGCGTCGGATAATCCGTGAGGATGCTCTGTACTGGGTTGAAGACGGTACAAATCCACAACGTTGACAAAGCGGATCTTCAGATCGGGAAGATGTTCACGAAGGAGGGCAACGGCGGCTAACGCCTCCTGGGTCAGGATATCGCCCGCGCTGGCCATAACGACGTCCGGTTCCGCTGCGGCATCATTGCTGGCCCATTCCCAAATACCGATACCCTTGGCGCAGTGGATCGCAGCGGCATCCGCGTCAAGGTAGATTAAATGTGATTGTTTGTCGGAGACGATTACGTTTACATAGTCTGTACTGCGCAAACAATGGTCTGCTACGCTAAGCAGGCAATTGGCGTCGGGGGGCAGGTAAATGCGCGTAATCTCGGCGCTTTTGTTGCTGACAAGGTCCAGGAAACCCGGGTCCTGATGGGTGAATCCATTATGATCCTGGCGCCAGACCAGCGAGGAGATCAGGATATTAAGCGACGAAATCGGAGCCCGCCAGCGCACCTCGAGTTTGGCTTTATCAAGCCATTTCGCGTGCTGGTTGTACATGGAATCGATAATGTGGACAAAAGCCTCGTAAGAATTGAAGATTCCATGGCGGCCCGTCAAAAGATACCCCTCGAGCCAGCCCTCAAGCGTATGCTCGCTAAGCATTTCCATGACTCGCCCATCGGGAGCTATGTCGGTGCCATCCGCATCCTCGGGCTTGATGGCGGCCAGCCAAGTCTTCAAACTTGCCTTATATACTTCTTGCAACTTGTTTGACGCATTCTCGTCGGGGCTGAAAAGACGGAAATTGTTCATATTGAGCCGCATTACATCGCATAGAAACTTGCCTAGTGTCTCGGTGGGCGAGGCCTCTTGCGTTCCAGGGCTGGCGATCGCAACGGCATAATTGCGAAAGTTCGGAAGAACGAGGGCTTTGCGCAGCTTTCCTCCGTTTGCATGGGGGTTGGCGCTCATCCGGCGTTCACCCACTGGCGCCAGTTCTTTCAACTCGGCGAGCAACGCGCCAGTCTGGTCAAAGAGTTCCTCGGGTCTATAGCTGCGCATCCACTGCTCGACGACTCGCAGATGCTCGGGATTCGTTTGGACTTCTGTTACCGGAACTTGGTGGGCACGCCAGAAGTTTTCCACCTTATGTCCATCTACTTCCTTTGGGCCGGTCCAGCCTTTGGGCGATCGTAGAATAATCATTGGCCAACGCGGCCTGACCGGCTTGTCAGTTTTGCGGGCTTCTTTTTGAAGCTGGCGGATTTGCAGCACACATGTCTCGACAACCGCCGCCATTTTCTGGTGCATCAATTCGGGAATCTCGCCTTCGACTACATGCGGGGTCCATCCGTAACCTCTGAAAAGATCGTCCAGTTCCTGTGGCGAAATGCGAGCCAACAGTGTCGGGTTGGCAATTTTATATCCGTTCAGATGAAGGATGGGCAGCACCGCTCCGTCGCGAATCGGGTTGAGAAACTTATTGGAGTGCCATGACGTCGCCAATGGTCCCGTCTCGGCTTCTCCGTCTCCTATTACGACACTGACGATCAGATCGGGGTTGTCGAACGCCGCCCCAAACGCGTGTGACAAACTGTAGCCCAATTCGCCGCCCTCGTGAATCGACCCAGGAACTTCGGGAGTGCAATGGCTGCCCAACTGGCCGGGAAAAGAGAACGCGCGAAACAGATCCAGCATGCCCGCTTCATCCTGGCCCTTTTCTGGATAAATTTCTGAGTAAGTTCCCTCCAGGTAGCAATTGGCTATCACTGCCGGAGCGCCGTGGCCGGGACCGGAAAGGTAAATCATGTCCAGATCGTACTTTCGGATGACACGGTTCAGGTGTACCCAGGTAAACGTCTGGCCGGGATCGGATCCCCAATGCCCCAACAGCCGGTTTTTAAAGTGTTCCGGACGCAATGGTTTTGCAAGTAATGGATTGTCATGCAGGTAGATCATACCGGTACACAGGTAATTACAAGCACGCCAATAGGCATCGATCTTGCCAAGCTCTTCAGCGGAAAGAGGCAAATCGCCATGGGCTGGTTGCCGTTCGCCATTCTTTGCGGATGTCATAACAATCAAGCTCCCTGGATGCGACAAAAATGGGTATAAGGATTTCACGGCCAATAGTGGGCGCGGCAACCCGTTTCAGGCGAGGTCTCGCAGCATGGCCCGGCAATGGCGGGCTATCTCCAGGTCTTCCTGGCTGTTGACAACAAAAATACCAACCTGCCCATTAGCAGTTGAAATCTTCTTATCGCCTCGTTGATTGGCGGGCTCATGAACAGACGCTCCAAGGAAATCCAAATTTTTGCAAATACGGCTTCGAATTTCAGCGCTATGTTCACCGACCCCTCCGGTAAAGATCAGCATATCCAGGCCCCCCAGTACGGCGGTATAAGCGGCAATCATTTTGCGTATGGACGTACAAAAGATATCGATCGCTACTTGTGCGCTCAGGTCACCGCTATTTGCCCTTGCCAAAAGATCGCGCATGTCGTGAGTGCCTCCCGAAAGGGCGTTTAAACCGGAGTTTTCATTCAGTAGCGTTTCAAGGTTTTTAACCGTTAGATGTTTTGTGCGCAGCAAATACAGTATTACCCCCGGATCCAGATCGCCGCTGCGGGTAGCCATGGGTATTCCTCCTGTGGGCGTAAGTCCCATGGTGGTATCAATCGATCGCCCATCTTTTAGCGCGGCAAGACTGGCCCCATTTCCCAGATGAGCAATTACCATCCGGCCGGGAAGGCTCGGAGCCAATTGATGGACTATGGATTCATAAGAGAGTCCATGGAAACCGTAGCGGCGAATTCCTTCATCAAATAAAGAAGAGGGAAGGGCGAATCTCGCGGCGGTTTCCGGGAGAGTACTGTGAAAGACCGTGTCGAAGCAGGCCAAATGCGGGATGTCCGGAAACGCCTCCCTGGCCTTTTCTATTAGTTCCAGTGCAACCGGGATATGTAGCGGCGCAAAATGGACGCAAGCTCGCAACTGGGTAAGTACGGCCGGTGTAATGCGTTGATGGGAAAGAAGGGCAGGCCCGCCGTGTACGACCCGGTGTCCGACAGCAGTTGGTTTGTTGTAAGAGAACTCATTCAGCCATTGCGTCGCCTGCTCCAGCGCATCCCCCTGCGATGCAAAAACTCCGCTTCCGGATCGCAAGATGAAACCCTGTGCATCCCGTAGTTCAATTTTGCCGCTGCGAAGGCCAATACCGTCAGCTAACCCGCTAAGATGAAAGTGCTCTTGCCCGTTGATTTCGGTGCACAGACCAAATTTCAGCGAGGCCGAGCCGGAATTGATCACAAGAATTAATTCACTGGACATTGCATGGGCCTGATTTCATCAAAACAGATAGAGGCTGCGGGCAAGATTGAACCGAAGTCGCCCAGTTTGGGCCTAACTGCCCGGACTGCCAGTAACCGGAAGCACAATACCGGTTATGTAGCCGGAACACACTGGCGAAGCCAGGAATACATAAGCCGGCGATAATTCCTCGGGCTGAGCGGGGCGCCCAAGCGCAGTCTTGCTGCCAAACGATTTTATTTTTTCCGCGGGTTGATCGGCTGGATTCAATGGCGTCCAGACGGGACCCGGAGCTACCGCATTGACTCGTATACCTTTCTTTACCAGGTTTGCCGCCAACGACAAGGTGAATGCATGGATGGCGCCCTTGGTAGTGGAATAGTCAATTAGTTGGGGGTGGCCATGCAAGCCAGTCACTGAACCCGTATTGATGATGCTGGAACCAGCCTTCAGGTAAGGTAGAACTGCACGGACCATGTGGAAGTATCCGTAGACATTAGTCTGCATGGTTTCGTCAAAGCGTTCATCGGTAAGGTCCGCCAACGACTCGGCGTGCTCCTGAAAGGCAGCATTGTTAACCAGAATGTCCAGTTTTCCAAAAGCCTGGACGGCATGCTCGACTGCCCGGCGGCAGAAGGCGGAATCCTTTACATCGCCGGTGACCAGGACGCACCGCCGACCCTCGGCCTCTATGTGGCGGCGCGTTTCCTGTGCGTCGTCATGCGATTGTAGATAAACGATAGCTACATCAGCCCCTTCACGTGCAAAAAGTACTGCTACTGCCCGGCCGATACCCGAATCACCGCCTGTGATGATCGCTGACAGGCCCTCTAATTTACCGCTGCCCTTATACGCAGGCGCTTCGAACTGGGGCTTCAACACCAAATCCTTTTCTTGACCTGACTTTTTTAAATGCTGCGACGGCAGTGGCGGTTGCGGATGCTCTCGCGCGCCTGTCTGGAGCGCAGGCTTGCCCCCCGATTTGTTTGTCTTTGATTTTTTCTGATTGTGCCGATCTTGCTCGTCTTGAATTTTTTGCTGCTTTTTGGCCGTACGGCCGGCATTGTCGATAGTAGTCATGGAATATTTACCTTTCGAGTCCCATATCTATAAGCAGTCAGTTTGCCGCTAACGCGAAATCAGGCGGTTTGACTCTGAAGCTCACGCAAGCCAGGAATGCGCTGATTTCAGGCAATCCCTTTGCAAGTATCGTGCCTTACTGAAGGTCTTCTTTGAATCTTCATGTTTCGTATGCCGCGGCCTTGAACGCACGCTCAGGGCGCTGTCGCGGTAAAGCCGTAAAAAATTGAAAGCGGCACAAGAATTGCTCTTCACCGACATGAACAAAAAAAATGGAGAACGAGCATGCAAAGAATCGCGATTGTCAGCGAACACGCGTCGCCCCTGGCACAGTTGGGCAGCGTCGATAGCGGAGGCCAGAATATTTACGTGGCCCATATCGCACGCCAACTGGCGTCACAGGGCTACTACGTCGATGTTTTTACCCGATTGGACAATCCTTATCTTCCTTCAGAGATAGAGTGGGGCGACAAGGTCCGGATCGTGCATGTGCCAGCGGGTCCTGCGCGTTATCTTCCCAAAGAAGAACTGATCCCTTGCATGGCCGACTTCAGCTGTTTCATGCAGGATTACTTCAGCACGAGAGAAGAGCCTTACGAACTGATCCATGCAAATTTTTTCATGTCGGCCATGGCAGCCATGCCGGTGGCCAAGCAGGCAGGCATACCATTAGCAGTGACCTTTCACGCGCTAGGACGGGTGCGGCGTCAACATCAAGCGGAAGCGGATCGTTTTCCGGACAGGCGCTTTGATATTGAAGACGATGTTGTTCGCAATGCCGATTGTATTATTGCCGAATGCCCGCAAGACCGGTGCGATCTTATCGACCTTTATGGTGCTGATCCGGCCCGAATCAGCATGGTCCCTTGCGGGTTTGATAGCAATGAAATGGCGCCCATGGACAAGGGGCTGGCCCGCAGTCTTGTCAACTGGGACTCAGATGTTTTCTATTTGCTGCAACTGGGGCGCATGGTTCCCCGAAAGGGGATAGACAACGTAATACGGGCTTTGGCGCGATTACGCTTCGTTCATCACATTAATGCGCGTCTTTGCGTCGTTGGCGGCAATACCCGTGAACCGACGGAACAGGATACTCCTGAGTTAGGCAGATTACGGCAAATTGCACGGCAGGAAGGTGTTTACGACTTCGTTGAATTCACCGGAAGGCGCGGTCGTAACCAGCTACGGCGTTATTACTGTGCCGCCGATGTCTTCGTCACCACACCGTGGTACGAGCCATTTGGCATTACCCCTGTAGAGGCCATGGCCTGCGCGCGGCCGGTTGTTGGCTCGGATACGGGCGGCATTCGCTATACAGTCGTCGATGGCGAAACGGGTTTTCTTGTGCCTGCGAAAGATCCCGGCAGGCTGGCGGAAAAACTGGCCGCTCTTGCCCGGGATCCCGCCGAGGCAAGCCGAATGGGGTTGGCGGGCGCTCGGCGCGCAAATGAAATGTTCACTTGGCGTCAGATAGGCCAGGAGCTGGCACAGGTCTTCAAAACCCTGACCGAGCATAACAAACCCTCGTCTGAGCCTTTGAAGGCTGCATCTTCGGCTGGCTTGCTTGCCTGATGCCATGTCTGGTCCGCAAAACAAGGAATAAAGATGGATGCGTATGATTTCGACAAACTTCAGGGGCGTGTCGTGCTGGTGACGGGGGCAGGGCGGGGGCTGGGCGCGGCCATATGCACGATGCTGGGCAATGAGGGCGCGCAGGTGGTGGTTACCGACATCAATGAGGCTTCGGCCCAAAATGTCGCCGATACGATCAATGCCGGTCCTGGTAAGGCCTGTTGTTTCGCGCTGGACGTTGGTAACGAGGCACAAGTTCGCGACACATTGGAGCAGGCAGTGCAACGCTTCGGCCGGCTGGACGCTGTCATCAATAACGCGGGAATCGACGTTACCATAGCAATACGCGAGCTAAGCAGCCAAGACTGGGAC
This sequence comes from Eoetvoesiella sp., assembly GCA_036567205.1. Classification (GTDB taxonomy): domain Bacteria; phylum Pseudomonadota; class Gammaproteobacteria; order Burkholderiales; family Burkholderiaceae_B; genus DATCVA01. The sequence continues at coordinate 1,965 of DATCVA010000167.1, read as the reverse complement.
CGGGTTATACGTACTAACCTGACAGGCCCTTTTCTGCTGGCCAAGCACAGTCTGGAACACCTTGGGCCCGGCGGGCATATCGTAAATATTGCATCGACGGCGGCACGGCGCGCATGGCCCAACGCCAGCGTCTACCATGCGAGCAAATGGGGATTAATGGGGCTGACCCACGCGTTGCATGCCGAGCTGCGTTCCGTCGGCGTCAAGGTTTCGGCCGTGATCGCCGGAGGAATGCGTACCCCTTTTCTTACCGATCGATTTCCCGACATTGACACAAGCTTGCTGCAAGACCCGGTCAATGTAGCGCGGGCGGTCAAGTTCGTACTGACCCAGCCGCCGGAAACTGTAATACCGGAAGTGATGGTCTTGCCGATGAAGGAAACTTCATGGCCTTGACTGCAGCCGTATTCCTGGACAAAGACGGTACCGTGCTTGAAAACGTGCCATATAACGTCGATCCGGTTCGTATGCATTTCGCCCCGGGCGCCATGGCAGGGATTTCGCGTCTGTCTGGACTTGGGTTGCCCCTTATTATCATTAGCAACCAGCCCGGTGTCGCATTGGGAAAGTTTCCTGTATCTGACTTGCTGATTGTGCGCGATCGACTCGAATGCATGTTCCGCAGCGCCGGCGCCACCCTGGCTGGTTTTTATTGCTGCCCGCATCACCCCGGGGCGCTTCAGTCGCAATATGCCCTTGAATGTTCTTGCCGCAAGCCTGCTCCCGGAATGCTCCAACAGGCGGCGCGTGAGTACGATATCGACCTGGCGAAGTCATGGTTGATTGGCGACATTCTGGATGATGTGGAAGCGGGCAGACGCGCCGGTTGCAAAACAATTCTTTTGGATAATGGAAATGAAACGGAGTGGCTACACAACGAATGGCGCCAGCCCGATCGAATTGAACCAAGCCTGGATGAAGCCAGCCGCTGGATTGCCATGCACCGGCAACAGGCCGGGCTTGGAGATGCAAAATGACTCCAGCGGCAAAGTGGGCCACGGCATTCAACGTTCTTTGTGTCCGGCTCGACAACATGGGTGACGTACTGATGACCACTCCGGCCATCAGGGCCTTGAAGATTTCTACGCCAGGTCGGCGCATAACCCTGATCACATCGAAAGCGGGGGCTGTCCTGGCTCCATTTTTGCCTGATGTCGACGAAACCATGGCGTATGACGCGGCATGGAGCAAGAACAATGCAAGCGGCAACAGGAACGACTACGACATGATCGAAACGCTTCGCCGGCGTTGTTTCGATGCCGTTGTAATATTTACCGTATATAGTCAAAGCGCATTGCCTGCCGCGCTAATGTGCCATCTGGCCGGTATCCGCCTGGCCCTGGCACATTCTCGTGAAAATCCATACCGGTTGCTTAGCCATTGGGTCAAAGAAACCGAGCCTGCGCAAACAATACGCCATGAAGTGCAGCGCCAGCTGGATTTAGTCGCGGCGATTGGTGCGGCATGCAGCGATATTGGTCTTTCTTTTGCCACGCGAAATATTGATCGCCAGTCCTTGAAGGCGATTCTGCAGGCACACAAGGTAATGCAGACCGAAGGGTGGATAGTCGTGCATTGCGGCGCCAGCGCCGCATCCCGCCGTTACAGCCCCCAACGCTATGCCCGAGTCATTTCTTCGCTTCATGCCAGTGGCCGTCAAGTGTTGTTGACCGGAAGCGTTCAGGAAAAAAACATTATCGACGGCATAATAAAGCAATGCACCGCGCGTAATCACGTACTTAACTTGACAGGCAAACTGAACCTGGGCGAACTCGCCTGCCTTATCGAAGATGCCAGCTTGCTCATTTCCAATAATACAGGGCCGGTGCACATTGCGGCGGCTGTCCAGACGCCAGTGGTCGATCTATACGCCCTGACTAATATGCAACATACGCCCTGGCGTGTGCCTCATCGGCTTCTTTACCACGATGTGTCCTGCAAGAACTGCTACAGCAGCGTCTGTCA
>DATCVA010000166.1:0-4799 GCA_036567205.1 Eoetvoesiella sp. | reverse complement strand
TGATGCCGATTATGGAGCATCCCTTTGGAGGCTCGTGGGGATATCAGCCGCTAAGCCTGTTTGCACCAAGCGCGCGCTATGGCGCACCCGCCGATTTTGCACGGTTTGTCGATCGCTGCCACCAGGCAGGCCTGGCTGTAATCCTGGACTGGGTTCCCGCCCACTTCCCTTCAGACCCCCATGGACTTAGCCATTTTGACGGTACCGCACTGTACGAACATGCAGACCCGCGGCAAGGCTTTCATCCAGACTGGAATACCTTGATTTACAACCTGGGCCGCACTGAAGTACGCAATTTTTTAATTGCCAGCGCGCTTGAATGGCTGCGCCGCTATCACATAGACGGCCTGCGTGTAGACGCCGTGGCGTCTATGCTTTACCTGGACTATAGCCGTGAGCCGGGCCAATGGATACCCAACCGTTATGGCGGACGCGAAAACCTGGAGGCAGTAGATTTTTTACGCCAGCTCAACACCGCCATCACCGATCAGTGCCCCGGCGCCATTATGATCGCCGAAGAGTCCACCGCCTGGCCGGGAGTAACCAAGCCTGTATCGCAAAGCGGACTGGGGTTTCATTACAAATGGAATATGGGCTGGATGCACGACACGCTACGCTATATGCGCCACGATCCCATACACCGCGGCTTTCATCACCACGACATGACGTTCGGCATGATTTACGCGTATTCCGAACACTTTATCTTGCCGCTTTCGCATGACGAAGTAGTTCATGGCAAAGGTTCGCTGCTGGACAAAATGCCGGGTGACCGATGGCAGCGTTTCGCCAACCTGCGCAGCTACTTCGGATTCATGTGGGCGCATCCCGGCAAAAACCTTATTTTCATGGGCGCCGAGTTTGGTCAGGAACAAGAATGGGACCACGACGGCCAGCTCAATTGGGACTGCCTGGCCGAGCCCTTGCATGGCGGCATGCAAAGCCTGGTACGCGACTTGAACCGGCTGTATCGCGAAACGCCCGCTCTACATGCCCATGATTTTGATCCGGCCGGTTTTGCCTGGCTAATTGGAGATGACCGGGCCAATAGTGTCATTGCTTTTTTACGCCGCCACGGCCAACATGAAGTCTTGGTCGTTTGCAACCTGACACCGGTGCCGCGCCATGCGTATCGCGTTGGCGTACCTAGCGCGGGTTATTGGATGGAACGTATAAACACCGACGCCGCAGTTTATGGCGGCTCGAATATCGGCAACGCCGGCGGCATGCAAACCGAAAACGTGCGCGCCCACGGCTGGGATCAATCGCTGTCGTTAACCCTGCCGCCGCTGGCCACGCTAATGCTGCAACCGGAAGGTGATTAAACATGCGCAATGCGTTTCACGACCGCCTGGATCCCGGACTGCCCTATCCGCTGGGCGCCACCAGTGACGGACTGGGCGTGAATTTTGCCGTATTTTCGGCTAACGCAAGCAGAATCGAACTTTGCCTTTTTGACGCCCGCGGCCGCAAGGAACTCCATCGGCTGGCCCTGCCCGAGTGCACGGACGAGATCTGGCATGGCTATCTGCCCAATTGCGATCCCGGAATCGTCTACGGCTATCGCGCCTACGGCCCGTACGATCCTGCACACGGCCACCGGTTTAATCCCCACAAGCTTTTGCTGGACCCGTATGCCCGTCAAATCCAGGGATCGGCGCATTGGTCCGACACGCTTTTTGGCTATCGGGTCGGGCACCCTAAAGCCGATTTGAGCCTGGACAGGCGGGACAACGCCGCCAATGTGCCCAAAGGCATAGTTACCGACGAAAGTTTTCAGTGGGGCGCCCAAAACCGGCCGCATACGGCCTGGTCGGACACCACCATTTACGAGGCGCACATACGCGGTGTGTCGATGCGCCGCGAAGACCTGCCCGCCGAGCAGCGCGGCACGTGTTCCGCGCTGGCGGACCCAAGGTTTATCGACCATCTGCATACCCTGGGCGTGCGGGCAATTGAACTGATGCCCGTGCATGCCTTTTTGCGCGACCAGTTTTTAGTACAACGCGGATTGACCAACTACTGGGGTTACAACACTTTGTCGTTTTTCGCTCCTGAACCCGCTTATTTGCTGGGCGGGAAATCAAACGACCTGCGCATCGCCATTCGACGACTGCATGCCGCCGGAATAGAAGTCATACTGGATGTCGTCTACAACCATACCTGCGAAGGTAGCGAACTGGGCCCCACCCTGTCATGGCGCGGACTGGACAATGCCAGCTATTACCGGCTGATTCCGGGCGATGAACGCCACTACATCAACGACACCGGCTGCGGCAACACCGTCAATCTATCGCATCCTCGAGTGCTGCAAATGGTAATGGATTCCCTGCGCTACTGGGCCAAGTCGTACCGCGTAGACGGTTTCCGCTTTGATCTCGGGGTTACGTTGGGGCGCGAAGGCACCGGCTTTGACCCCGGCTCTGGCTTTTTCGATGCCATTGCCCAGGATCCCGACTTGTCCCGCCTGAAGTTAATCTCGGAACCCTGGGATATCGGTCCGGACGGCTATCAATTGGGCAACCACCCTCCCGGTTTTTCCGAATGGAATGACAAGTTTCGCGACACCACCCGGCGCTACTGGCGCGGCGATCCGGGCCTTCGCGGCGAGATGGCCAGCCGACTGATGGGGTCAAGCGAGCTTTTCAACCGGCGCCATCGGCGGCCCTGGGCATCCGTCAATTACATAGCGTCCCATGACGGCCTGACCGCTTTTGACGTCGCCAGCTATCAGAACAAACACAACGATGCCAATGGGGATGAAAACAAAGACGGACACGACGAAAACTTTAGCCGTAACTGGGGTGTCGAAGGCCCTACTGATCAGGCGGCCATCAACGCGGTACGCCTGCGTGTGTTACGAGCCATGCTGGCCACCGTATTTTTTTCACATGGAACGCCCATGTTGCTGGCCGGAGATGAGTTCGGCAATAGTCAGCAAGGCAATAACAATGCCTATTGCCAGGACAACGAGATGTCCTGGCTCGACTGGACGCAAGCCGCCGAAGAGCCCGGCCGCAGCCTGATTGAGCTGGTGTCGCGCCTTACCGCCCTGCGCCGCCAACATCGCACCTTGCGCATGTCTCGCTACATGAACGGTCAAAAAGAACTGATCAGCGGCTTGCCCGCCGTTACCTGGTTCGATGCAGGCGGCGAGCCCATGACCGATGCAGGCTGGCATAATCCCGAAGACCGTGTCCTGGGCCTGCGCCGGGCGCACCAAGAGGAAGGCGGCAGCGTCGAAGTTACCCTTTTGTTGCTGAACAGCACCGAAAAAGACGTCCCGTTCACGCTGCCGCCTTCGCCCCCTGGCTGGAACTGGCTTCTGAACACGGCGGCTCCCAGGCATTCAGGACCCGTTCCCGGCAACAAGCCTGTTATCTGCAGCGCCCACAGCGTTATTTTGCTGGGATGCACGCTGCACGGAGAAGCATAATGCCAGCAAACGATGCAAGGCCCATGGCGTCCTCAACCGACACACAGAGTCAGCCCGATGCATCTGCTTTGCCCGGTGGAAACACTCCGGCCAGTTTCTCGAATGACGCTTTCACCTATTCGTTTGGAGCTCAACCGCGGTCCGGCGGCCTGACACAATTTCGCCTGTGGGCGCCGGCACAAAAAGCCATCACGCTAGAAGTTGAAGGCCACCCCCCCCTGCCCATGTCGCGACGCGACGATGGCTTTCATGAAGCGCAAACGTCATGCGTTTGCGAAGCGCGTTACCGGTATCGCATCAATCCCGATCTGGCCATACCCGACCCGGCATCGCGGCTGCAAGCAGGCGATGTGCACGATGCCAGCGTCGTTGTCGGCAGCGGCAATTACACCTGGCGTCACCCGGATTGGGCCGGACGGCCCTGGTGCGACACGGTTTTGTACGAAGTGCACCCGGGTGTAGCTGGCGGATTTACCGGAATACAGCAACGCCTGGCGGGCCTTGCCGAACTGGGTATTACGGCCATCGAGCTGATGCCCGTCGCCGATTTTTCAGGCGCGCGAAACTGGGGCTATGACGGCGTTCTACCTTATGCGCCCGACACCACTTACGGAACGCCTGAGCAGCTGAAAGCCTTGATCGATACCGCGCATGGGCTGAACCTGATGGTGTTTCTGGATGTCGTCTACAACCACTTCGGGCCGGAAGGCAACTACCAGGGGCTGCTGGCGCCCGAGTTCTTTCGCACCGATCGGCATACGCCATGGGGCCCGGCCATCGACTTCCGCAAACCCCAGGTCAGGAGGTTTTTTGCTGAAAACGCCCTTTACTGGCTGAACGAATACCGCTTTGACGGATTGCGCCTCGATGCCGTCCATGCAATTAGCGAACTGGACTGGCTGCCTGAAATGGCGCACTTTGTGCGGCAACATGTCGACCCAAAACGCCATGTACATCTGGTTCTTGAAAACGACAACAACGCCGCCCATCTTCTGGAAAATGGCTTCGAGGCGCAATGGAACGACGATATCCACCATGTACTGCACCATCTGCTTACCGGCGAAACGCAAGGCTATTACATGGATTATGCCGTACAACCTGCGCAAAAGCTGGCTCGGGCGCTTGCCGAAGGGTTTGTGTATCAGGGCCAGCCCATGAACTGGCGCAACGGTGCTGCCCGAGGCGAGTCCAGCGGGCACTTGCCATCTACCGCCTTTGTGTTTTTTTTGCAAAACCACGACCAGACAGGCAATCGCGCTTTTGGCGAGCGCCTGATTTCGCTGGTAGGCAGCAACGTCAGCGCGTTACGCGCAGCCATCGCGCTGCAATTGCTTAGCCCTCAAATCCCCTTGATTTTCATGGGTGA
>DATCVA010000165.1:0-4285 GCA_036567205.1 Eoetvoesiella sp. | reverse complement strand
AATGTCTTCATTGCCCCGCCGCTTCATGACCTCGACCTGGCGATTGACCTCCAGCAACTGCAACTCCTTGCCAATTTCCGCGACGCGGCTGTTGGTGAAGTCATCGTTGGTTCGCTGTTGCAGGGCCGTACGCTCGGCTTCCAGGGCATCGGTGCCAAGGAAGTACAGGGGGATCTGCTGGTTGTTGACCTCGGTGCGCATTACCTGGCTGGAGCCGCTGCGCCCGGCGTCGGCCATCGACGACGGAGTGGTCGGATTCTTGATGCCCATGGACTTGGCAATCGAGATGGCTTCACTCAACTCTGCCAGGCGGTTGGAGCGCTGCATTTTCATCTGCAGGCGCAGGGCACTGAGTTCATCTTCCAACTGTGCGCGCTTGAGCTTGTCGCCTTCGAGCAGCTTGGCGATTTTCGATTCTTTGTCGGTTTCGTAATTGGAGCGCGCCGCATCAATCTTGCCTTTGAGCTCGGTGAGGCGGTTGTTGACGATCACCTTGAGATCGGCGCCCACCTGCTCACGCTCGGCGGCGATGGCGTAGTCGACAAAGCCATTGAGAATCGCGACGCCATCGATATCGGTGGGGTATTGCAGCTCAAGGCGGATATAGCTGCTCAACGAGTCCGCTTTCTTCGGGTCGGGCAGAATCAGGTTGATCGAGTTGCGGTTGAACGCCTCGAAACTCTGCTCCAGGCTGCGCCCCGGTTTCTGGAACGCTTCGAACAAGGCCGGGTTGGCCTTGAAGAAGTTCAGCCGCGCATCGTACGAGTCCAGTTGCGCGCCGACTTTGGCCAGGGCATCCGCCGGCGGCAACTTGTAGACCTCCGAGCGATTGAGTGCATCCAGCTCATTGATAGCTGCCGGGCGCAACACACTGCTGACCTGATACTCACGGGGAGCCAGCAGCGCGTAACCCACTCCAATCAGGCCCGCAAAAAGAGTGCAGCCGATTACCAGTTTCTTCTGCCGCCAAATCGAGTGAAACAGCTCAAATAAATCAATTTCATCAGACGCCACGGGGGCTTGAACCTGGGGAGTTCTATTCAAAATGGGGACACCCTTCAAAAAGTGGACGCTGGCTGTCCACTACACGATAGATCTGAATAACCAACTGAAAAAGCAGGGACAACGCCCTGGATATGGCTAATACGACATAAGGCAACGCTTATCCGACCTTTGAGCCACGGAAAAAATCCCTACAGCATTGAGATTGTTTTCCTTCAGAAACAGTAATGTCATATAGACATTGCTCAGCGTAGACGACATATCGAGAAACACCGCTCTCACGGTATGTCAAAATAGTTTTAAATATCTGCTGGTAAAGGAAAAAACCCGACCAGAGCACAACTTCGGGAAATTTCCTGCAAACCTTTTAATCAATCTTGATAGGAAACATTTCTTGATGTAGGCAGAGCTTCATTTATGCCTGGTCAAAAAGGAGTTGTGCATGTCATCACCCTCAGCCCACGCGATCCCATGCCCGAGCGAACTGGACAGGCAGGCCCTGCAAGGCACTTGGGAGCAAATCGCCCTGGAAGACAGCGGCATCGCCAACCCGCCGGATGAACACAGTGCGCCTGGCGCGCTGACTACGATTGAGGGGGATCAGTTCCGGGTCACGACCCAGGAGGGTGAGGTATTACTGCAAGGCTGTTTTACCCTGGATGCCAGCACCACACCCAAGAGCATCACTTGGATCGACGCCATCGGGGCTGACGCAGGAAAGCGCCTACCCGCCAGCTACACCCTGGATGGCGAGCGCTTCGTTTTTATCGCCGCGGATGAAGGCATGCCCCGGCCAACCCGCTTCAGTACGACACCGGGGCAGACAATGCGCACGTTCATGCGCAAGTCTTGAGCAGATGAGAGGCATTCGTTTTTACGACAGTTTTTTCACAAACCCTTCACGTTTGACGCGCTAGGTTAAACCCAACTCCTCAGATGAATCCCTTGGCCCGCCGCCCCAGCGGGCCTTTTTTTGCCTTCAGGCAGAGCGTTTGACGGCGGTCAGTGTGTAGCACATCGGCAATTGCGCCGACTGGTTCTCATAGCGGTCGTAGAGCTCTTCACGGTTGGAGTGCGGGTACTCCTGCAAGTGGCTGATCTGTAGTCCTGCGGCAATGGCCGCGCTGACAACCTCCCCAAAGGTGTGTACGAACCAGTACGACGCAGCGGTTGCGTCGTCGCTCGTGCCTTCATAGACAATCGCCTCGTGCTGTACAAAAGGTTCGCGGCGAAAGTATGAGGTGACCGGCAGCATCGGGTTAGCGGCTTCCGGATCGAACACCTCCAGGAACGGGTGGGTCTCGTAGATCACCAACATTCCCCCCTCCTTGAGGGTGCTAGCGACATGCCGCATGAACAGCGCGATATCCGGCATCCAATTGAGCACGCCGATGGTGATCAGGGCCACGTCAAAACGACCCAGCAGATGCTCGGGCAAATGATGAATATCGGTTTCGATAAACTCAGGATTGTGAGGTGAACGACTGGCCAGCTCCGCCGCCTGCGCAAGAAACGCGTCGGATTGGTCGACCCCCACCACGCGATTGGCGCCAAGGCCATACAGCGAAAGGCTCTCACGGCCGTTATTGCAGCCCAGTTGCACGGCATCCCGGCCCGAGATTCCAACCTGCTGCAACAAGGCGGTCAGCGTGGGATCCAGGCAGTTGAAACCGCGCTCGGCGACGGCGGCGAGCAGCTTTTGCCAGGGGGCTCCAGCTTTATGGTGCGCGGCGGATTCGTTCCAGGCGGCCTTATTGCTGGCGATAGCCTGTTGAGCAGACAGCGTGTCCATTGCGTCTCCAAACCATTGAGCGTGCGCAACAGGATGGTAATGAGCGCCGTCAAAAATAAAGAAGGGGTTCGCCCCGCACCGATAGCCTCGCCATCCTTGAACCGGTAAAGAGCCATCACTGCAGGGCGAACGGAGGGAACTTAATCCACGGCCATTGGATGTTCAACTGTTATCAATTACAGAACCGACAATCGATACAACTTCGATACAAATCGATGTTTTTTGTGGGGTTTTTACTCAAAGCAGGCAATCCCGGCACTTCTCGGCGCCTCACACGCCGTCCTGTCATATAACTCGCGCCTGACATATGCGACAATGCGCGCCAAATTCCAACATGCACCCCATATTTCTGCTCGGCGACTGGGCTTCACGCCTTCATGTCGCTGTTGACGCATGCCCGTTGGCCCGGGCTCCGAATGGGTCCCGGCCCAAATAAGCGCACTCCAAGCTATTGATAGGTAAAGTAATTGATCTCCACAGCTAACATCACCATGCGGTATTAAACGCATTCTGATGATTGCCGGTGTTCAGGGTTTACAGGACGAAGTCATCGTTAGTAATCACGAATAGCGCACGAAAATGCACCCGTTGGTTCCAATACTGGTCCCAGCGGGAAGTTCCTGTCCCATGCCTAAACTGCATAACCCCTCCCTCGGTCTCCTGGCCGAACACATTGGCCCGGACCGCTTCGCCAACTCATCACAGTGTCGCTTCATCATGATCAGCGGATAAGATGCAGGTTTCCATCCCACTAAACAGGGAGTTCCTGCGGATGAGTAAAGGCATAAAGATGTTGTCTGCTGTGGATACACGCGGCGCCCGCCATTCTGTCGATAGTCTACAAACACAACATGACAACAGCCTGGCGACACCAGCTCTGTTCTGTGACAGCCCCAATTGCGGCAGCGCCGTTCGATTTGTAAAACGACACACGAAAAATCGAACGGATCGAATTGAACCCATTCATGTGCCGGCCTATATCGGACTGAGTCGAGGGTCCGAGCATATTCTAGGCTGCCGCTATGACGCGCCCGGGCGTCTGAAGTTGATCCTCGCTGCTGCCTCCGACCCCAATTTCATCCATGCGCTGGACGATGGCAAACGCGAACTGCGCCTACTGATTCTCCACCGGGGGCTCAAAGACAAAGGGGCTTCAGGTAAAGGAGGCACAACACCAACTGTCACTAGTAACTCACCACAATGCCCGACTGGGTTTCGTGCCACCCACCAGCAACTCGACAGCTATCTGCGCACTACCACCGACTTGCTTGCTTTGCGTGCAGCCTGCGATGACGATGAGCTTCTGGCTGCGCAACTGACATTGCGATTTGGTGAACACACGTTAGCGTGGCGAGACTTTTTCTTTGAGTCCGGGCGTTATGACGAAGTCTGGGACAATTTAGCGCTTGGAGCTAAACACGATATCCCGTTGGCGCTGCTGGGCACTGTCAAATCCCACAGATCGCCACCTGACAGCGCCACCTACATTAC
>DATCVA010000164.1:0-8729 GCA_036567205.1 Eoetvoesiella sp. | reverse complement strand
AGTGGCTGCGGCGCGTATCGCGCTGGGCGAGCGCATCGGCCAATTTATACCTGGCCATCCTATTGCCGGTGCGGAAAAAACGGGGCCCGAGGCGGCTGATGCCTTGTTGTATCAGGATCGCACGGTGGTACTGACACCGCTTGCTGAAAACGCCAGCGCCGCTAAAGCGTACCTGACCCAGGTTTGGGAGCGATGCGGCGCCCGAGTCATATCGATGGAGCCGGAGGCTCACGATGTTGTTCTGGCGTCAGTCAGCCATGTGCCGCATTTTTTATCGGCGGTTTTTATGGGGCAAGTCGCTGGCTCTCACGATTCAGACCGGCGTCTGGGGTTGGCGGGCAGCGGGTTTCGCGATTTCACACGTATCGCAGCGGGGTCTCCTGAAATGTGGCGTGATATTTTTCTGGCTAATCGTGAGGCTGTCTTGTCAGAGCTGCAGGAAGTCAAGGCGGCGCTTACGCAAGCTGAAAAAGCTCTGGACGAGAAAGATGGGGTCGCGCTGCATAATTTTCTTGAACGTGCGGCGCTGGCGCGCCGTTTTTGGGGTAGCAGGAGCGGTTTGTTATGACAGCAGTTCCCAGTTTGTGTTTAGTGCCGGTAAGTCGTGCTCAAGGCCAGATTTATTTGCCGGGCTCTAAAAGTATTTCCAATCGTGTTTTATTGCTGGCTGCGCTGGCGCAAGGCGTTACCCGCTTGACGGGACTATTGGACTCTGACGATACACGCGTCATGCTGGCTGCATTGCGCCAGTTGGGTGTGCGTGTCGACAGTGCCAGCCTGACCGAGGCCGAAGTCCACGGCGGCGCGCCTTTTCCCATTAATCATGGTAATTTGTTTTTGGGCAATGCGGGTACGGCTTTCCGGCCTCTTACAGCTGCCCTGGCCCTGATGGGGGGAGACTACCGTTTGTCGGGCGTTGCGCGCATGCATGAGCGTCCTATTGGCGATCTGGCCGAGGCCTTGAAGCAGCTTGGTGCAAACATTGAATATCTGGGCAACCCCGGTTATCCGCCCCTGAAAATTGGTCAGGGCAATATCCAGGCTCAAGAGCCGGTTAAAGTCAAAGGTTCCGTTTCCAGTCAGTTTTTAACCGCCTTGCTGCTGGCCGCGCCTATTTATACAGAAGCTGCAAATCAGGCTTTGACGATTGAAGTCGAAGGCGAACTGATTTCCAGGCCTTACATCTTGATTACCTTGAACTTGATGGCACGATTCGGTGTGCAGGTCGATCGTGAAGGCTGGCAACGCTTTAGAATTCCGGCCGGCGCCAAGTACTGTACGCCCGGAGCCATGGCAATAGAAGGCGATGCGTCATCGGCGTCGTATTTCATGGCGCTGGGCGCTATAGGCGGCGGACCCGTTCACATACATGGGGTGGGTTCTGCCAGCATTCAGGGCGACATTGCTTTTGCCGATACGCTAGAGGCAATGGGTGCAAGCATTACAAGACACGCCGACTCGATCGAGGTTAGTGGCGTTCAGGTTGCGCGTGGCGAAAAACTGAAGGCGTTCGACCAGGATTTCAATTTGATACCTGACGCGGCCATGACCGCCGCTGCTCTGGCGCTGTATGCCGATGGGCCTTGCACTCTGCGCAATATTGGCAGTTGGCGCGTAAAGGAAACAGACCGTATTCACGCGATGCATACCGAGCTTTCCAAGTTGGGCGCGACGGTGGAGTCAGGTCCGGACTGGATTCGGGTCCATCCTGTCGAGTTTTCGCAGTGGCAGGCTGCAACGATTGCTACTTATGACGATCACCGCATGGCCATGTGCTTCTCTCTGGCGGCATTTGGCCCTCGGCCGGTGACCATTCTAGAGCCCGATTGCGTCAGTAAAACCTTCCCCGACTATTTTTCGGTTTTTCAGGATTTGGTCCAGGCATGACTTCGACTTCCTTGGCTCCCGTTATCACGATTGACGGCCCCACAGCTTCGGGCAAAGGAACAATCGCTCACCGTGTCGCCCAGGCGCTGGGGTGGACCGTGCTCGACAGCGGGGCGTTATACCGTTTAACGGCTCTGGCATCCCTTGAACATGGGGTCGATCTTGGAGACGAGGATGCCGTTGCGCAGCAGGCGAGGCAACTCGACGTCGTTTTTAATGGCGATCAGGTGTTGTTGTGCGGACGCGACGTTGCAGCGGCGATTAGAGAAGAAAAGGTAGGCAATGTGGCATCGCAAATTGCGGCGATGGGCCCGCTCAGGCATGCATTGCTCGAACGTCAGCGTGTTTTTCGCCGGCCGCCGGGTTTGGTTGCCGATGGGCGCGATATGGGCACAGTCGTCTTTCCTGATGCGCCATTAAAGATTTATTTGGTGGCGGATGTGGCGGCAAGGGCCCAAAGGCGCTGTAAGCAGTTGAAGGAAAAGGGATTTTCTGCTAACCTAGCGAGCTTGATGCAGGATATGGAAGAGCGAGATATGCGCGACCGTACCCGCACGAACGCGCCGCTGGCTGCGGCGCCCGATGCAAATACGATCGATTCATCCAACTTAAGCATAGATGAAACGGTCAAGGCAGTACTCGATCTTTGGTCGAATTTAGGTGCTTTAGGTACTCACGGTAAATAATTGACTATGCGGTTTATGGTCTAAATTGCCTGGGATTATTTTTCACTCCACTGAAGCAGGTTTTTTGCTTTGGTGTGTTTTTAACGGCCATCCTGGCTCATGGATTTAATTTAATGTCCTCCATCTCAACCCCTGCCGCTACTGGCGGTGAAAGCTTCGCCGACCTCTTTGCTGAAAGTATCAAAAACCAGGACATGAAGTCCGGTGAGGTTATTTCTGCTGAAGTCGTGCGTATTGACCATAACTTTGTTGTGGTAAATGCCGGCTTGAAGTCGGAAGCTCTAATTCCTCTTGAAGAATTCCTGAACGATCAAGGCGAACTCGAAGTTCAGCCTGGCGATTTCGTTTCAGTTGCTATTGATTCGCTTGAAAACGGCTACGGCGACACCATCTTGTCGCGTGACCGTGCCAAACGTCTGTCGGCATGGCTGTCGCTCGAGCAAGCGCTCGAGTCCGGCGAAATGGTTACTGGCACAATTACCGGTAAAGTCAAAGGTGGTTTAACCGTTATGACTAACGGTATCCGTGCCTTCCTGCCTGGTTCTTTGGTTGATTTGCGTCCCGTTAAAGACACAACGCCCTACGAGGGCAAGACCATGGAATTCAAAGTGATCAAGCTCGATCGCAAACGCAACAACGTTGTGCTTTCGCGTCGCTCGGTCCTGGAAGCCAGCATGGGTGAAGAGCGTCAGAAATTGCTCGAAACGCTTAGCGAAGGCGCTGTGGTTAAAGGCGTGGTCAAGAACATCACCGATTACGGCGCGTTCGTCGACCTCGGCGGCATCGATGGCTTGTTGCACATTACCGATATGGCATGGCGTCGTGTCCGTCATCCTTCCGAAGTACTTACGGTAGGTCAGGAAGTCGAAGCCAAAGTACTTAAATTCGATCAGGAAAAAAGCCGCGTTTCACTGGGTGTGAAGCAGTTGGGCGAAGATCCATGGGTCGGTCTTGCCCGTCGCTACCCGCAAGGTACGCGCTTGTTCGGCAAAGTCACCAATCTTACCGACTACGGTGCTTTCGTTGAGGTCGAGGCCGGTATCGAAGGTCTGGTACACGTGTCCGAAATGGACTGGACGAACAAGAACGTTGATCCACGCAAGGTTGTGACGCTTGGCGAAGAAGTCGAAGTCATGGTTCTTGAAATTGACGAAGACCGCCGCCGTATTTCGCTTGGCATGAAGCAATGCCGTGCGAATCCATGGGAAGAGTTCTCAATCAACTTCAAGCGTGGCGATAAAGTTCGCGGCGCCATCAAGTCCATTACTGACTTCGGCGTGTTTGTTGGTTTGCCTGGCGGCATTGACGGCCTGGTTCACCTGTCCGACTTGTCCTGGACTGAAACTGGCGAAGAAGCCGTTCGCAACTTCAAGAAGGGCGACGAAATCGACGCGGTTGTCTTGGGTATCGATACCGACAAAGAACGTATCTCGCTGGGTATCAAGCAGCTTGAAGGCGATCCATTCAACAACTTCGTGGCAACGTACGACAAAGGCGCAGTGGTTCCGGGCGTCGTCAAGTCGGTCGAAGCTAAAGGTGCTGTTGTTACCTTGTCAGTCGACGTGGAAGGCTATCTGCGCGCATCCGAAATCTCGGCCGGCCGCGTCGAAGACGCAACCACGGCTTTGAACGCGGGCGATAACATCGAAACCATGATCCTCAACATCGATCGCAAAGCGCGTTCGATCCAGTTGTCGATCAAGGCACGCGATAATGCTGAAACAGCCGATACTATTCAACGCATGTCTGATGCCAGCGCTTCATCGGGTACCACCAACCTGGGCGCCTTGCTGAAAGCCAAGCTGGATCAACAGCGCGACGACGGTTAATTGGTGTGACTAAGTCAGAACTGATAGCGATACTCGCTAATCGTTATCCGCAATTGGCAGCGCGCGATACTGATTACGCCGTTAAAACGGTTCTCGATGCCATGACGCAGGCGCTTGTCAATGGTCAGCGTATCGAGATCCGCGGTTTCGGTAGTTTTTCATTATCAGAGCGTTCGCCACGTGTGGGCCGCAACCCTAAGTCCGGCGAAAAAGTAATGGTGCCTGGTAAGCAGGTGCCGCACTTTAAAGCCGGAAAAGAGCTGCGCGAACGGGTTGATACGGCTTTTGACGAAGAGGTCAAGGCGTCCGGCGAGTCAGCCTTCACGTTAGGACAGTTCGACACCCGGATCATGCATGGTTGAACCAGTACGATCTGTGCATTGAACGTGTTTGAAAAAAAAACAGGCCCTCAGAAATTTTGAGGGCCTGTTTTTTATGGGCGCAATAGTGCAAGAATATAAATTCTTTATCGCCCGTAAGGGCAACAGCGGTGAATACCCTTACAATTGTCCAATTCCTGATTTATTGGAGCTTTCGTTATGCGTTACCTAGTTTGGGTGCTGCGGTTCCTGGTTTTCATCCTGGTTCTGTTGTTTGCCTTAAAAAATACCGATCCGGTTGATGTCAACTTTTATGCCGACCATGTTGTAAAGAGTGTGCCGCTTATTGTGGTCATGCTGGTAGTGTTTGTTTTGGGCGTAGTGTTTGGCTTATTGGTTACGGCGCCCGCCATTATGCGCCGCCGCCGCGAGGTTAAAAAACTTAAACGTGATTTGGCTCGTTTACAGGATTCCATAAACCATCCTGTCGTCGCAACTGAAGCCGTGGTCCCTGAAACGATCGCGCCTTTGGCCCCTCTGTAACGCTAAACCGAGGTCATAGAGTGGATTTTGAACCGTGGTGGTTAATATCAGTTCCCTTATTGTTTGCGTTAGGCTGGATTGCAGCGCGCGTCGATATTCGGCAAATGCTGTCCGAAACACGTACATTGCCTGACTCCTACTTCAAAGGCCTTAATTTTTTACTTAACGAAGAGCCGGATCGTGCCATCGATGCGTTTGTCGAGGTGGCAAAGCTCGATCCGGAAACGACTGAACTGCATTTTGCACTCGGTAGTCTTTTTCGACGGCGTGGCGAAATGGAGCGCGCTATACGGGTACATCAAAGTCTGTTGTCGCGGGCCGATTTGCCACAAGAAGATCGCGAGCACGCTCAACATGAAATAGCTCAGGATTTTTTAAAGGCAGGCATGCTTGATCGTGCCGAGCAGGCTTTTCAGCTTGTAGAAGAAACCCGTTTTGCGATTCCGGCAGTACGCGCTTTAGTACGCATCTACGAGTCCGAGCACGACTGGTCGCGCGCTATCGAGGCGGTCAAACGGTTGCGGTCGCTGGTCGATGAACCCGTGCCGCAATTGGTTCACTACCAGTGCGAGCGTGCTCAAAGCGCCATGTCGGCCAAACCGCCCAATATGGAAGCGGCCAATGCGGCTCTCGATGCCGCCGATAATGCCGCGCAGGCCTTGCGCGGCCAAGCGCGCGGCCAGGCTTCAGAGGCGCGTATCGCGATGCTGCGCGCCATGCTGGCCAGGCTTAACAAGAATCCGGAGCGTGAGCGCGTATACCTTGAGTCCGTACTAACGCAGGCGCCGGAATACGCAGGCCTGGTAGCTGGCGATTTGCTGGAAAGTTTTCGTAGCGTGGGACGTCAAACCGAGGGGCTGGCGGTATTGAAAAACCATTACATGCGTTACCCGTCATTGGATATGTTTAACGTTGTGTTTCGTGAGTTGCGCGCCCAAGAGGGCTATACGCCTGCCTGGACGTTCGCGCGTGAAGCATTGCGTGCCCATCCCTCGTTGCTTGGGCTCGATCGTCTGCTCGAGGCCGAGCTGGCCTGCAACGATACCCCGGACGAACCCAGCATGACTCCGGGGGCTGATTTAAGCTTGTTGCGTTCGCTTATCCACAAGCATACCCAGCGGCTGGACCGTTACGCCTGCCGGGTTTGCGGCTTTGAGGCCAGGCATTTTTATTGGCAATGTCCGGGTTGCAACTCGTGGGAAACGTATCAGCCTCGCCGTCTCGAGGAGGTCAAATGACACCCTATCCTTTGGACGCGGTTGGCAATGTCAAGGTATTGGTGGTGGGCGACGTCATGCTTGACCGCTACTGGTTCGGCGAGGTCGAGCGCATTTCGCCCGAAGCCCCGGTTCCGGTGGTTCGTGTGGCCCGGCGTGAAGATCGTCTTGGCGGCGCAGCCAACGTAGCGCGTAATATTGTTGCCCTTGGTGCGCAGGCAACGCTTGTAGGAGTCGTCGGAGCCGATGAAGCGGGGCGCAAGGTACACGAGTTGTCCGTAGATGCAGGCATAAACGCACGGCTGGTCGATGACCCTACCTTGCCTACAACGTTAAAAATGCGCGTGCTGGGACGCCAGCAGCAGTTGTTGCGCATCGACTTCGAGCAAGGACCAAGCTCTGCGGGTCTTGAACGCCTGGAAGCTACCGTCAAAGAGCTGGTTGCCGCGCACAGCATGGTCGTGCTGTCTGACTATGCCAAAGGCGCTCTGGGTCACGTAGAGGACCTGATCGCAGCTGCGCGGGCAGCCGGTGTGCCGGTCTTGGTGGACCCGAAAGGGCACTCATACAGGCGCTACCGCGGGGCAACCATAATCACGCCTAATCGGGCTGAAATGCAAGAGGCAGTGGGGCGTTGGCATACGGAAGAAGAACTTCAGGAGCGGGCTCAGAGCTTGCGTATCGAACTTGATCTGGAAGCGTTGCTGGTTACACGCTCCGAGCAGGGCATGACCTTGTTTACCGACAACAGGCGTGATCATACCGATGCCCAGGCGCACGAAGTGTTCGATGTGTCCGGAGCGGGGGATACCGTTTTGGCTGCGCTGGCCGTTACGCGGGCAGCGGGCCTTGAGTGGTTTGAATCAGTACAGTGGGCTAACCGTGCCGGTGGCATCGTGGTTGGAAAACTTGGAACATCGGTAGTGACTGCAGGAGAACTAGCATGATTGTTGTGACCGGGGGCGCGGGCTTTATTGGAAGTAATTTAGTCCGAGGCTTGAATCGACGCGGCTATACCGATATTTTGGTGGTCGACGACCTGACCGAGGGCGACAAGTTCGTTAATCTGGTTGATGGGCAAATTGCCGATTATTTACATAAAGACGACTTTCGCCAGCGGTTGCTGAAAGGGCAATTGCCTGCGATAGAAGCCGTATTTCATCAGGGGGCATGTTCCGACACCACCGAGCGCAATGGCCACTACATGCTCGATAACAACTATCGGGTAACGCTCGAGATTTTTCAATACTGCCAACAGCAGAAAATACCGTTGTTATATGCCTCATCGGCAGCCGTTTATGGTGCGGGTCCGGTATATGCCGAGAGCCTGGTCTACGAGGCCCCTCTTAACGTATACGGTTATTCCAAGTTTTTGTTCGATCAGGTGCTGCGCCGGCACATGAACTCATTAAGCGCCCCTGTTGTGGGGCTGCGCTATTTTAATGTTTATGGCTCGAATGAGCAGCATAAAGGGCGCATGGCGTCGGTAGCTTTTCATAATATGAACCAGTTTCGTACCGAAGGACATGTGCGCTTGTTTGGCGGATGGGACGGGTACCCCGATGGCGGCCAGCTGCGCGATTTTATTTATGTCGAAGATGTTGTCGACGTAAATTTGTTTTTTCTCGATCATCCGCAAACGTCGGGTATTTTCAATTGCGGTACCGGCCATGCCCAGCCTTTTAACGATGTAGCCCGTACGGTGGTTAATACCTTACGTGCTCAAATGGCTATGCCGGAGCTGTCTCTGCACGAGATGGTGGCTAAGCAGCTTATTCGATACATACCCTTTCCAGATGATTTGAAAGGGCGCTATCAAAGCCACACCGAAGCCGATCTGACGCAATTACGCGCCGCTGGCTATCAGCAGCCGTTTCGCGATGTTCAGACGGGCGTGTCGGCATATGTACAGAATTTGCTGGAGCAAGGCCGTATTTAATTCCGTTTTCAGATCAGGCGTGAACGCGAAGGCGATGCGTAGACATTACTTTTGTAAGGCTGCTGCGCCAACAAAGTGCGCGTTTGATATAGAAATGGGATAACAGCGGCAGAGCTGGCTCTGCGCAAGCATCAAGTGCTTTTACGCATGGATGTTTGCTTGCTTAAGGGCTGGCTCGTTTAACGCAGCTTGTCGATCATGGAGCTTATGGAATATTCGTTTTCCATTTCCGCTCTAATTTTTCGGAGGCTGCTCATGAACCCGTTTACCGAATCGACCGTTGCTCAACCTTTAACCGAGCCGGCGGA
>DATCVA010000163.1:0-15853 GCA_036567205.1 Eoetvoesiella sp. | reverse complement strand
GGCAAACACACAGCCAAAGTCCAGAGGCTCTGTTCACGCATGTCAGCGGTTTGCGAACAGTCATGCCGTCTAATCCTTACGACGCGAAAGGGCTCTTGATCTCGTCCATCGAAAACGATGATCCCGTTATTTTTCTTGAACCTAAGCGTTTATATAACGGGCCGTTTGACGGCTATCACGACAAACCGGTAGTGCCCTGGGCCAGGCATCCCCTGGGCGAAGTACCCGATGGGTATTACACCGTCCCTTTGGATTCGGCGTCGGTATTTAGGGCCGGCTCGGCTTTGACAGTGCTGACCTACGGCACGATGGTGTTTGTGTGCGAGGCGGCGGCAAAAATCAGCGGCGTCGATGTTGAGATTATTGATTTACGTAGTCTTTGGCCGTTGGACCTTGATACGCTCGTCAATTCGGTAAAAAAAACGGGACGCTGTGTAGTTGTGCACGAAGCGACACATACCAGCGGCTTTGGAGCGGAGCTAGTCGCACTGATTCAGGAGAACTGTTTTTATTATCTTGAATCGCCTATAGAGCGTGTGACTGGATGGGATACGCCGTATCCGCACGCTCAAGAGTGGGCTTATTTTCCCAGCCCCGCGCGTATTGCCGCCGCGTTTAAACATGTCATGGAGCAATAGCACTGCAAGCGAAGGCGATGCAGCTCAGGGTTGAATTCCACTTTCAAATCAGCCGTGAGCACGAAGGCGAAGCGCAGACAGTACCGTTGTACGGCAAGCGAAGGCGACACAGTTCACGGTTGATTTGAAAGTGGAATTAGACGGTGGGAGGCAGCGTGGCTATCCATACAATTAAAGTGCCGGATATTGGTGAAGGGATCGCAGAAGTAGAGCTGGTGCAATGGCATGTTGGACCTGGCGATCAGGTATCCGAAGATCAGATATTGGCCGAAGTCATGACCGACAAAGCCACGGTCGAAGTGCCGTCGCCGATTATCGGTAAAGTTGTTTCGCTTGGAGCGCAGGTAGGTCAATTGATTGCCGTTGGCTCCAAGTTGATAAGCCTGGAAGTCGGCGGCGGCTTGCAGAAGGCCCCGGACCCGGCCGAAACAACGCTGACATCTGCGCAGACCGCTTTGTCGCCGCTTGCCGGCCAGCAGGCGAAAGCAGAAGATTCCGGTCTGCTGGGCGGTAAACCCCTTGCGTCGCCATCGGTGCGGCGACATGCCAGGGAGCTCGGTCTCGAATTGCGCTCGGTAAAAGGCAGTGGCCCGGGTGGTCGCATTACGCACGATGACCTGCAAAGCAGGAGCGTTGGTGGCGGGCATATTGCCGCAACACTTTCCGGCGCTGCCGGTTACGCACCACGTGATCAGACAACGGACATACCGGTCATTGGGGTGCGCCGAAAAATTGCTGAAAAAATGCAGGAATCGAAGCGGCATATTCCGCATGTCACCTATGTCGAGGAAATAGACGTGACAGAACTTGAACTGCTGCGTGTGCGTCTTAATGCGCAATGGGAAAGCGAGCGGGGGCGCCTGACCTTATTGCCTTTTTTGGTTCGGGCCATAGTGCTGGCTGTGGCAGAGTTTCCGCAAGTCAATGCACGTTTCGACGATAATGC
Organism: Eoetvoesiella sp.; assembly: GCA_036567205.1. Taxonomy (GTDB): domain Bacteria; phylum Pseudomonadota; class Gammaproteobacteria; order Burkholderiales; family Burkholderiaceae_B; genus DATCVA01. Next base: position 14,269 of record DATCVA010000163.1, on the reverse strand, counting down.
CTTTGTGGTGACGCATTACTCGGCTGTTCATATTGGCATCGCTACGCAAACCGAAGGCGGTTTGAAGGTGCCGGTGTTGTATCATGCCGAGACCCTGGATCTGTGGTCGGCGGCAACCGAAGTGGCGCGTTTGGCAGAGCTTACTCGTGATGGCAAGGCTAAACGAGACGAACTGGCCGGCTCTACGATTACGATTACCAGCTTGGGGGCGTTGGGCGGCATTGTTTCGACACCGATAATCAACTATCCCGAAGTGGCTATAGTAGGCGTTAATCGCATTGTGGAACGGCCCATGATTTACAACGGTGCTGTGATAGCGCGAAAAATGATGAATTTGTCTTCATCCTTTGATCATCGGCTTATCGATGGCCTGTTGGCAGCACAGTTCATACAGAAAATAAAGGGCTATCTGGAATGCCCGGCTATGCTATTCATAGCATAACAAGCCAAAACGAATTACCATTGTTTTCTCCCTTTTTTGCGTGAGTGCTATTTTTATGCAGGAACCCCGTCTCGATTATGTAATGTGTGCCAGCCCTTCAGGAACGCATCGAATGGCTTATTGGGAATGGGGCCATCCCGACAACGACCGGGTCGTCATCTGTGTGCATGGCTTAACCCGGACAGGCCGTGATTTTGATGAGCTTGCCAAACGGCTCAGTGCGCATTACCGCGTGGTGTGTCCCGATATTGTGGGGCGGGGCAAGTCCGATTGGTTGCTTAATCCGGCCAGCTATGTAATAGCCCAGTATGTTGCCGATATCCTTACGCTTATCGCCCGGGTGCGGCCGGTACAGCTCGATTGGGTGGGTACCTCAATGGGCGGGCTAATCGGCATGGGGTTGGCCGGAGCCGTGGCTATGTCGGCTGCGCAAAGGCCGCCAAGAGGCGCTTTCGGGCTTGCGGAGGGCCAGACTGTCAGCTTCGATAAGATGGTGCTTAACGACATCGGCCCCTGTTTGAATACTGACGGGTTGGCGCGTATTGCCGAATATGTCGGCCAGAAGCTTGAGTTCAATTCGTTTTCGCAAGCAGTCGATTATGTACGGGCGGTATCGGCCGGGTTTGGTCCGCACAGCGACGCCCAGTGGGAACAGCTCACTCGCTATGTGTTTAATCAACAAGGCTCGCATTGGGTTAAACATTACGATTTAAGGCTTGCGCAGCCCATGGTGTTGCAAACCGAAGCCATTACGCATGCCTCTGAACTGCTTCTTTGGGCATCGTATGAAAGTATCAAATCACCTATACTCATTACCAGAGGCGAGCTTTCCGATCTGCTGACGGCCAAGTCGGCAAAGGAAATGTTGTCACGCAATAGCCAGGCAAAGTTGGTCGAATTCACCGCTGTCGGACATGCACCGACTTTTATGGTTGACGATCAAATTACTGTAGTTGAACAATTTTTGTTGGCCAAATAGTTAGTGCACGATAATAGATCAGGTATGACTGCGGCTTCATCTTTAAATGTCGATTTACACTGCCATTCCGCGGTTTCCGACGGCGTTCTGACACCCGCCGATATCGCGGCTCGTGCACATGCCAACGGTGTGCAGGTTTGGGCGTTAACCGATCACGACGAATTGTTGGGCCTGAGCCTGGCTGGCGCGACTGCCCGGGCGCTGGGGATGCGGTTCATTCCGGGCGTCGAAATATCGGTAACCTGGGCGAATCAAACAGTACACATACTCGGTTTAAATATTGATCCTGATAACGCTGCGCTTAGAGCGGGGCTTGCGGTGGTGCGCGCGGGCCGGATCAAGCGTGCGAAGGAAATAGCGACGCGCCTTGACGCCCTGGGAATGACGGGCAGTCTCGAGGGCGTGCTGCCCTATGTTAGTAATCCAGAACTTATCAGCCGTACGCATTTTGCACGCTTTATGGTCAAACAGGGCTACTGCAAAACCATGCAGGCGGTTTTCGACAAGTATTTGGGTGATGGCAAGCCAGCCAGTGTACGAGTTCAGTGGGCCAGCCTGGAGGAGGCTGTGGCCTGGGTCACCAACGCCGGAGGGCGTGCGGCCATAGCGCATCCGGGTCGTTACGCATATTCCAGTACACAATACGGCGCCTTGTTTGACCAGTTTAAACAAATGGGTGGGGAAGGCATTGAGGTTATTACCGGTAGCCATACCGTTGCTCAGTACAGTCAATATGCGCAAATCGCCCGTAACTACGGATTTCTGGCGTCTCGCGGCTCAGATTTTCACAGCCCCGGCGAAAGCAGAATTGATCTGGGTTGTCTGCCGGCGTTGCCTTCTGATTTGAAGCCGATCTGGCACGATTGGGTGTAATTCCATTTCCAAATCAATTGTGGGCTGTGTCGGCGCAGCAGCCGTACCAATGTACTGTCTGTGCCGCCCTTCGTGCTTACAATTGATTGGAAATGGTGTAGCTATTCTTGCGCCGGATAATTTGCGCCGAATACGCTCATGTAGGTAGGATAAAAACTGCAATACAGAACGGCCGCCACAATAATATTTACGGGGGTCAGCATAATTTGCACCATGCTTGGCGCGAGGCCCAGATTGGTGATGAAACCGCCCATTAGTTGTATTCCAAAGAAGATGGCGGCCCAACTGATTCCATACAGTAAAAACGGCCATTTATTGCGCCAGCATGCCACCATTGAGTAGAACAGTGCCTGTGCAAGTTTGATTTTGTGCCAGCCGACCAATGCCGGGGCATGCCAGAACATGGCTGAAATCAGAACGTATAACAGGCCGAAGGTTATGAAAGGACCCCGGACGGCTTGCATAAGCACGGTCTCGTCAATGGTTCCTTCTGTACCGATAGCGGCCATGATGTCGTCCATAAAGGGCAGGGTGGCGATAAATCCGCCAAGCAAGCAACAGCCTAAATAAGTTAATCCGAGCCGTATCAAGCGCTTGCGGGTGTCTGCTTCGCGCAGTGGTTCGAACCACATTCCTAACACCATGGGACGGCCTGCATCGATATGGCGGCAGGCGCACAGTGTAATGAACGTGAGTAAAGGCATTGATGCAATGAGCGCCATCTGGCCGAACAATGGAATCAGGTAACTGACGGTTATGAAAAAACCCGTCATCAAGCTCCAGAAAAACATTGCCATGGGTTGGCGTTTAAAAAGCTTGATTCCATCTTGAATCCATTGCCAGCCGGACATGAAGGGGAGGATGGCAGCTTGCATATTGAGTTTGATTCCTACTGGGTTGTGATAGTGTTACGGCGTTTTTTTCCAAATCCTGTTTTACGGAAGATCTAGAATTATTGCTGTGCGCCGCTCGATCAAAATACGCTCAAAGTGGCGCGGGTCATGCGGTTTAAGCGTTTGAGCCGGCCGCGGAAGGAAATAGTCAAATAATCTGGAAACCCAGAAACGCAATGCCGCTGCCTGAAGCAAAATAGGCCATGCCTGTTTTTCGGCGCCGGTGAAAGGGCGCACGGCAGCGTAGGACTCTAGCCAGGCGTGTAATTTTTCTTGATCGAAAGCACCGGTGTTTCTGTCGATGCACCAATCGTTCACGCTAACCGCCACGTCAAACAACCATGTGTCCCAACCTGCGAAGTAAAAGTCGATAAACCCACCCATTTTGGGCATTTCGAACGTGCCGTCAAATAAAACATTATCGCGAAACAGATCGCAATGGGCAGGTCCGAACGGCAAGGACTGATAGGTTTCGCTTGCGGCAAACCGGGTTTGTTCGAGCAGTGTGGTTTGAATCAGTTCAGTTTGCTGGCTGTTTAGAAATGGCAATACCTTGGGTATGGTTTCTTGCCACCAGCTTAGTCCGCGCAAATTGGGCTGTTTAATTTGGAAAGTGGTACCCGCCAAATGGGCGCGGGCAAGCGTTCGACCGGCCAGGGCGCAATGGTTGGAACCGGGGGCAGGTTCGTAGCCGCCGGACAACCGTGTAACGATCGCGCAGGGCTTGTCGTGCAATATTGTCAAACGTTCGCCGTTGATCCGTGTTTGCGGTTGTGGCACCGGAATATCGTGTTCGGCCAGGTGATGCATGAGTTCAATGTAGAACGGCAGTTGCTCGTATGTCAGCACCTCGAAAATCGTTAGTACATATTCGCCATGTGTCGTGGTCAAGAAATAGTTGGTGTTTTCAATACCAGCGGTAATGCCCCGCAAGGAAACTAGTTCTCCCAGGGTGTACTGGGTTAAAAGTTTACGCGCGTCGCTGTCGCTAACAGGGGTAAAAACGGCCATAGGCTGCAAGCTCGGGTTAGATAAAGAAAAAGCCCGTTTATTCGGGCCATTGATTTTAGACCAGGTTGAGCGCTTCTGCGCCGGGAGTGCGGGTCGAGTCTTAATTGTGCATCTTAAATGCCATGCATAGTGCCGAACGATAGTCTAATATGGCGTTCTGAAAAGTTTGATACAGCTATTACCTGAGCAATCATTTGTTAACGTGAAAGACGCAAAAAGTATACCGCTCCATGCAAGCCCGGCCGACTGGCGGGTTTGCGTTGCTCCCATGATCGATGTCACAGATCGGCATTGCCGGTTTTTTCATCGGCTGCTGGCGCCGCGCGCCCGACTGTACACCGAGATGATTACCACAGGCGCTTTGCTTCATGGCAATATCGCCCGTCATCTGGACTTCGATGCGTCAGAGCAGCCGGTTGCGTTGCAGTTAGGCGGCAGTGAGCCCGAGGCCTTGGCCGACGCGGCAAAATTGGGGCAGCAGTGGGGTTACGACGAAATCAATCTTAATTGTGGTTGCCCGTCCGAACGTGTGCAAAAGGGGGCGTTCGGAGCCTGTTTGATGGCGGAGCCCAATCTGGTGGCTGATTGCATTAAAGCTATGCAAGACGCTGTCTCGGTTCCGGTTACGGTGAAGCATCGGCTGGGGCTTGATTACAACGAGTCCTATGATTTTGTTCGGGATTTTGTGGGCCAGTTGCATCAAGCGGGCTGCCGCATATTTATTGTGCATGCGCGTAATGCTGTATTGAAGGGGTTGTCGCCGAAGGACAACCGTCAGATCCCTCCTTTGCGTTACGAGGCCGCTGCCCGGTTAAAGGCCGACTTTCCCGATAGTCAAATCATTCTGAACGGCGGAATTGCTCAAGCCGATCAGGCGTATTCATTGCTGACGCAATACGATGGAGTGATGCTGGGGCGGGTGGCCTGGCATAACCCCGGCGTGCTGGGCCAATTGTCGCGCCTGTGCGATCCTGATCTGACGCTATTGGAACCGGCCCAGGTAGTACATGCCATGACCGAGTACGCGGCCAGCGAAATCAAGAAGGGCGTACCGTTACGAATAATTGTTCGCCCCATGCTGGGTTGGATGAGCGGCCGTCCAGGGGCTCGCTACTGGCGCAGAACGTTATCGGACCCTAAGGTCCTTAACAGTAATGACGCCACTGCGATTGAGCGAGCCTGGTCGGACTTGACCCGTCAGAACGATTGAACGTTGACTTGCCGGGTCAGTGCCTCGTCTGATTAGTTTATTCGTGGCAAACTAACCAGACAGAACACTAGCTTTGTTCGGCTTTTGAGCTTTCGTTGTCGCCGGGCCAGTCGCGAATGTATGCTTTGAGCATTGTGTTTTCAAACTGCTTGGCGGCAACAATGGCTTGCGCCATATCGTAGAAAGAAATTACGCCTTGCAGGATGGGGCCGTCCATGACGGGCATGTAACGCACGTGCTTGTCGAGCATAAGGCGTTGCACTTCTTCGGCACTGGTATTGGGCGTTACGCTGACTGGTGCGTCGTCCATGATGCTGCGAATGGTGTTTGTTCCGGTGTTGCCATGGTGTCTGTGCAGATGCCGGATGATTTCGCGGAAGGTAAGCATGCCTGCCAGCTGACCGTGCTCCATAATGACCAGGGAACCTATGTCTTGTTCACTCATGGTTTCCAGAGCTTGAAGAATGGGCGTGTCAGGTGTGGCGGTATAAAGGGTATGGCCTTTAACCCGCAAAATTTCACTGACTTTTAACATTGTTGACCTCCTGGTTCAGCTCGTGTGTTGCTATAGATGTATTTTGCCTCATAATGCTGCTTTCAGGTAGCGTTACAGGGTTTTCCAGAGTGCCCGCTTGTGTATTTTCTAGCACTTGTTCTAGAGTAATCGCGGGTGTTGCCGACAGCGAGGCAGAAATTGCATTTAAAAGTAAGGGGTCTTCCAACAGGCCAATCTGGCTGCGATCAATAAGAAGGGCATCGACGATGCGCCCCAAATTGGCCTCTCGTACATCGCAGGCCAGTACCCATTGGTCAATTCCCTTTTCTTGTGTGGCAACCACGTAACCCAGTTCTTTCAGGGTTCTAAGGACGGCTAAAAGCTCGTCGGGATGCAGGCGTAAATGGGCACTAAGATATCGGGTGCTGCGGCCCGGGGAAGGGCTTCCCTGTGCGCTTCGCAGCAGTCGAATCACGTTGACTGCATCGACGAAGGTTGCGCCCGCTTGACGGTTCTCGGCCCATCGACGCAGGCGCAGCGAGGGTAATGTTGCCGCAACAGTTGCACCAAACAAAATGGCCAGCCACGACAAATAAATCCATAGTAAAAAAATGGGCAGTGTTGCAAACGCACCATAAATTATGGTGTATGACGGAAAGCGAGTCAGGTAGGCGGCAAATCCTGCTTTCATGATTTCCAGCACAATGGCAGCGCCAAAACCGCCAGCCAGCGCATCTCGCCAGTAAACTTGCCGGTTAGGAACGCTTACAAATAATGCCGTGAATCCCAGGCCGGTCAACAGCAAGGGAACGCTTGACAGACCGAAGCTCAAGATTGGCGAGACTTCGGCTACACGGCCCAGCGACTCACGAGCTAAAAATGATGTTGTCCATAAGCTGGCTCCGGCCAAAATAGGACCCAGCGAGATAATTGCCCAATACACCAGCATGCGCTGGCGCAGTGGCCGTTGTTGTTCGACGTGCCAGATATCGTTGAAGGCAGTGTCTATGGTCATGATCAGCATGACCGACACCACGATTAAAAACACCGTGCCAATGGCCGTCAGGCCCGAGGCCTTCGCGGCGAATTGGTTTAGATAGTTCATGACGTTGTCAGACACCGCGGGCGGCATCAGGCTGGTCGTCAGGAAGCTTTCGAGGGCATCTTTAAAGTCGGCAAATAGCGGAAAAGCTGTAAACAGCGCCAGAATCACGGCCAGCAGGGGAACAATCGCAAGTACTGTCGTAAAAGTCAGGCTGCCGGCGACCTGCGTCAGTTTTTTTTCGCCTGCACGTTGCGCCGCGTAACGCAATACTTTTGCGGCGTTAACTCCCCATGCGCGTATGCGGTCCTTAAGGAGGTCGCCCTCAGGTGGGGGCGTGGGGGCTTTCGTGGAATCCATAGGCGGGTGCAAAACCTTATGCGTTTTTTTATACGAACTGGCGGGCCGGTAAAGAACAAGTTTTACATTCGGGTAATAATACCAGTATGACTACGCAACTTAATCCCGTTTTCCGCTACGGCGCGGTATTCTCCCTGATTGGCCTGATTGCATTGTGTTTGCTTTGGGAACTTCGCCTTGCGCCGCTACGGCCGGGTGGTTCACTGCTGGTATTAAAAGCACTGCCTTTGCTGCTTCCTTTGCGCGGCGTTTTGAAAGGGAATCTTTACACCTTGCAGTGGGCATCAATGCTTATCTTGCTTTATTTTATGGAAGGGGTGGTACGGGCCTATTCCGATCCCTCATCCATGTCGGCTTTAATGGCGGCATTTGAAATAATCTTGTCGTTGGTATTTTATTTATGCGCTATTTTGTATCTTCGGCCGTCCAAGCGCGCCGCCAAGGCGAGAGCGTTAAAACAGCCTGGACATTGAGCGTTGCCGCGCAGGCTGCTGGCCTATGCCATTCAGTTGCCGGCAATAACTGATAGCTGCGGTATGCCGCGGTTCATGAGTATTCGATCGAGAGTAGTAATGAAAACCGATACAGATTCAATTAGCGGACTAGAAGTCGTTAACTCGTTTGCGGCGCTGCCTAACGCGTTCTACACCAAGTTGGCTGCGCAGCCTCTGATCGAACCGCGTCTGTTGCATGCCAATAGCGATGTTGCACAACTGCTCGGCCTGTCTCCCAGCGCACTAAACAAGCCTGATTTTCTGGATGTGTGTGCCGGTACGCGGCCTTTGCCGGGCGGCCAAACACTTGCCGCGGTGTATAGCGGCCATCAATTCGGGATCTGGGCTGGACAGTTGGGCGACGGAAGGGCGCATTTGCTGGGTGAAGTCGTTGGGCCAGCCGGGAATTGGGAAATTCAGCTGAAAGGTTCGGGGCATACGCCATATTCGCGCATGGGCGACGGCCGTGCCGTAGTCCGTTCGTCCGTGCGGGAATACCTGGCCAGCGAAGCAATGGCAGGCTTAGGTATACCGACGACACGTGCGCTGGCTATTGTTGTGGCAGAAGACCCCGTGTATCGAGAAACGGTTGAAAAAGCCGCCGTGGTTGCACGGGTATCGCCTACGTTCGTAAGGTTCGGGTCGTTTGAACATTGGGCGAATAATCCCGAGAACCTGCGCATTTTGCTCGATTACGTTGTGACCCGGTTTTATCCGGAGTGCCTGACGGCACAAGGCGGCGAATCCAGTTCACCGAACGATGTTGCCCTGCGCTTTTTGAAAGCGGTGGTAATTAAGTCGGCCAAGCTGGTGGCAGCATGGCAAACCGCCGGGTTTTGCCATGGGGTAATGAATACCGACAATATGTCCATTCTGGGGCTAACGATCGACTATGGCCCCTATGGCTTTATGGATGCATTCCAGGTTAATCATGTCTGTAATCATTCCGATACTCAGGGGCGATATGCGTGGAATGCCCAGCCATCGGTTGTACATTGGAATTTATATCGGCTGGCCAGTAGTCTGGTAGGCTTGGGGATTGAGCCCGATGCGCTCAAAGAGCAATTGCAGCACTACGAACCCGCATTTCTAAATGCTTATCAAGGCAATCTGGTCAAAAAATTCGGGTGGCTGCAATGGTTGCCGGGCGATGAAGCGCTGGTTGATGACTGGTGGCGCTTGCTGCATACGCAGCGCGCCGACTTTACCTTAAGCTTCAGGCATCTCGCTCTTGCGGCCAATGACAGCGAATTGTTTTTAAGCCTGTTTGCCGAGAAAGACCCGGCACAAGCCTGGTTGAGTCGATATCTGCAGCGCCTGGATCAAGAAGCAAGGCCCGCGGTGCAGCGCAGCGCCGCCATGATGCGCGCCAATCCGCTGTATATACTGCGTAATCATTTGGCTGAAGTGGCTATACAGGCGGCGCAGCAGGGCGATGCAGGAGAAATTGAAACATTGCTTAAACTATTGCGTGATCCGTATACCGAACAAAAAGGCTATGAGTCCTATGCAGCGCCCGCGCCGGAGTGGGCCTGCCAGCTAGAGGTCAGCTGTTCGTCGTAGTGCCATAATCCGGTTTACTGCATATTTTTATTCTACTTTTTTAAAAACTTACTATGTCCGGTAATACCTTAGGTAAACTTTTTTGCGTTACGAATTTTGGCGAGTCCCACGGACCTGCCATCGGTGCGGTGGTCGATGGCTGCCCTCCGGGAATAGAGCTGAGCGAAGCCGACATCCAGGTCGAACTCGATCGGCGCCGGCCTGGTACGTCCCGGCATGTTACGCAGCGCCAAGAGGCCGATCAGATCGAGATTCTGTCGGGGGTATACGAAGGGGTGACCACCGGCACGCCAATCGGTCTGCTTATTCGAAATGCCGATGCACGCAGTAAAGATTACAGCGCCATCGCCGACACTTTTCGTCCTGGCCATGCCGACTATACCTATTGGCGCAAATTCGGCGAGCGTGATCCGCGTGGCGGCGGCCGTTCTTCGGCGCGTTTAACCGCCCCTACAGTTGCCGCCGGCGCGATTGCAAAAAAATGGCTGGCCCAAACTTATGGGGTATCGATTCGGGGCTATATGAGCCAGCTTGGCCCAATCGAGATTCCTTTTGAATCGTGGGACGAGGTGTCCAATAACCCGTTCTATGCGCCTAACGCAAGAGTTGTCCCCGAGCTTGAGGCCTATATGGATCAATTGAGGCGTGATGGCGACTCCATCGGTGCGCGTATCGAAGTCGTTGCCGAGAATGCGCCAGCAGGCTGGGGCGAGCCTTTGTACGACAGGCTGGATGCCGATATTGCTCATGCCATGATGGGGCTGAATGCTGTAAAAGGGGTGTCGATCGGCGCCGGATTCGATTGTGTGACCCAACGCGGTTCGGAACATGGTGACGAAATCACGCCGGACGGTTTTTTAAGCAACCATGCTGGTGGTGTATTGGGGGGGATTTCGTCAGGACAGGCCATTACTGTTTCGTTGGCGATTAAACCAACGTCCAGTATTCGTGTTGAGCGGCAATCTGTTAACCGTGCAGGCGAGCCTGTAATGGTGAAAACGTTGGGACGGCACGATCCGTGTGTTGGAATTCGGGCAACGCCTATTGTAGAGGCGTTGCTGGCCATTGTATTAATGGATCATGCGCTGCGTCAGCGAGCCCAGTGCGCATAGTTGTGTTACCTATTTACAATTAGCGTTGAACTTCACTGTCTAAAAAACAGTTACCGTCATAGTTGTTTTTAAAAAACGGAGTTTTTTATGAAGCCATGCTTTTCAAATCGATTCTTAGCGGTTGGCCTTGTGTCGTTAACGACATTGTTGGGCGGATGCGCTGCTGTTCAGACCACCGAGTCCGGAACAGTAGGCGTTGACCGCAAGCAATATATGTCCAGCATGGTCTCGGAGTCGGCCCTGCAGCAAGAGGCGCAGCAGCAATACACTACTTTGCTTTCGCAGGCTAAAGCTCAAGGGGCGCTTGATACCAATGCTGCGCAAACGCAGCGGGTCAAGACGATTGCGCAACGGCTTATTCAACAGGTTGGGGTCTTCCGCCCCGACGCCCGTCAGTGGAATTGGGAAGTGCACGTGCTTAATTCCGACGATGTCAATGCCTGGTGCATGCCTGGCGGAAAAATCGCGGTTTATACCGGTTTGATCAACCAGATCAAACCTTCAGATGCAGAATTGGCCGCCGTCATCGGGCACGAAATGGCCCATGCGCTACGTGAGCACTCGCGCGAACAGGTTTCTCAGCAAATGGCCGCCAATATGGGGTTATCAGTTCTGTCGGCCATTACCGGTGTTGGCGGGACAGCCGACTTAGGCAGTGCGTTGACCAAAGTGATGTTTACGTTGCCAAATAGCCGCACTCACGAGGTTGAAGCCGACCGTATCGGAGTGGAACTGGCTGCGCGGGCTGGCTATGATCCTAATGCCGCTGTTACTTTATGGCAAAAAATGGGGGCCTTAAGCAGCGGCAGTACGCCGCCCGAGTTTTTGTCCACCCACCCATCTGCCGCAAGCCGTACGGCGGATCTCACAAAAATTGCAACGCAAATGATGCCCTTATACCAACAGGCAAAAAAATAATAGCCAGGTAAATTAATCGGGTGGAGATCCTGCTGAATAAGCGGGCTCCAGCCGTTCCGGCTATTGCTAGCTCAAGCTTAAGATGGCACTGCTAGTACTAGTATAAATTGTCTTCTTGTACTAGGTTGTGGTGCTGGCATAATAGTCGAATCATTCATCGGTATTTTAAGAGCATTGTTATGGCCCAAACCCTGTACGACAAATTATGGAACGCACACGTAGTGCATCAAGAGCCCGACGGCACGTGTTTGCTATACATTGACCGGCATCTGGTGCACGAAGTAACCAGTCCGCAAGCCTTTGAAGGCCTGGCACTGGCCGGGCGCAAGCCTTGGCGCGTCGGGGCGAACCTGGCGGTTGCCGATCATAATGTGCCCACGACGAACCGGGCTCAGGGCATTCAAGATCCGATCTCGCGTTTGCAAGTCGATACGCTCGACGACAACTGCGAAAAGTATGGCATAACCGAATTTCGCATGAATGACCTGCGTCAGGGCATTGTGCATATTATCGGACCAGAGCAGGGGGCTACGCTGCCCGGCATGACTGTGGTGTGCGGCGACTCGCACACCAGTACTCACGGGGCGTTGGGTACGCTGGCATTTGGGATCGGCACGTCGGAGGTCGAGCATGTGCTGGCGACTCAGACCCTGCTCATGAAGAAAAACAAAAGTATGCTGATTCGGGTCGATGGCGAGCTGCCCTTTGGCTGTACTGCCAAAGACCTGGTGCTTTTTATCATCGGTAAAATCGGCACGGCTGGCGGCACAGGCTACGCCATCGAGTTTGGCGGCAGCACGGTACGTGCACTGTCTGTGGAAGGCCGCATGACAGTGTGCAATATGGCGATCGAGGCCGGTGCGCGCTCGGGCATGGTGGGAGTCGACGAGAAAACCATAGAGTACTTCCGCGGACGTCCTTATGCACCTACAGGTGCGCTGTGGGATCAGGCGGTTCAGTACTGGCGCACTTTGCATACCGACGAGGAAGCGAAGTTCGACCGCATTGTTGAAATCGACGCCCGTGAAATTACGCCCCAGGTCAGCTGGGGTACGTCGCCTGAAATGGTGTTGTCGGTTGATTCCCGTGTGCCCGATCCTGATAAAGAAAAAGACGACGTTCGCCGCAGCGGTATGGAGCGTGCCTTGCAATACATGGGCTTAAAGCCTAATACTCCATTGGTCGATATCAAGCTGGATCGCGTCTTTATTGGATCCTGTACGAATGCCCGTATCGAAGACTTGCGCGCAGCAGCTGTTGTGGCGCGCGGCAAGCGGGTAGCCCCCAATATCAAGCAGGCAATGATTGTGCCGGGTTCGGGGCTTGTCAAAAGGCAGGCGGAACAAGAGGGGCTCGACAAGATTTTTATCGAGGCCGGTTTTGAATGGCGTGAACCGGGTTGTTCGATGTGTCTGGCCATGAACGCCGACCGGCTGGAGCCGGGCGAGCGCTGTGCCTCGACCTCGAATCGCAACTTTGAAGGGCGTCAAGGTCAGGGGGGGCGTACTCATCTGGTAAGCCCCGCAATGGCCGCCGCCGCCGCTATTGCCGGCCATTTTGTTGACGTCAGAAATTTTCGATAGGAAGTCATCGTGCAAGCATTTACTACTCACCACGGTTTAGTGGCCCCTTTCGATCGTGAGAACGTCGATACGGACTTGATTATTCCCAAGCAGTTTCTCAAATCCATCAAACGTACGGGTTTTGGTCCGAATTTGTTTGATGAACTGCGCTACCTGGATCACGGCGAACCTGGAATGGACAATTCCAAACGTCCGCTTAATCCTGATTTCGTGCTGAATCAGCCACGCTATCAAGGCGCTTCCATTTTGCTGGCCCGCAAGAATTTCGGCTGCGGATCCAGTCGTGAGCATGCTCCCTGGGCGCTTACGCAGTACGGTTTCAGGGCGGTTATTGCTCCGTCATACGCCGATATCTTTTTTAACAACAGTTTCAAAAACGGTTTACTGCCGATTGTGTTGTCCGAGCTTGAAGTTGCTCGCTTGTTCGACGAGGTCAATGCGTTTGTCGGCTATAAGCTGCGCATCGATCTGGAGCGTCAAGTGGTTATCACTCAAGACGGCCGCGAACTCGGTTTCGATATTGAACCGTTCCGTAAGCATTGCCTGGTTAATGGCCTGGATGAAATCGCATTAACTTTGCAAAAGGCCGATCAGATTCGTGTATTCGAGACCGAACGTCTGGCGCGTCATCCTTGGCTGGAAGGGCGTCCTCTGGTTTAATTCCATTTCTATATCAAACGTGAACTTTGTCGGCTTCGCTTGCCTTACACCAGTAATGTCGACGCTTCGCCTTCGCGTTCACGCTTGATCTAGAAACGGAATAAGGCGCATGCCCTGGACAAGACGTTTTACACTAAACACAATATGTGCGGTGATGAAGGGCGGCGGCAACGCGGCCCTTTTTGATGCCGAGGCGGCAACTAATAAATTGGTCCGGCATCCGCGCGCTAGAATTTTCAGGATAAATTATGACTCACAAGATTGCAGTATTGCCCGGCGACGGGATCGGCTCCGAAATTACCGAACAAGCGGTACGTGTGCTAAGCGCACTGGATATAGATCTTGATCTGCAAACCGCGCCGGTGGGCGGGGCCGCTTTTGATGCACAAGAACATCCGTTGCCGCCCTCCACTCTTGAACTGGCTAAAAACTCGGCGGCCATATTGTTTGGCGCCGTCGGCGATTGGAAATACGACGGCCTGCCGCGTGAGCTTCGCCCAGAGCAGGCGATTCTGGGCTTGCGAAAAGCGTTAGGCCTTTTTGCCAATTTGCGTCCGGCCATTTTGTATCCGCAATTAGCCAACGCCTCGTCCCTTAAGCCCGAGGTCGTTGCGGGACTGGATATCCTTATTG
>DATCVA010000162.1:0-14982 GCA_036567205.1 Eoetvoesiella sp. | reverse complement strand
CGTCGTACTGACCGTTCGCTTCCAGCGCTTTTAGCGCCTTGTTTACAACGGGAACAAGTTCGCTGCCTTTAGGGAAAGCAATACCGTAAAAATCGCCGCTTTTTAAGGCGCCCACAACTTTTACTTTACCTTTGCCCGCTGTGTTGGCGTAGTACTGAACGTTAGGTGTGTCGTGTACGACGGCGTTAACGCGGCCGGTTGCCAATTCCAGGAAAGCATTATCAATATTGGGAAATAGTTTAAGTTCGGCCTTAGGCACTTCTTTACGTAAAAAATCGACTGTTGCCGTGCCAATTTTTACTGCCACCATTTTGCCTTCAAGGTCGGCGGCAGTTTTAATGTTGTTATTATCGGCGCCGACCAAAATAGCCAAACCGCTTTCATAGTAAGGGTCGGAGAAATCGATGACCTGCTTGCGATCATCCCTGATCGTAATTCCGGCCAGGGCGACATCGATGTTGCGAGTTTGAAGCCCCGGGATAATACCATTGAAATCCATAGGCTGCAGCCGGTATTTAAGGCCGGCTTCTTTCGCAATCGCCTCCCACAGTTCAATATCGAACCCTGTGTACTTGCCGTCTTGCTTAAACTCAAAAGGCACGAAAGCGGTGTCGGTCGCTACGACAAGCTCGCGGCTTTGCGCCAAAGCACCGGCAGAGGGCAACATCAGCGCGAAAGCTAAACCAGCCAGCACTATTCTGAACTTATTCCTTAACATGAACTCACTCCTGTAGTGGGGGCAATACCTATTCCGTTTCAAGCGTGAACGCGAAGACGAAGTACAGACATTATTCTTGTAAGGCAAGCGCAGTCAATAAGTGCACGTTTAATATAGAAACGGAGTGGGAACAGAATAACGCGGATCAGGCAAGGAATACAAAAATTCGGGGTAAACCCCGAATTTTCTAAAAAGCGGGAACTATAGCGCCATTGTATTTTTTCAGGATGAAGTCGCGTGTCGCGTCGCTGTTTAACGCAGCTACCAGCTTTTTAACCGCAGGGTCATCTTTTTTAGCTTCGGTTGTGACGATGATATTGGCATATGGCGAATCGGAACCCTCGATAAACAGGGCATCTTTAATAGGATTAAGCCCCGCCTCAAGCGCGTAATTAGTATTTATAAGAGCCAGGTCCACATCAGGCAATATCCGGGGCAATGTCGCTGCCTCGAGCTCTTTAAATTTAAGCTTTTTAGGGTTATCGGCAATGTCGCGTGCCGTTGCCAGAATATTATCAGGGTCTTTTAGCTTGATAAGACCCTGCTTCTGCAACAGCAACAAAGCACGTGCACCATTGGAAGGATCGTTAGGCAAAGCAATTAACGCGCCATCTTTCAATTCGTTAATATTTTTGATTTTTTTCGAATAGGCGCCAAAAGGTTCTACATGTACCTGCCCCACCGAAACCAGTTTGGTATTGCGCTCTTTATTAAAAGAATTCAAGTAAGGTGCATGCTGAAAAAAATTAACATCGATTTGGCCTTCGGCCACCTGCTGATTTGGCTGAACATAATCGGTAAACACCTTGATATCGAGTTCAACACCTTCTTTAGCCAACACAGGTTTTACAAACTCCAGCAATTCAGCATGAGGCACCGGCGTAGCGGCAATACTTAATTTTTCGGCCTGGGCCGCCCCGGCGACAAACAAGATTGAAGAAATAGCCAGAATAGACGACAGTTTTTTTAAGGACATAAGCCGCTCCTGTGAAAAATTATTTTCGATTTAACTTTAAAACCAGGCGATCGCCCAGTACTTGTAAAACCTGAACCATAACGACCAGCAGCACTACTGTCACCAACATGACATCGGTCTGGTAACGCTGGTATCCAAAGCGCAGCGCCAAGTCGCCCAGGCCCCCTCCGCCGATCACGCCCGACATGGCCGAATAGCCCACCAGCGCTATAGCGGTCACAACCGTGGCGGCGACAATGCCGGTAGTCGCTTCAGGAATCAAAGCCATCAGTACCGTTTGACGTGAATTGGCCCCCATAGCCCGGCATGCCTCGGTTACGCCCGGATCCAGTTCACGCAATACATTTTCAACCAGCCGTGCAAAAAAAGGTGCGGCGCTAAGGACCAGCGGCGGAATCGCCCCCTGTACGCCAAGGGAAGTTCCGGCCAGAACACGGGTCAGCGGGATCATTACGATCAGCAAAATCAGAAAAGGCACCGAGCGCAATACGTTCACAACAAACGACAGAATCTGATAGACCGGTGCATTGTCCAGCATTTGGCGCTTGCTGGTCAGAAACAGAACAATGCCCAAGGGCAACCCGATCAGCACGGTAAACACTAACGAAAATCCGGTCATCAACAAGGTATCAATTGTCGCTTCGCCAATAAGCGGCCAATCCAGATTGGCAAACATCATGATTGCAACACCTCACACTCAATATTTTCGGCCGCAAAAAACTGTGTCAGTTGCTCTAGCTGGAGGTCCTCGCCGTGTACCGCCAATACCAACTGCCCATAAGGAGTGTTTTTAATCCGGCTTACCGCGCCTTGTAAAATGCTGAGATTAACATTGAGCTCGCGGCTGACCCTGCTTAGCGTGGGCTGCCCCGCGGCATCGCCGCGAAAGCTTAGACGAATTATGCATCCGTTGATGCCTGCGGCCATTTCACGCCAGCTCTGGGAGTCGACACCACTTTCAGACAGCAGCGACTGGGTAACCTCGTGCCGGGGATGCAAAAAAACGTCGAGCACGTCGCCCAGCTCGACGATTTTACCGGCGTCTATAACGGCTACACGGTCGCAAACGGCACGAATCACATCCATCCCGTGTGTAATAAGAACAATGGTCAGGCCAAAGCGCTGATTGATATCGGCCAGCAGGCGTAATATTGATTGCGTCGTCTCCGGATCAAGCGCCGAAGTCGCTTCGTCGCATAGCAACAACTCGGGTCTGTTGGCCAGGGCGCGCGCAATACCTACGCGCTGCTGTTGTCCGCCTGACAATTGCCGCGGATACTTTTTTGACTGGTCGCTTAAACCAACCAAAGCCAGCACCTCGTGCGCGCGCTGCAACTGAGCCGCTCGCGGCATACCCGCCAGTTTCAATGGAAAACAAACATTATCGAGCACAGTACGCGAGCGCAGCAAATTAAAGTGCTGAAACACCATGCCGACCTTTTGCCGGAACTGCTGTAATTGAGAGTCTTGAAATTGCGTAATGTCTTGATCGCGTACCCAGACGTTGCCCTGACTGGGCCGCTCGAGCAAGTTGAGCATACGTATCAGCGTACTTTTTCCCGCCCCCGAGCGCCCGATAATGCCAAAGACTTCACCCTGCCTAACGTGCAAGTCGATGCCTGCCAATGCATGCGAAGTGCGACCAGGCGAAACATAGGCTTTATGAATGTTCTCTAGGCGAATCAAAGCGGAATCTTTGTTGGAAAATTAAAACGTTAACGAAAACCTTGGTTCCGGCCAAAACAATAGCCGCCGCAAAAGCAAAGCGGTTGCCATACAGCAGCCCGCCCGCACAAGGCAATTTACCATGACTGCCCCGGTTTTCCTCTTGTCATAATCGCAACTGTTGCACCAGAAAAAACAAAAGCCGCCTGGTTAAGGCGGCTTTAATGTTTACTTTTACTACTGGTGGGATGGCCGGGGCTCGAACCCGGGACCAACGGATTAAAAGTCCGGTGCTCTACCAACTGAGCTACCATCCCACAACCGAAGAACGAAATTATGACGCCTTTTTTCTTCGCTGTCAAATTGATAACTCGGCAAAAGCAATTCAACCAAACACGCGCTACTTACCCGCACAGCGGGGCGAAGCATTTTCCTTTTTCAAATAAGCAATAAGATCGGCACGCTCCTGAGGGTCTGGAATACCTGCATACCCCATGGCCGTCCCTGGAATAGCCTTCATCGGATTTTCTAAAAACCAATTCAGCGTCGCGCTGTTCCAAACGATGTTGGAGTTTTTCATTGCCGCTGAATACACGAAGCCTTCGACTGATCCGGCTTTACGCCCGAACAAACCGCAATGCCTGGGTCCCGTGCGGTCATACTCCAGCGCATGACAGGCCAGGCATCGCGTGTAAATCGACTCACCTCGTACCGAGTCGCCAGCAATGGACGGTTCGGAACGAACACCAGATTGCACAAACATAAACGACGAACCCAGACAACAAGCGATAAAACCGGCCCATTGCGAGCGACTCATGTTGCTCATGACATAAACGCCACTGGCACGGGCGGCTGTCCCAGAGCATTTCGCAGTATGGCCCAGTGCATGGCCTCATCGCCCAGAATGCTTGCGGCTGCCTTGGCCAGATCGCGATTATCAAACACAGGCACCGCCCCCAGGTAAGCACTGACAGCGCCCTTTTCCAGAAGCGAAGCAAAGCGCAATACGTCAGCCTGCGTTTTAAGCGTCTCGATCGGGAAGGTGTATTTCGCCTTGGCCTGCGCCGGTTTCCCACCCAACGTCACGATGGTCTTCGACAACAAATCGGCATGCTCTTTGTGCTGCCCCTGAAAAGTAACAGCCAGATCAAGAACAGGTTTTTCAAGAAGCTTGCTCTCGGCGCCCAATTGGTAAGCCGCGATAGCCTCGAGCTCGGCAGACAGCGCCGTGTTCAAAATACGAACGTCGGACTCCACCGACTCTGTGCTCTTGCCCTTCGCCAACGCGCTCCTCCCAGCCATCAAGGCTACGGCGGTACCTGATAACAACAAGCCTGACTGCCCCAGAAACGCGCGCCGCGAATCGCGGGCCTGAGGATTATGAACAAATGCTAGAAATGACATGGTAATGCTCCTAGAAGGAAACAACTCAGATAATCAGACGCGATCCACCTGCAAATCATCGAGCCGCGCCTGAACGCTGGCGACGATACGATCGCAGCGCGCGCCGGCAAAAGAAAACGCCTCCTCCAAAGAGGTGCCGATTTCGTGGGCCAGTAGTTTGCGCAACATACCCCTTGCCCTGAAGTAGCGGGTTCGCACGGTAGCCGCGGGTACCCCCAAACATAGGGCCGTCTCGTCAACCGACATTCCTTCAACAGCGCGCATTACGAAAACGGTACGAAACACGGGGGGCAACTGATCAATTTTTGCCTCAAGCAGGCGCCGTGTTTCAGCTCGCGCCAGCGCTTGCTCGGGTCGGTCCGGGGAGAATTTATCCATCGTCGTCTCGGTCATTTCATCGGCACGCACCAGCGCATCGTCAAACTCCAGCCACGATGAAAGGCGAATGTTTTTACGCAAGCGATGATTCGATTCGTTAAGCACGATACGCACCAGCCACGTAGCCAGTGACGAATCACCGCGAAACTTTCCCATGGCCCTAAAGGCAAGAAAAAATGCCTCTTGAACGGCTTCTTCGGCATCGGCCTCATTATGCAAAACACTTCGGGCGACACGATACAGGCGCTGGTTATAACGGCGCATCAGGGCGGTCAGCGCAGCACGGTCGCCTTGTGCAATCCGCTCAGCCAGGTGTTTATCCGATAAGTTCGAATCAGTAGGTGTTTTGACAAGAGCGAGAGGCATGGCGGAACCCTATTAAGAAGAGACGATGCTATTACGACATTAGATGCCATGATCGCGATTTCTGTTCCCATTAATGCAAAAAGGGCTGATTCAACTTTTGCTGAATCAGCCCTTTCTGTAAGTTCCACCGACCATCCTGTATCGGGCGGGTCGGGTTTAACGAGCCCTGGAAATACGCACCTCGGCTCCGCGGCGCTTAACCTCAAGCCCTTCGGAGGGCAAGATGCGCAAACCTTCGAGCCCTTTAATATAGCTGGAGCCCTGCATCTGCATGACGCGTATTTTATTGCGCATGACAACCGGGCTGTGCTCGGGCATGCCAAACATCCAGACCTCGTCCAGAATACGCGCTGAATTGAATTCCCCAGTATGCTGCGCGGCCGGCCCTAAACAAAGCATATGCCCTTCACGGCCAAAAATCGGCAAAGTATCAAGGCCGGCCTCGACCGTCCAGGTTGTTCCGCCTTCATAACGCCAGCCAGTGTTCAGATCCCACCAGGCATCGCCCTCGGGCAGGTAAACCTTTATTTGCTTGCCCGGCTGCAAGGCCGGAGCCACTAAAATGGCCGGCCCCAACAAATACTGAGTATCCCATGCCTGCGCTACCGGATCGTTCGGAAACGCCAGCGCCATGGACCTTTGCACTGGCAGGCCCGTGCGGACGGAATCTTCGATAATGCCCAGCACATACGGAATTAAACGGTACCGCCATTGCAGCCAGTGCCCAGCAAGCTCTCGCGTTTTTTCATCGAACGCGCTAGGCAACAAGGCCGGCAGCCCCTGAATACTGAAATTACCCGAAAATACGCACATTGCAAGCCAACGTATATATAGTTCGGAGGTCATGGCGTCAACGGGCTGGGATGACGAACCGAGGGTGTGCATCTGGACAGGCACCCCACTATCTCCCAACGATAAGGCACCGCGCAGGGTGCGCTCTAGCCCTGACCAGTCATTAGTTACCTGGGGGCCAAGCTGCCATGCAAAACGCTGTACCGCCGGAAACAGATCGGAGCTGCATACAACGCCTTCCTGCGGCGTTTTATGCCCCGCCACGGCATCAAATAGCGCCTGACGTACTAACAGCGGATAGATTGTGCGCAACACATCGGCGGCCTCGCCTCCGCGCGCTGTGATTCCGTCGGGAATATCGAACTGCGCATCGCAAACGGGTGCGCCCAGGCCCTCGTCAAAAAGCTGGCGCTGGCGTTCAGACCATAGCTTATAGACGTCTTTATGCGTAAGGTCGAGCAAACCAAACGATTTACCCGAGCTAAAGGAGTTGCCCTCAAAAACATGGGCGTTGCCATCGTCATCGTTAATGAGCAACCAGCCACGATCCTCCCATTCGTCGAACATCTCGGTGCCAACCAAAACGCCCGGAAAAGAAGGTGCCGCAACCTGGATGTTAAGAGCCTGAAAACGCGCCAGCATTGTACGCGGATCGTCGACGCGGCTGGCGTCCCATTCGAAGGCTGGTTTATCGGCCTGAAATCCGACGATGCCGGGAGTAGCCAGCTTGACCGCGTCAAGCGCGAACTGGCTGGCGCGCAGTTGTTCGATGGTGTTAAGTGTAGCGTCAACGGACTGACCCGGAGCCTGGTCAAGCCAAACCCCCATAGGCCATAAACCCGGCTGGCCCGCACGGCCGGTTAAGGCTGTGTATTGATTTAATATCTCGCCAGGTTCCCCGACAAAAACAAATACGTCCAGAACCTGCCCCTGCCAATCCATGGTGTATACATCGGCCGTACTTGCCCCCAGATCATGCTGAACACGACTCAGGCTGTTTACATATACCCCCCACCCCTTAGGGCTCCAGGCCAGCGGCAAGGCACGCGCTTGCGGCTGATCAGATACAATCCGTTCGCCCCGTCGGTCGAGATCGCCAAAGGTTTCGCCCAGACCATACAAAGCGTCTTCGCTATCGAGTTCGAGAGCAAAATGCCATGCGGGCGTATCGCCGGATGCTTGATTCGCCCATTCAGCCCGAGACTGGGTGCGCAGCACACAGTCTTCGCCCCGATACCAGGCCAACTGCAAAGGCGCAGTGGTTAGTTCGAGCACAATATCACCCTGCTCGAGCCGCCAGCCATTACACTCGGAGTCGGCGATCGAGCTTACGGAAAGCTCGCCCACCGGCTCTTGGCGGGCCAGCAGCATTTCAGCGTGCGCTTTGGATCGGGCGCTTGGTTTTTCGTCGAGCAGGGACTTGTCCCGGCCGCAACGCAAACGGTAAACGCCCGGTGCATGCGCTTCGATCTGAAGCTGCAAATCGGTATCGACAAAGGCAAAATCCGCACGGGTGGATTTCGCCGTTAGAAAGTTCAGAGCAATAAGTTGCGTCACGTGAGCAAGGTCAGACTTGGGCGGCACAGCGCAATCCTCGGGCGAAGCCCAAAAAGCATTTAAAAGACGTTATTTTGACGGATTTACGCTATAAAATAAAATCGCTTGTATTTATGCGTGTTTAAAAGCCATCAAAACCGGATCAACGTGGAGCAACAGACTTCAATAACTCGCGTTCAAGTATGGCGGGCTCCTGGCATAGCCGTGCCGAAATAACATCACCGGCCAAGGCCGACCACGTCAGTCCGCGCGAACCATACGCACAGGCCAGCCATAACCCGGACGCATGGCCAAGCTGACCTATTACAGGCAAGCGCCCGCTTGCAACTGCGCGCCATCCTGCCCAGCCGCCTGAAGCATCAAGCCATTTTTCCGCCTCGGCGGGGTGTACATTCAAAAGCACTGCCACCTTGGCAACAACCGCCCGATTCCCTTGATCTGTTACTACACTATTTGTTGCATCTGGAACGTAGGTACTGCCCCCCACACTAACATAATTTACGGCAGGTAACCAATAGCCTTCGCCCGCCAGTACATGTTTCGAATTTAGACCTGATGCTGCGGAGGAGAAATAACTTACCTGCCCCGCGATGTTCTGCATGCCCGCCAGAGCTGGAAAATCGTTTAAACAGGGCATACCGGAAAGCAAGGTTTTGGCCTGAGCGGCATTGGCAAGCACCACCGTCGAGGCCAGCGCGACCCGGGCGCCAAAGGAGTCTTTGGCCAGCCATTGGCCTGTCGACACCCGTTCGAGCGTTGCAACCCGCCTGTCCAGGCAACTTACTTCCGGCCGGCTCAGCAATGCCTGGATAAGCGGCGCGGGCTGTACCAACTGGCCATAGCTAAAATAAACTCCACCATACTTGACTTTAAAACCGGCCTGCTCCGATGCCTGCCTTTTATCCAGCCATGACACCCATTCCGATGGAAACGACAAAGCGCCAAGTACGTTTCGCCGCTGTAAAGCATCGTCCTCATCCGAGGCCAGTTCAAGCGTACCGCAACGCACTGGCCGTGCCGGCAAGGGCAGCGATTGCCAGCGATGCAAAGCACGCAAGGTACCCGCACGACTCAATCGGGCACGAATATCATCATCCTTCGAAATTAAAGGGGTAAGCGCCGCCGCGCGATGCCCCTGATGACTTGCACCCAGTCCGTTCGCGAAGACCGGATCGACGACAATGCTTGGCAAGCCTCGCAACGCCAGGCTGTGCGCAATTCCTGCTCCAGCCAGGCCGCCGCCAACAATCAGCACGGAATCGGAGGGAGGAGCAATCGGCCAGGTCCGTCCCATATGCGACCTCAACACTGCCACCGTCATGGCACGCTTGCTTCCAAAACCGGGCGATCTCGACACCAGGAACCCCGCATCGGCCAGCGAACGGCGGACCTCTCCGACACTGCACCATGTTGCCAGCGTAGCGCCGGCATTCGCCATTCGGACCAGTTGTCCAAATAAAGAGCGCGTCCACATCTCCGGGTTTTTGCGGGGAGAAAACCCATCCAGAAAAAATGCGTCAACCGCAGCCTCAACCTGTCTGGAAAAATGCTTGATCGGTCCGAAAGCCAAGGTCAGCGTTACCGCGCCGCCCTCGAACTCTAAGCGATGCAGGCCCGGAAGCAGCGGCGGCCAGACCGCAAGCAGTTGCGCTGCCAGCGCTTTAATCGACGCAGGCAACGAGCCGAGCAGCACCCGCTGCATATCTGCTCGCGAAAATGGGTGCGCCTCGAACGAGACCATATGCAAACATCTTGAGCGTGACGGATCGGAGCGCCACGCGTGCCAGGCGGCCAGGAAGTTTTGTCCCAGCCCGAAGCCCGTTTCACAGATCGTGAACGTATCGCGCCCCCGCCACCGCTCGGGCAACTGATTGCCTTGCATGAAAACGTACTCGGCCTGCGCCAGCGCCCCCATCTCGGCGTGATATATATCGCCGTAGCGTTCGCTAAAAGGAATGCCGTCCGCGCGAAACTCTAAACGTGCCGGAATTAGCGGTTCAAAAAAATAGCCCATAAAACTCTTAAAAAACACACCGTGGCGTCCATGCAACCCGGCAGGACGCAAGGCATAATGTTGCGTACACTAAGTACTTCCCGATCAAATGTACACGGCAAACTCGTATGCAATCATCCCCTATTCATCTTAGCGAATGCCTGAACGACGCGATAAACGCGGCACGGGCTGCGGCAGCCATTTTGCAATCGTACGCGCATCATCGCTCAGATCTGATTATTGACAAGAAGGCAAAAAATGATCTGGTCTCGCAGGCCGACCGCGAAGCAGAACTTGCCATTATCGATATTTTGCGCGAACGCACGCCCGCCTTCGGCATCGTGGCTGAAGAAACCGGAGGAGAAAACTCCGGTCCTGCCACGTGGTACATCGATCCGCTGGATGGCACCACCAACTTCCTGCATGGCATCCCTCACTATGCCGTATCCATTGCCCTTATTGCCCATGCCGGTACCGTTTTAGCGGGTAACGAACCGCTACGCTGCGATACGCCAGTCATCGGCGTCGTGTACGACCCCAACCGCGAAGAGCTTTTCTCGGCGATGTATGGGGTTGGCGCCTGGCTTAACGAATACCGAATCAGCTGTTCTGAAACCGAAACCTTAAGCGAATCCGTCCTGGCAACCGGCTTCCCATTCAGAGACTTTTCATTCGCCGATCAATACATGCCCACCCTGCACAATGGCATTAATACCGCCCGGGGTATACGCCGCCTCGGGTCGGCAGCGCTGGATCTGGCGTGGACTGCATGCGGACGCTACGATGGTTACTGGGAGATGGGGCTTGCATCGTGGGATGTAGCAGCCGGAACTATACTGGTACGCGAAGCCGGAGGCATTGCCGAAGACATGCACCATGTCGACCCATGGCCAGTTAAAGGCTATGTATATGCAGGCAATCGCTACACAGCGCCTGCACTGGACGCCATGATCCAATTGCACTTGGCCGCGCCGTCACGCTAGTGCCCTGCAAGGGCAAGACGGCGCAAACAATCTTCCTTCAGCGCCTGCAAGACGACTACCCCTTGTTTTTCTCGACGGTCTCGTCGCGCAGAACACGCCTTAAAATTTTGCCGGTATTACTTTTCGGCAGCTCGTTTCGAAACTCGATGACATGAGGACGCTTATAGCCGGTAAGCCGCTCGGCAGACCAATCGCGCAACGACTGTTCTGTTAGCCCGGAATCTTTTTTGACGACATACAGCTTGACCATCTCGCCGGTTTCCGCGCTAGGCACCCCGACCACAGCACACTCAAGCACTCCCGGATGCGATGCTACAACTTGCTCGACTTCGTTGGGATAAACATTAAACCCCGAAACCAGAATCATGTCCTTTTTGCGATCAACAATGCGCACCCGGCCTTGATCGCTCATGATGCCAATATCACCTGTTCTAAAAAAGCCATTGGCCGTAAACGAACTAGCGGTTTCATCGGGTTGTCTCCAGTAGCCTTTCATGACTTGCGGACCCCGTATAGCGAGCTCACCGGTCTCGCCATAAGGCACGATGCGATCTGCTTCGCCAAGTACCACGACCTCGGTTGAAGGCAGCGGAAACCCAATATCACCCGAGTATTGCGTAGAATTGGTAGGATTCACCAGCGCCACCGGCGAGGTCTCGGACAAGCCGTAGCCTTCGATTAACGGCAGTCCCGTTACGCTATGCCATTTTTCCGCCACCGCGCGCTGTACAGCCGCACCGCCGCCGAAACACAAGCGCAACCCCGAAAAATCAAGTTTGGCAAAATCAGGCTGATGGACCAGTCCGTTAAACAAGGTGTTAACCGCCGGAAAAATATTGATGGGATCGCTGCGCCACGCTTTGATGATCGAGCGCAAATTACGCGGATCTGCGATAAGCACGCTGCACATGCCCGCATGGGCGGCAAACAGCCCGCATACTGTTAAAGCAAAAATATGATACAGGGGCAAGGCCGTCAGCATGGTCAACGGCTGACCCGGCGCGTCGCCCAGCACCGGCCGCGCAACAGCCTGCACTTGCAAGACGTTGGCCACCAGGTTGCTATGGGTCAGCATCGCCCCTTTGGGAACTCCTGTTGTACCGCCCGTATATTGCAGGATAGCCACATCATCCATACCAATGGCCGGAGGTGCGAAAGCCCCGCTTGCCCCCTGCCTGAGCACATCGGAAAACCGGACCGCATTATCCAACTGATACGCGGGAATTGCCCTTTGCACATAACGCAGCGCAAAGTTAAGCAAATGGCCCTTGAGCCCCATTAAATCGCCCAGCGACACAAGCACAGCACGTTCAGGCTGAGCGTCTTTAGGAACCGCAGCCAGTGTTGACGCAAACTTTTCGAAAATAAAAATAAGGGCGACGTCACTGTCGGCAAGCTGGTGCTCGAGCTCGCGGGCCTTATACATCGGATTCACATTGACCACCACCATTCCTGCGCGCAATACACCCAGCATAATGACCATGTACGACACAAGGTTGGGCATCATTAAGGCAATACGGCTGCCCTGTGGCAATCCCTGCTGCTGTATCCAGGCGGCGACATCATTCGCCTTTTGATCCAGATCGCTGTATAGCAGACTGCTGCCCATGAACGTAACGGCCCGGCGCTGGCCATAGGCCTGGCATGCACGGTCTAGCAAATCGACCAGAGAGCGATAACCGTCCGTGCTGATTTCAGCAGGAACGTCTTTAGGATAATGGAGCAACCAGGGTTTCTGCATGGCCCGACCTTCACAATGTCAATACTTCGATAATACCGTGATCAGCATTCGCTGTTTGGGCAAATACTACATGATTGAGTCAAACATCCAAGCCCCTGGCAACGTCAGCAGGAGCGCCGGACACCAGCGCAAGCGACAGTCAGCGCTTTTATTCCTCCTCTTCGCTCACAAGAGGGGTGGTTACCGTTAAAATGGCCTGCCATCTGTTGGCAGGGCATCGGGTTTAGCTCTCCCAACATCGTCGCGCAACGACGCCCCACCTGCTTTGCAGGAGCAATTTTCCCTGGAGCCGCTGTCTTGAACGCTACCCACCTTACCGTTTTACCGCCCCCCGAGACCCACGCGGTTCTACGTGTCATGCCTCAACCGTCCGATGCCAACATTCACGGTGACGTCTTTGGCGGCTGGATCATGGCACAAGTTGATATTGCCGGATCCATCCCCGCCACGCGGCGCGCCGCCGGGCGTGTGGCAACTGTTGCCGTTAATGCATTTGTGTTCAAGCATCCGGTGTTTGTGGGCGACTTGTTAAGTTTTTACGCTGAAATCATTAAGGTCGGCAAAACCTCCATCACAGTTTCCGTAGAGGTGTATTCCGAACGCCAGCGCCTCGAGCTTGAGGTGGTCAAGGTTACCGAAGCAACCCTTACCTACGTTGCGACAGACGAGAATCGTCGAAGCCGCGCTCTTCCCTCTGTTTAAAAGGCTTGCCTATGTCGGAAACCCCCGTCCAGCCTGAAAGCGCACCCATCGTCATACCCCGCAGGCTTGACCCTGAAGATGCACAACTCGCGCTACAGAAACTGCAGTCCATCCTGAAGCGCCACGAAGTTGTCGAAGCGCTCGCGCACCGCCAATACGAACAGGACGATCGGTCTAACCTGCTCGAAGGCATACTCCATCGACAGCACGAAAACGAAATCAAGTCGATTATCAACGACTTGCATCCGTCCGATATCGCCTTCATTCTAGAGTCGTTGCCCGTCCACGAACGTCAGGCCGTGTGGCAATTGGTCAACGCCGAACATGACGCCGATGTGTTGCTCGAAGTCGACGATTGGGCCCGCGAGTCGCTGATCCAATCCATGGATCACCAGGACCTGATCGCAGCGACGGGCACAATGGATGCCGACGAGATCGCCGATCTGGCGGCCGATCTGCCCGCAGACGTTATCGCTGCGGTGCAAAAAGGGCTTACCGACGCAGAACGGGCGCAGTTAATCGAAGCCATGGGCTATCCCGAGGACACCGTCGGCGCCATCATGGACTTCGAAATGGTGCGGGTCCGGGAGGACGTGTCGCTGGAAGTCGTTTTACGTTACCTGCGGCGTCTGCACGAGCTGCCGGATCATACTGATCAGATTTTCGTCGTTGATCGCCAGGACAAACTACTGGGTACTCTGGCTCTTTCACGCTTATTGGTCAGTGAACCCGAGGTCGATGTCTCGACCGTAATGGACACTGATTATTTAACGTTGAATCCACTCGACTCGGACGCCGATGCAGCCGGCGCATTCGAGCGCTACGACCTGGTTTCCGCACCTGTTGTCGACGACCGGGGCCGTTTGATTGGTCGCGTCACCATCGCCGAGGTGGTGGACGTGATTCAGGAAGACTCTCAAGAACAGGCATTGTCGCGTGCGGGTCTGCAAGAAGAGGACATGTTTGCACCGGTCTTTAACGCCATCAAGAACCGCGCACCGTGGCTGCTGGTCAACTTGTTCACCGCGTCGGTGGCGTCGTTCGTGGCGTCCCGCTTCGAGGAAACCGTTAGCCAGATTGTTATTCTGGCTTTTCTGATGTCGATTGTGGCGGGCATAGGCGGCAACTCGGGCAATCAGACCATGACTATGATTATTCGGGCGCTTGCAGTGGGACGCGTTACCGACGCTAATCTTTGGCAATTGGTTAAACGCGAGTTGATTGTCACTTTTTTGGTGGGAGCCTGCGGCAGCGTGGTTACCGCCACTTTCGCCTGGGTCATTTCAGGCTCGCTGGCGGTCGCGGCTGTCATGATGGCGGCCATGATATGCAATATGCTGATTGGCGCTGCCCTGGGCGTGCTCATCCCCATCATGCGCGACCGTTTTGGCAAGGATCCGGCCATGGGGTCGTCGGTGCTGCTAACTTTTGCAACCGACTCCCTGGGTTTTTTCATTTTCCTTGGTCTGGCATCGATTTTTTTGCTGTAGGCGGTGTGCAGGGGTGATGCTGTAGATTGCGGGTTATGGATCGCTTTGCTAGTTTTTGATGCTTGTTGGCTTTTAATGCTTCGTTGGCGTTTTTAAGATGTCGGTGATTTTTTAACACGTCGCGGCGGGAATGATTGAAGCGCCTCTGGGACGGTTGGTGTGCTTAGCCTAGGTCTAGGCTTGGCTTGGCTTGGCTTGGCTTGGCTTGGCTTGGCTT
>DATCVA010000161.1:0-8812 GCA_036567205.1 Eoetvoesiella sp. | reverse complement strand
AGCCTGTCGATTTCGGTGCTCGCCGGCAGTCTGAACCGCAAGACGCTATTGTTGGGGCTGACAGTGCTGATGGCCATCTCCGGTGCCGTTGTCGCGTTGGCCCCGAACTATTTGACGTATATGGTGGGCCGTGCGCTGATCGGTGTGGTCGTGGGCGGCTTCTGGTCCATGTCGGCGGCCACAGCGATGCGGCTGGTGCCGTCCCACCAAGTACCGCGTGCCCTGGCCATCTTCAATGGCGGCAATGCGCTGGCGACGGTAGTGGCCGTCCCCTTGGGCAGTTACCTGGGTTCGATCATCGGCTGGCGTGGCGCGTTCTTATGCCTGGTGCCCGTGGCGGCTGTCGCCTTCGTCTGGCAATGGATCAGCCTTCCTTCCATGCCGGCTCAGCCGCGCGCGGCGGGGTCCGGCAACGTCTTCAGATTATTCAAAAACCGTTTGGTAACCCTGGGCATGCTGGCTGTCGGCGCGTTCTTCATGGGGCAGTTCGCGTTGTTCACCTATGTGCGACCGTTCCTCGAAACGGTTACGCATGCTGACGTGTCCACGCTGTCGCTCATTTTGCTTGTTATTGGCATTGCAGGTTTTATCGGCACCACGATCATCGGCATGTTTCTTAAGCGGGGCTTGTACCGAACCTTGACTATCATTCCAATCTTGATGGCAGTCATCGCTATGGCGCTGATTCCCTTTGGGCCCAGCGTGGCTGCTGCTGCGTTGCTGCTCGGCCTTTGGGGGCTGATGGCTACTGCGGCCCCTGTTGGCTGGTGGACCTGGATCGCTCAAGCCATGCCCAAGAACGCCGAGGCCGGCGGCGGGCTGATGGTGGCAGTAATCCAGTTGGCGATCGCCCTGGGCTCTACCGTTGGCGGCTTGCTGTTCGATGCGAGCGGCTACCAGAGCGCCTTCGTGGCGAGCGCAGTGGTGCTGCTGCTTGCGGCTTTCCTGACCTTCCTGACTTCACGTTCGCAACAGGCACAGGCCGCTTGAGGGAAAAATTGTGACAGCCTATCTGCCCACAGACGTTGGGATGGCTTCTTAGCCGCCCGTGCCGGAAGGCCGACAGTTACGCTACCGAGCTTAACGTTTTGCAGAAATTGCGCCGATAATTGGACGGCGACGTGCCCAGTTGGGCTGCAAACTGCTGGCGCAGCGCCAAGGTCGTACCGAAACCGGCCTCTGACGTGATGCATTCGATCGGCATGTCGGTGGTTTCCAGCAACTGCTGCGCCCTGGCGACCCGTTCGGCGTTCAGCCATTTGGTAACGGTGGTGCCGGTTGCTTCCCGAAAGCGCCGAGTGAAGGTGCGCCGGCTCATCTTGGCGACATCGGCCAGCGTGTCGAGCGACAGAGGTTCCTGCAGATTCTCACGTGCCCACTCCAATACGCCGGGCAGGCGATTATCGTTGAGAAGCTTGGGCACCGGCCGTTCGATGTACTGTGCCTGGCCGCCCGGCCGGTGCGGCGGCGTGACAAGCAATCGGGCGATATGATTGGCCGCCTCGGAACCGTGGCGCTCGCGAAGCAAGTGCAGGCAACAGTCAATGGCGGCGACGGTTCCGGCTGATCATGAGCGACTATGAAGGCTCCATCATCATGGGCAAGGAAGACGTGTTGCGCGTTTCCCAAGCGGCACCCGATGCGACCATCGTCGCCACGCACATGGATGCCATCAATCACATGTTCCAAACCCGTAAAGAACTGAGGGGATATGTGAAAGAAAAGAACATCCAGGATCGCGTCGAAATCCCGGAAGACGGCGCTACAGTCGAATTCTAAGCAGGTCGAAGGCTGCCTGATGAGTACGGGCAGCCTTAATTCAAGCGTTGTTTCGCGCGTGGGTGGTCCCCTATACGGACGCTCCTGGTTTGCCAAGCTTTTAACTCGTTATGGCTCACGGTAAAGATTGCATCTGTAGGGATATAACTGTTGGTTGAAAACAGTATTGGACCGTGCTCGTGACTCAAGCTAGAGTGCAAAGATCGAAGGCAACGAGACTGCTGCCCTTCGTAATAATCGCCAAGGTCCATCCCTACGCAAACACGAACGACTAGAGGCAGTGGATGGGCATCGTAGGCATTTGACTGGCATTTTTATAGAAAGGCAATGCATGACTCCAATCACTGCAACACTGGCCCAGTGGATATCCGGCATACAGCGAGACCATATTCCAGATGATGTCCGGGTAACTTTGCGATTGTTGGCCATGGATACGTTTGCTTGTGCTTTGGCTGGAAGAACACAGCCTTGGACGCAAGCGATTCGCTCGTGGGCCCTTGCATCAGAACCAAAGCAACAGCCGGCCCATATCTGGGGCGAGCCCGCTTCAGCGCTTCGTGCCTCTGACGCGGCTCTTGTAAATGGAGCGGCTGTACATGCTTTTGAGCTGGACGATTTCCATAATGCCAAGGTGCATTTGGGGGCGGTTGTAGTGCCTGCTGTATTTGCCCTGGCGGAAGCAATCGGTTCGGCGCCTGACCGAATTGAAGCTGCGATTGCCGTCGGCTACGAGGTCATGATTCGTAGCTCTTTAGCGCTAAAGCCCGCCCAGACCAGGTTGCGTGGATGGCACCTTACGGCGGTATGCGGGCCGCTGGGCGCAGCAGCTGCGGCTTCTGTCTTGCTTGGTCTGGACTCAGAGCGTACAAGTTGGGCGCTGGGACTGGCCGGGACGCAATCCGGAGGATTATTTGCCTTTACTGCGGACGGTACCGATTCCAAACGGTTCCACCCGGGGCGGGCTGCCCAAAGCGGCATCATGGCGGGGGAGCTTGCCGCCCTGGGCCTTAGCGGCCCGACTCAAATATTTGAGGCGCAAGATGGCGGATTCCTTAACGCATTTTCAGATAGCCCGCAGGCTAATCTTCTAATCGATGGATTAGGAGACAGGTGGCACGCTCCTGAGACCAACTTTAAACCTTACGCTTGTTGTGGCAGCGTGCATCCTCACGTCGACGCAGCGTTGAAATTACGGAATCGTTGGACTCGCGGCGCGCGAGTCCGGGTGGGCATGCCGAATGTCGTGATAGTTCAATGTGGCTACGATTATCGGCCTGGAAGTTCGTTGAATGCACAGATGAGCGGCCGGTACAGTATAGCGGTAGCGTTGCTGGATGGTGCTGTATTGCCAGAGCAGTTCGAGGATGCCCGCATGCAAGGCGAAGATGTCGTTGCGTTAGCTACACAGCTAGAATTAGTGCATGACACCCACTTGGATAGCCTCTATCCCGCGCATTTTTGTGGATGGGTAGAGGTGCAGAGTGAAGATGGAAGCTGGATACGCGAGACCATTCTCGATCCATCGGGGTCTGCGGCCAATCCGTCCCGCGCTCAGGCCATAGTAAGCAAGACGGAAAAACTGCTGGTTCCGTTGCTGGGCGATGTTGCGACGGCCAATTTGCGCAATGCGTTTGAAAACCTGGGCGAAACTGATTTAAGCATTTTGCTCAAGTATGGTTCTGTGCCCGATTACAGCCTACAGTCCTGACCGTTGATTAGCGTCAGTTGATTGGATGGGCAAGAATTTCCCGTACCGCCGCATGTACTAGATTCGAGGGGTTTTTGGGGTGCCAGATTGCACAGATGCTTACGCTTTGTGTCACGGTTTCCATGCGGCGGTAGGTAACCCCCGGACTAGCGCTCCGGGCGAACGAGCTTGGAACCAGCGCAACACCAAGACCAAGCCGGACCATTTGAAAAATCGTCATGGCGTGGCGTGCCGTATGGGCGATTCGCGGGCTGAACCCCCCTTCCCGGCAGGCGGCAATAAAGCTGTCGAACAATGTTGGCGCGTAGTCGCGAGAAAACGCGATGAAGGGCTGTTCTTTCAGTTCACTTAGCTGTATGTGTTCCTGATTGGCAAACGGGTGGTTACAGGGAATTGCCAGGCTTAAAGATTCGCTGAAGATGTGCTGAAACTCAAGACCTTCTATGTGCGGTTGTTCGTGGATGAGTCCTATGTCGAGTTTGTCGTGGAGAACTGCACGGATCTGATCGCGCGAGCCCATGTCTGTTACGGAGACTTCCGCTTGCGGAAACTGGTCTTTCAGCCTTTCCAGGATTTGCGGCATAACATTGAAGACCGCCGATGTTGCCATCCCCAGCCGAAGCTCTCCGATGTCGCCTTTGGCTGTTCTACGGGTAACGTCAACAGCCGATTGAAGCCGTGACAGTACCGCGCGGCTCTCGCGCAAGAACACCTTGCCTGCGTCAGTAAGCTTGACTTCGCGGCGGGTTCGTATGAGCAGAGCGGTACCCAGTTCGTCCTCAAGAGCCTTAATCTGCTGCGAGAGGGGCGGCTGCGACATATGAAGGCGAATCGCCGCACGGCTGAAATTCAGTTCTTCCGCGACGGTGACGAAGTATCGAAGTTGACGAACATCCATTAGTTATTGTTCCGATAACAGTAAGCCGAATTCCATATTGGCCGTGTCACCATAAGTTCGCTAGAGTTGCCATAGTTGTTTGCGGGACAAACAGCATAGTATCACCGATATAAAGGGCAACTAGAGATGGAAGTATTTTCAAAGAATGAACGTTCAGCTTCAGAGGAAGTGGCAAAAAATAATGGATGTAGCGAGGTTACGCGGTTCTTCGTAGAGCGAAGCAATGGCGTACGCCTGGAGGTATACGCGCAAGGGATCGGCGATCTTATCGTCATGCTGCCATCATTGGGCCGTGGCGCAGAAGATCTTGAAGAGATCTCCACCCCGCTGGCTGCCGCTGGTTATCGCGTATTGCGTCCCGAGCCGCGAGGCAATGGAGATAGTGTCGGGCCTTTAGAGGGAAAAACGCTACACGATTGGGCTGAAGATATTGCCGCCGTGATTGAAAGTCAGGATAGTGGCCCTGCCTTTATTCTTGGCCACGCTCATGGAAACTGGATCGCCAGGACGGTTGCTGCGGATCGGCCTGACCTGGTGCGCGCTCTGCTGCTTTTGGCGGGCTCTGCCGGGAAAGTTCCGGCCGGTTTCAAGGGCCTTCCCATCAGTAATGAGACCAGGGCAATGATTGAGGTATGTGGGGACATGACACTTCCGCAATCGACCCGTTTAGAAAGTTTGCAGCAAGTCTTTTTTGCGCCTGGCAACAATGCCAGCGTATGGCTTGATGGATGGAATACCAACCTCATGACTATGCAGACTCTGGCCCAGAAGCGAACGCCTGTCGATGATTTTTTTGCGGGCGGTTCGGCGCCAATATTGAATCTTCAAGCGCAATACGATGTGATAGCACCGCAGCAGTTTGCAAAGGTGTTAAGCGATAGCCTGGGGGGCCGCGTCACCGACGTAACTATTGATAACGCGGCACATGCGCTGCTTCCGGAGCAGCCTGAGGCGGTCGTGAGCGCTATTGCCGACTACTTGAATAAACAACGTTCTGTTTAACGGTTGGAAACGTTCCGGGCAAACTGGGGTGGTCAACGCATCGCCTTAGTATAAAAACACCGCAACACAGTGTTTTGTTTGCGCCTGTAACTTGCCCAGCGTAAAACTCGTCACAGCTTACATATCGCTATTCCGTTTAACTACATTTCGGAGCACAGTCCATGACCCAGCCAAATACCCCTCTCTTGGAAAGCGCTACGCACGACCTGGCAGCGTTTGCGGCGGGCCTGAAGTTTCATCAAATTCCACCAGCCGTAGTCGGCAGAATCAAGACCAGTATTCTGGATAGTATTGGGTGTTGCTTATTTGGCGCAACTTTGCCCTGGACGCAGAAAGTGCAAGCCATGGTTGAAGAGGAGGCGTGCGGTCCGGTTGCGTCTCTGTTTGGCTCAGGACGCAGAACCTCAGTGGCTGGCGCTGTACTGGTCAATGCCACTGCAGGCCATGCTTTTGAGCTGGACGATATTCATAAGGAATCGATCGTCCATCCGGGTTCGATTGCATTGCCGGTTGCGGCAGCCCTGTCAGAGAAGACGGGAAAGCGGCGTGGTACGGACTTGATCACTGCGATGGTCGCGGGCTATGAGGTTGGAGTGCGTGTCGGTAACGCAGCTACCATGGACTTGTTTTTCAGAGGGTTTCATCCTCAGGGGACCTCCGGCGTTTTTGTTGCTGCCGGGGTTGCGGGTCGTATGCTTGGTTTAGATACAAAACGTATGCAGCATGCGTTGGGAATCGTAGGCTCGCAGGCCGGCGGTCTAATGGCTGCGCAAGAGGGTGCCATGGTCAAGCGATTTCATTCTGGCCGCGCAGCCCAAAGTGGCGTCTACGCGGCCCTGCTTGCTGATAGGGATTTTACAGGCATAACTAATGTGCTTGAAGCACCCTATGGGGGCTACCTTAGCTCATACTCCGGTAAACCTGATGCCAAGCGCTTAACGGATGGTCTGGGCGTTATCTGGGAGACCGCAGAAATTGGCTACAAGCCACACGCTAGCGTAACCAGCATCCACGCGGCGCTCGATGCGCTAGCGCAGCTGATAAGAGACCATCATTTGAAACCAGATGATATTGCCAGTATTGAGGTTGGTGTCAGCCATATGACTTACGTTCACTGTGCCTGGGAATATAAGGCGCAGGGCGTTACGGCGGCACAAATGAACCTGTTCTACAGCTTGGCTGTGATTGCCTTTGATGGTGTGGCGTTTGTGGATCAGTACAGTCAGGAACGCCTGGCGGACCCCAAAATCCTGGAATTCATTTCACGTATCAAAGCGCGCGTCGATCCAAGAATTGAGGCTATGGGGCCGGCTTTTCGCCACGCTGCGGTAGTGACACTAACTACGCGGTCAGGCAAGACGTTTTCACAAGAGGTATTGCATCGTCGCGGTAGTCCGGAAAATCCGCTTAAGCCGGCAGAAGTTGAAGACAAGTTTCGCAATGTTGTTCGGTCCTGCCTGTCTTCCGATGACATCGAAAAAGTTATCGAGCTGTCGAACAGCCTGGAGCAAATTGATGATGTTCAGCCTTTGTTGGATATCCTTGCCGCGGCCCGCCCCTGATCAGGTTTTTTTCGCCGTGCCATGAAGCTGGATTCTTTGTTATACGGTTAGCGAATAACTCCAGTATCGAAACAATATTGGACCGCAAGCGGGACGAGGTCTAGATTATGACTCACGAAGATCATAATTTATAAGGATACAAAAAATGAAGCAGATAGCTATTGTTCGGCGTGCGGTTACAGGAGCGGCCCTTGGAATTGCCTCGCTCGTAGCCGCCCAGGCTCATGGAGCGACGGACACATACCCCGACAGGCCGATAACGGTTGTAGTCCCCTACACGCCGGGTGGCTCTGTCGATACTGTAGCCCGTCTTGTAACCTCTCAATTACAAAAACAGCTGGGACAGTCTATTGTCATTGAAAACAAGCCTGGAGCTTCAGGCATGATCGGCGCCGAACAGGTGGCGCGATCGAAGTCAGATGGTTATACGCTGTTATTGCATGCGTCGAGTCAGATTTATCTGCCATTGGTGAATGCTAACGCGAAATATGATGCACTGAAGGACTTCACCCCAATTGCACAGATTGGTACAGTGCCTCTGTTGATCGTTACGAGCGCTGACTCACCCTTCAGTTCGCTCAAAGAAATGCAGGCCCTTGCCAATAAGAATAAAGAGACACTTACATGGGCGACCTCCGGGTACGGCACTTCAAGTCATCTTGTAGAAGAGATGTTGAACCGCGACCTTAAGCTTGGCATGCAGATTATTGCGTATCGCGGAGCGGCACCTCAGCTAACCGATGTTGCAGGCGGTCATGTCTCCGCCGCTGCGTCGCCTATGCCGGGATCCTACCCGTACGTTGCTTCAGGCAAACTCAAGGCTATTGCGGTTACCAGCGCGTCCAGAGTAGCTAAACTTCCCGATGTTCCAACTGTCGCAGAAAGTGGCGTTGAGGGCTTCGATTTTTCATCTTGGTACGGCGTCTGGGGACCGGCCGGTCTGCCACCTGAAATCGCCGATAAGCTTGCCAGGGAAATTAATAAAGCATCGCAAGCACCCGAAGTTAAACAAGTATTCGACAAGATGATGTTTGATGTCGTCGAAAGCTCTCCGAAAGACCTGGGGCGTGTACAACTGGCAGAGCACAACAAAATTGAGCAACTTGCGAAAGAAGCCAATATCGTCGTCAAGTAACGTCCGGCACAGGCAGTTATATGAATTGCCTGTGCGGGCATACGGCGCGTCTTGAGCGGCAATCTTTTTAAGTTATGGTATGTACCGGTAATTGCCGTACACGCTTGCCCGTTGCCGCGAAGATGGCGTTGCATAGCGCTGGCGCAACGGGCGGCACTGGCGGTTCGCCTACGCCGCCGGGGGGCACGGCGTGGTTGTCGTTCACCAGGTGGGTTCGGATCGTGCGCGGCGAGGCCGAGTGGCGCAGCACCTCGTAGTCTTGGAAGTTGCTTTGCTTCACACGGCCTTTTTCGAAACTGATCTCGCTGGTCAATGCCAGGCTCAGCCCCATGATGGCTCCGCCTTCCATCTGGGCACGAATGCGCTCGGGATTGACCTGCGGCCCGCAGTCAATGGCCATGTCTACAGCCAACACCTGGACTTGACCCTTGTCATCCACCGCTACTTCGACCACGGTGGCCGTGTAGCTCATGAAACTGTAGCAGAAGGCCAGCCCGAGACCATGGCCTTTGGGCAGGGTGCGACCCCAGCGCGCACCGCGCGTCGCCGCCTCGATTACGTCGCGCAGGCGGCCGGTATCGTAGGGGTAAATCTCGGGTGATTCGTCGTAGTTCCAGGTGTCGGAGATGGTGCCCGGGTTGAATTTTCGTGGGGGGCCAATCAGATCCAGCGCGAACTGCTTGTGATCCTGCCCTGCCCGGTGTGCCAGTTCGGCGATGAAGCATTGC
>DATCVA010000160.1:0-4643 GCA_036567205.1 Eoetvoesiella sp. | reverse complement strand
CACACGGCCGGTAAATTCGGGGAAGTTGTTCGTGGAGTGCAGCACGTCAAGCGCACGGCGCCAGTCTTGCTTGTAAACCAGATCATTCCAGTCGGGAATAATATTGTTCACCGGGCAGCCCGTCGAGCAAAACGGAATGCCGCAATCCATGCAGCGCGCCCCTTGTTGCCTGGCTTCGCTGTCCGTCAGGGTGGCGACGAATTCTTTCCAGTGTTTTAGCCGATGTACGGGTGCTTCATACGCCTCTTTGACGCGTTGAAATTCGATAAAGCCAGTAATTTTGCCCATTTTGGTTCCTCAGGCAGCAATTTGATCAGGGTTGGCAACGCGCCACATTTCGCCCAGTGCGCGGCGGTATTCAACTGGCGTTACTTTGACGAAGGCGGTGCGGGCACGCGCCCAGTCGCCCAGCAGGTCGCGCGCACGGAAGCTACCGGTGTAGCGATAGTGGTCTTCAATCAGGCGGCGCAAAATGGTTTCGTCGGTTTCGCGTTCACCGCCGCGAATGGCGCTGTGCCAGGTTTCGATTTCGCCTGCAGCGGTTTGCTCATCGTGCGCGGCAATGGGTTCCAGCTCGACCATGGCCAGGTTGCATTGCTGGCGGAAGGTATGCTGCGGGTCCCACACATAGGCGATGCCGCCCGACATGCCGGCGGCGAAGTTGCGGCCGGTTTCTCCCAGCACCACCACGGTGCCGCCCGTCATGTATTCGCAACCGTGGTCGCCGGTGCCTTCCACGACAGCCGCAGCCCCCGAGTTACGCACGGCAAAGCGCTCGCCTACGACGCCGTTAAAGTAGGCTTCCCCTGAAAGCGCGCCGTATAGTACGGTGTTGCCGGCAATGATGTGGTCGGGGCCGTACCCGCGAAAATCGTTGGGCGAGCGCACCATGATTCGTCCGCCCGACAGGCCTTTGCCCACATAGTCGTTGGCTTCGCCCACCAGGTCCAGCGTAATGCCATGGGCCAGGAACGCGCCAAAGCTTTGGCCGGCCGATCCATTGCACTGAATATGAATCGTGTCATCGGGCAGGCCCTCGTGGCCGTGCTGCGCAGCCACCACGCCCGACAGCATGGCGCCGATGGTGCGGTTGCGGTTGCGTACCGGTGTTATGAACGATACTTTTTCACCTCGTTCGATGGCCGCTTTGCTGCGCTCGATCAGTTGATGGTCCAGCGCGCCCGTCAGGCCGTGGTCTTGCGTTTCAACCTGGCGCAGCGGCGATTCTGAAACCACTTGGTGGAAGACGCGCGTAAAGTCCAGGCCCTTGGCTTTCCAGTGCTCGATGCCGCTGCGCATGTCCAGCAAGTCGACACGGCCGACCAGATCATCGAAGCGGCGTATGCCCAGTTGCGCCATGATTTCTCGAACCTCTTCGGCGACGAAGAAGAAGTAATTCACGACATGCTCGGGCTTGCCCTGGAATTTTTTGCGCAGTTCAGGATCTTGCGTAGCCACGCCGACGGGACAGGTGTTCAGATGGCATTTGCGCATCATGATGCAGCCTTCCACTACCAGCGGCGCGGTCGCAAAGCCGAATTCATCGGCACCCAATAGCGCGCCAATGGCCACGTCGCGGCCGGTCTTCATTTGGCCGTCGGCCTGAACCCGGATGCGGCTGCGCATATTGTTAAGAACCAGCGTTTGCTGGGTTTCGGCCAGGCCCAGCTCCCATGGAGTGCCGGCGTGCTTGATGGACGAAACCGGCGAAGCGCCGGTGCCTCCATCGTGGCCGGCAATGACCACGTGATCGGCCTTGGCTTTGGCAACGCCGGTGGCAACTGTGCCTACGCCTACTTCCGATACCAGTTTCACCGAAATCGAGGCATTTGGATTAACGTTCTTCAGATCGTGAATTAGCTGCGCCAAGTCTTCGATGGAATAAATGTCGTGATGAGGAGGCGG
The DNA here is from genome assembly GCA_036567205.1 of Eoetvoesiella sp. GTDB lineage: Bacteria > Pseudomonadota > Gammaproteobacteria > Burkholderiales > Burkholderiaceae_B > DATCVA01. Next base: position 2,738 of record DATCVA010000160.1, on the reverse strand, counting down.
CGAAATCAGGCCCACCCCCGGCACCGAGTAACGCAGTTTGGCGATGTAGTCCGTGACTTTATGGCCCGGCAGCTGACCGCCTTCGCCGGGCTTGGCGCCTTGTGCCATCTTGATCTGGATCTGATCGGCGCTGGTCAGGTATTCGGCCGACACGCCAAATCGCCCGGAAGCCACTTGCTTGATGCGCGAGCGCAGCGAGTCGCCGGTCGCCAGCGGTACATTGGCTTCGATACGGTCCGAACCCAAAAACGACGCCAGGGTGTCGCCCTTTTTTACTGTGCTTTTACCGGCGCGCATTTCGGCGCGATAGCGCAGCTCGTCTTCACCGCCTTCGCCGGTATTGGACTTGCCGCCAATGCGGTTCATGGCCACGGCCAGCACCGCGTGCGCTTCGGTCGAGATCGAGCCCAGCGACATGGCGCCGGTAGCGAAGCGCTTCACAATATCTTTGGCTGATTCCACTTCATTCAGCGCAATCGCGCGCGATGGATCGACCTTGAATTCGAACAGGCCGCGTAGCGTCATGTGGCGCCGCGACTGGTCGTTAATAAGCTGCGCGTATTCTTTATAAGTGCCATAGTTGTTGGCGCGGGTGGCGTGTTGCAGCTTGGCAATGGAGTCGGGGTTCCAGGCATGGTCTTCGCCGCGTACGCGATACGCGTAGTCGCCGCCCGCATCCAGTGCGTTTTCCAGCACGGGGTCGTTGCTGAACGCCGCTTTGTGCAGACGAAGGGCTTCTTCGGCGACTTCAAAAATGCCGATGCCCTGGATGTTGCTGGCCGTACCCGAAAAATACTTGTCGACCAGCACCGAACTTAGGCCGACGGCTTCAAAAATTTGTGCGCCGGTATACGACATATAAGTCGAAATGCCCATTTTGGACATGACTTTATTCAAGCCCTTGCCGACTGCCTTGATGTAGTTTTTGGTGGCTTTTTCGGGGTTGTCCAGCGTGGCCAGGGTTTCAAGGGCCAGATACGGATGAACCGCTTCGGCGCCATAGCCGCCCAGCAAGGCGAAGTGGTGCACTTCGCGGGCCGAGCCGGTTTCCACGATAAGGCCGGTCTTGGTGCGCAGCCCCGCGCGGATCAAGTGCAAGTGAATGGCCGATGTGGCCATTAGCGCAGGGATGGCAACCCTTTCGCTGTCGACATTGCGGTCGGTAATAACAAGGATGTTGTAGCCGCTAAGCACGGCGTCAGCGGCGTTCGAACAGAGCGATGCAATACAGGCTTCGATGCCGTCCGGGCCCCATTCGGTGGGGTAGCTAATGTCCAGTTCGTAGCTGCGGAATTTGTGCGACGTAATCGATTCAATATTGCGGATTTGCGCCATGGCGGCCAAATCCAGCACGGGCTGCGACACTTCCAGGCGCAGCGGCGGGTTGACATTGTTGATGTCCAGCAGGTTGGGCTTGGGTCCAATAAATGACACCAGCGACATCACCAGTTGTTCGCGAATGGGGTCGATAGGCGGGTTGGTAACCTGTGCGAACAATTGCCGGAAATAGTTGTAAAACGGTTTGGATCGGCTCGATAGCACGGCCAAAGGCGAATCATTGCCCATTGATCCGGTAGCCTCTTCGCCACTTAATGCCATAGGCTGCAGTACAAACTTGATGTCTTCCTGCGTCCAGCCGAATGCCTGCTGGCGATCCAGCAATGATGCGGCTTTGGCGTGTGTGTCGTGTTCACGCGGCGCGGGAAGAGAGTCGAGCTTGATGCGCAGGCGCTCGATCCATTGGCGGTAGGGACGCTGATTGGCCAACTGGGTCTTGATTTCCTGGTCGTCGATAATGCGGCCTTGCTGCAAATCGATCAGGAACATTTTGCCTGGTTGCAAGCGCCATTTTTTAACGATGCGATGTTCGGGAATCGACAGCGTTCCGGCTTCGGAGGCCATGACCACCATATCGTCGTCGGTGACAAGGTAACGGGCAGGGCGCAGGCCGTTACGATCCAGCAGGGCGCCTATCTGGCGGCCGTCGGTAAATGCAATAGCGGCGGGGCCGTCCCAGGGCTCCATCATGGCGGCGTGATATTCGTAGAAGGCGCGGCGGCTTTCGTCCATGGTGGTGTGCTGTTCCCAGGCTTCGGGAATCATCATCATCATGGCGTGCGCCAGCGAGTAGCCCGACATAACCAATAGTTCAAGGCAGTTATCGAACGTGGCCGTGTCGGACTGGCCTTCGTAAACAATGGGATAGAGCTTGGGCAAATCGTCGCCCAGCACGGCGGAATGCATGACGCCTTCGCGGGCGCGCAGCCAGTTGAAGTTGCCCTTGACGGTATTGATTTCACCGTTGTGGGCAATTAAGCGGTAGGGATGGGCCAGCGGCCAGGCGGGGAAAGTGTTGGTGGAGAAACGCTGATGCACCAGCGCCAACGCCGATACCGCGCGGGTGTCGGCCAGGTCGCGGTAGTAGCGGCCCACCTGGTCGGCCAGCAGCAGGCCTTTGTACACCACGGTGCGCACTGAAATCGACGGCACAAAGTATTCCTGGCCGTGCGCCAGCCGCATGTGCTGAATGGCGTGGCTGGCGGTTTTACGAATTACGTACAGCTTGCGCTCTAGCGCATCGGGCACCATGATGTCGGGGCCGCGGCCAATAAACAGCTGGCGGATAATAGGCTCGCAGGCTTGCACGGTGGGCGACATGGGCATGCTTGTGTCCACCGGCACATCGCGCCAGCCCAACACGACCTGGCCTTCATCGCGCACGGCGCGTTCCAGTTCCT
>DATCVA010000159.1:0-5043 GCA_036567205.1 Eoetvoesiella sp. | reverse complement strand
GGGCGGGCGGGTCTTCTTCAATACCCATCCGTTTCGCCATTTCGGCCCGCCACTGGCTTCGCGGTCTGAAACCTTGCAGGCCGCGAGCATGTTTTTCCGCCCATGCCATAAGTTCGTCTGCTGGAAGTTCAATCGGCATGGGTACACGCGTGGGCTGTGATACATACCATGGAGTGTCGACGTAGAGCTCTATTCGATTGCCTTCGGGATCACGGAAATAGATAGACAGGGCATTGCCGTGCGTAACCGGCAAAAGCTCGGTCACGGGGGCGTTGGTTAAACGCTGGTAAAACGACTGAAGGGTTTCGACGGAGTCTGCTGTAAGAGATATTTGGTTGACCACGTTAAAGTCGATGGTCTCGGGCCGGCCGGAGACCAGGACAATTTGATGGTGCACGTCGGGGTCTCGGCTGGTGAAAACCAGTTCTATAGGCCCGTTTGGCCCATCCAGCATGCCATGGTCGGTAATGGTGAAATCAAGGACGTTCGAGTAGAAATCGGCCATGAGCTGAATGTTGGATACAAAGATTCCAACATGGCTAAACGAAAGTCCGGCTCTTTTATTCATATTATGCAATACCAGTTTATTTGTTCCGGTTGTTTTGTTTGAATCTTATTCAAGTTTCGCATATTATGCAAATAACTTAAATAAAGAAAACCATTGCCGACCTATTGTTTTAATGATGTAACCGGCACGCCACGTATTCCAGGTTTTTATAAAGCACGTATTCAGGCCCTTAAAAAGAAAGGCATTTCATGAGACTCATCAGTTTTTTGCATAAAGGCGTTGCCTCGTACGGCGCCGTGGTTAATGACAAGGTTTTGGATTTAAAACCCATATTGGGTGCGCAGGCGCCGGATCTAAAGGCATTGATCGCCGCTAACGCGATTTCGTTGGTGCAAAAGGCATTGCAAGACCACAAGCCCACACTCGATTTAAGCGATCTGGTATTGCTTCCGGTTATCCCTAATCCAAATAAAATCATATGCGTGGGGTTGAATTATGGCGAGCATGTCCGCGAAACCGGCCGCGAAATCACTGAAAACCCAACGCTGTTTTTACGCCTTACCGAATCGCAGGTCGGGCACGGACAAGCTATTGTGCGCCCCCCGGAATCGATACGCCTGGATTACGAAGGCGAGATCGCGGTCATTATTGGCACTGGCGGCCGCAGGATCAGCGAGGCCGATTCGTGGAAGCATATAGCCGGATACTCTTGTTATAACGACGGCAGTATTCGTGATTGGCAAACGCATACATCGCAATGGGCCCCCGGGAAAAACTTCGCGCGCACGGGCGGCTTCGGTCCATGGATGGTTACGGCCGATGCCATACAGCCTGATCAGACCATGACCCTGGTAACGCGGCTTAATGGGCAGGAAATGCAGCGTGCCACCACCCAGATGATGATCCACAGTATTCCGCGCCAGATTGCTTATATCTCGACCTTTATTCCGCTGGAGCCCGGTGATGTGATCGTTACAGGAACCCCCGGAGGCGTTGGCAATAAGCGCAACCCGCCTGTTTATATGAAGCCGGGCGATATTGTGGAAATTGATGTGGATGCTATCGGCGTGTTGCGCAATACTATTTGCGATGAGTAGCGGAAGGCGTGTTTCTCTTTAGTGCAAAATATGGGCTTGTTTCGGCAAGCCCATATTTTTTGGGTCGCGCAAGAAGGTAAAGCTGAAGACACGTCTTCTTGCTCTATATATTTTTGTATGCAAAAATATACCCGACTTAAAGGCACCCATTGGAGACCGGCGTGAAATCATTAAATACCTTAAATATCAACATGGGCAAGCGTGACTTCTTGCGCGCTGGAAGTGCTGCGGCGCTATGGCTTGCAGGGGGCGCTCGCCTTGCGTATGCACAAGAGAACTATCCGTCGCGCGCGATCAGCGTTGTAGTGCCTTATGCTCCGGGCGGGCAGGGCGATGTGTTTGCCCGGGTTTTGTCAGAGCCGCTTGGTGCAAAGCTGAAGCAAACGGTCGTGGTCGAGAATCGCCCCGGTGCGTCGGGCATGTTGGGCACGCGCGCCATAGTTCGCGACAAGCCTAATGGCTACCAGTTATTGTTGGGGCAGACCGGAGAAATCGCCATTACTCCAACCGTAAACAAGAACGCGGGGTACGATGCGCTGCAAGACCTGGAACCTATAGTGCTGGTCGGGAATTCGCCGCTGGTGTTGATTGCTCCCAAAAACTCGCCCTACAACACTATTCAGGAACTAATCGCTTTGGCGGGCAGCGAGCCCGATAAGGTCTCTTATGCCTCTTCAGGTACAGCAACCCCAGGGCATTTGGCGGCTGCGGCTTTGGCGCTGGGCACAAAAACTGAAATGATTCATGTCCCCTACAAGGGCGCCGGCCAGGCAATGACGGATGTTATCGGCGGCCAGGTAAATTGCTTCTTTTCAAGCGCCTCGGCGGCCATGGGCCACATCAAGTCCGGTTCGGTCAAAGTCTTGGCTGTATCGTCCTTGAAGCGTTTGTCATCGTTGCCAGACGTACCAACGATTGCCGAGACGGTTTTGCCAAGATTCAACTACAGCTTGTGGGGCGGTTATTTTGCGCCTAAGGGTACGCCGCGCGAGATCATTAAGCGCTTGAATCAAGACATTAACGATATTTTGGCTGTACCGGAAATCCGTTCGCGGTTCGAAGCCGACGGTAGCGCCGTCCCAAGCAATACACCTGAGCAATTCACACAGTTCGTCCAGGCCGAGATCGCCAAGTACCGGGACCTGATCGCCGCAACAGGCATCGTAATCGAATAACGTGGTTCTGTTGAATTCTTATGGATTTTTTCGATGAAGCTGCCCGCCTCGGCCTGTGATTGCCATGTACATATTATTGGCTCCGCCGATTTGTATCCCATGGTTGAAAACCGGCAGTACACGCCAGGATTGGCGACACTGGATGACTTGTCCGGTCATATGGCCGACGTTGGGCTGGAGCGGGCGGTGTTGGTTCAGCCTAGCGTTTATGGGACAGACAATCGGTGCATGCTGGATGGCCTACGGCTTATGGAAGGTAAAGGACGTGGGGTGGCGGTGCTTTCCGACGACATCAGCAATGCCGAACTGACCCAGTTGGCGCGCCAGGGTGTGGTTGGAATTCGCCTTAATCTCGAGAGTTCCAATAATCAGGACGCTAAGGCCGTACGTGACAGTCTTAAAAAGTGGGCGGAACGTCTTGAGTCGTTCGGTTGGCATCTGCAGGTCTACGCGTCATTTCAGGTAATTACGGCATCGCTGGATTATTTTGATGGTTTGTCCGTGCCAGTTGTATTGGATCATTTCGCGATGATGCCGGTGGGCTCGGGCCACATGCAGGGTATAGAGGCCTTGTTGAAAGCGTTGCGCCGCGGCAATATTTATTTGAAACTTTCGGCTTCGTACCGAATCGCGGGTCAAGGTAGCGATTTGGCTGTAAAACATCTGGCTGCCAGGCTTCTCGACGCTAATCCCGATCGCTTGTTATGGGGCAGCGATTGGCCTCATACCAATCGCGCGCCGGGAAAACTACCCACTGAAGTCAGTCCGTACCGTTCTATCGGCGCCGAACGTCTTTCCCGCGAATTGGCCGCATGGCTGCCCAGTGCAGAGCTGGCCGGCAAGGTGCTGGTCGAAAACCCGGCGCGACTATATCGGTTTTAAGGCTGCGCCGCGTATCATTCCATTTAAATCAACCGTGAGCTGTGTCGGCTTCGCTGGCCGTACAAATGTACTGTCTGCGCTTCGCCTTGGTGCTCACACTTGATTTGGAAATGGAATCATATGCAATCGGCATGTCAAAACAGGGGGAAAGTATGAGCACAGGACAGCCCAAAGTGGCTATTGTTACGGGGGCTGGCACAGGCATTGGTAAAGCAGTTGCCCTGGCAATGATTCGCGATGGATATCAGGTTGTGCTGGCCGGACGTCGGCCGGGGCCTTTGGCAAAAGTAGCCGAAGAGTCCGGGGCGTCTTCTGATCGCGTGCTGGCCGTACCTGCGGACGTTTCGAATCCTGACTCGGTCGAGCAGCTTTTCAACACCTGTGTCGATCACTTCGGCCGGGTGGATGTAGTTTTTAACAATGCGGGCATCAGCGTGCCGGGCGTTCTGTTGGAAGATATGTCTGTCGACCAGTGGCAAGGAGCGGTGGACGTCAATTTGACCGGAGTTTTTCTTTGTATACGGCAGGCGTTCCGGGTGATGAAGGCCCAGACGCCGCAGGGCGGACGTATTATCAATAACGGGTCTATTTCGGCGCATGCGCCCAGACCGAATTCTATCGCTTATACCGCCACTAAACATGCTGTAACGGGGCTGACCAAGGCTGCGTCGCTGGATGGCCGTAAATACAATATTGCGGTCGGCCAGATTGACATCGGTAATGCCGGGACGGATATGACCGAACGCATGGCCCAGGGAATATTGCAGGCCAATGGCGAGGTCTTGGCCGAGCAGCGCATGGACGTGGATATCGTGGGCCAATCCGTGCTTTACATGGCTAATTTACCGCTAGAAGCCAATGTCTTGTTTCACACCGTAATGGCCACCAGGATGCCATTTGTTGGTAGGGGTTAACGGCTTTCCAGACGCACACAGTGTATTGGCATCGATCATGTTGGCTCTTCAGCCCGGTTTTCTTTTGGATTGTAACGGCGTATGCTAAAAAACATCACACCGTTTACAGAGGTAGGTCATGATCGAGTTCCTGGAGGCCTTGAATTGGGCAACCGTATTCCAGATTATTCTTGTTGACTTGCTATTGGGGGGCGACAACGCAGTTGTTATTGCGCTGGCCTGCCGCAATCTGGCGCCGGAACGTCGCATGACAGGAATTTTGTGGGGCACAGCCGGGGCAATTACACTGCGAGTCGTCCTGATTACATTTGCACTGGTACTGCTGGTGCTGCCCTATTTGAAAATTGTGGGCGGGCTATTGCTGCTTTGGATCGGAATCAAACTCATGGTGCCGCAGCACGACTCTGAAAACATTCAGGGCGGCAGTTCACTGTGGTCGGCTATAAAAACTATTATCATCGCCGATT
>DATCVA010000158.1:0-10972 GCA_036567205.1 Eoetvoesiella sp. | reverse complement strand
TCCAGCACCCGCAGGCGAGCCTCTTCCCGTGTGCTCATCGTGATCATCATCCCCGCCCGTCCACATGGTCTGCAAAACTCCATTGAACCGGACATTTCTATTTAGCAGATACCGGACATTCTCACGTTGCACCAACAAAAGCCTTCCGGGCTGGCTATATTTGTGGTAATGGGCTACCCTAGTGGAGTACGGGGCGCGCACGGTGCACCCCTGTAATGCATTAGGAGAGTTAGCTATGTCAAAGAAACCGACTCAAAAAAAGACGCCTTTTGTCATTGAGCCGTTGAACTGGGTTGCACCAGATGTCAAGCGTAACGAAACGGCCGACCGCCGCGAAGATAACGAGCCGCGTACCGTTCAGCAGGATCAAAAGAGCTAACGGTTAGCCAGTTTGTACGAATATCTAAAAAGCCCCTGATGGGGCTTTTTACAATTGTGGGCCCCGATTACAATGAGTTCCAGACTCGATCAAACGGGGGCTTTATGCCGCGCTATGCAAAAATCACTATTTGGTTATTGTCCGCTCTGTTGTTATGTTTGGCGTTATGCGTGGTGCTGCTGGTCAATTTTAACTGGAACCATGCCAAACCGTGGCTTAGCGAGTACGCCTCCGAGATGGTCGATCGTCCGGTCGATATACATGGCAACTTGTCCGTTCAGTGGCTTAAGCCCTCAACCCAGGTCGAAACCGGTTGGCGAAAGTGGGTGCGTTGGCCGCAACTGACCGCTGAACAGGTCACTATCGGTAATCCAGCATGGAGCACCGATACGAAGAACATGGCCGAGGTCAGGCGCTTGGTTGTATCGCTTAACCTCTTGGCGTTGTTGGACAAGACCATTCAAATTCCAAGGCTGGAGCTTCAGGGGGCCAATGTGTTTTTGGAGCGTCAGTCCGACACTAAAAATAATTGGACATTCACCAAAGCCAATGCCTCGGCTGCACCTCCATCCTGGAAATTTGAATTGGGCAAATTGGTTTTGCAACAGGTCAATGTGCAGGTAACGGATACAGTAAGTAATCTTAAATTAAAGGCGGACGTCAATAATCTGAAGGAACTCACGTCCGAAGGCTACGGCATAGGCTGGAAAGCTACTGGCAGCTACAACGAGGCGCAGCTAAGCGGTGAAGGACGGGCGGGCGAGTTTTTGTCGTTGCGAAACAGCAATAATCCGTTCCCGTTTGATGGAAATGTCAAAGTTGGTGAAACGGTTATTGCTGTGCAAGGGTCGGTAACCCGGCCGCAAGCTTTGGCCGCGCTGGATGTTCAGCTAAAGCTTCAGGGGGCCACTATGTCCGACCTGTTTCCCCTGATCGGTGTGGCGCTGCCCAACACGCCGCCATACAGTACGGAAGGCCGCTTGATCGGAAGGCTTGACGAGGCGGTTGATACCTGGCGTTACGAGGACTTTAAAGGCAAGGTCGGTTCCAGCGATGTCGAGGGGACGCTCGAGTTTTTAAGGAAAAAGCCCCGCTCACTGTTAAAGGGAGAAGTCAGGTCCACCTTGCTCAGGTTTGCTGATCTGGGGCCGTTGGTGGGAGTAGACCCGCGTATCGAGAAGAAGGGTAATAAAAAAGTAAAACAACCGGCCGATAAGGTCTTGCCCGTCGTTCCGATTCACACCGCTATCTGGGGGGTGATGGATGCCGATGTTAAATTCACCGGGCAGAAAATCGTGCACGACAAGAGGTTGCCTATTGAAGACGTGCGCGCGAATATCAAGCTTAACGACAGTATCCTTACCCTGACCCCTCTTAACTTCGGTGTGGCGGGGGGCGAGCTTAGTTCTAACATCACCTTAAATGGCCAGGGCGAAATCATAAAAGCCAAAATGGCGATCTCGGCGCGGCATCTGCAACTCAAGAAATTATTTCCCGGCGCTGAATCAATGAAAGCCAGCTTTGGCGAGCTGCACGGCGATGCCGCGCTTACGTCCGAGGGTAATTCGGTGGCCCAGTTGTTAGGAAAGTCAACGGGTGAAGTTCAGGCGCTGGTCAGCAAGGGAACCATCAGTCATTTCCTGCTGGAGGCGGCGGGGTTGAATATCGCCAATCTGGTTATGCTGAAGATTTTTGGCGATGAGCAGGTCGTCTTGAATTGTCTGGCCAGCGATTTCAGCGTAAAAAATGGGCTTATGCAGGTGCGAGTCTTCCAGCTGGATACCCAAGATGCGGTTGTAAGTATGACTGGCCAGATCAATTTGGCAACTGAACAACTGGCGCTGGACGTTAAGCCCGAAAACAAGACACTGCGCGTTTTTACGTTGCGTTCGCCCTTGTATGTCAAGGGAACGTTCAAAGATCCCGATGTAGGCGTATATACTGGTGCGTTGGCAGCCAGGGCAGGCGGGGCCGTTGCGCTGGGCCTCATTGCTACGCCTTTTGCTGCCTTATTGCCATTGCTGAATCTTGGAAAGGGCGACACGAACGAATGTGGAGAGCTGTTTAAAGCAATGAGCAAGAAGCCCGGCGCCTCTGAAGGTAAGGCTGGAAAACCGGCTGATACGGTGCAAGGCAGTGTGTCGGGCAAAGACGAGGGCAGGGTGAAAGGTAGTGTATCCGGAAAGACTCCGGTAACGAATTAATACCAATATAAGATCGAGTTACAATCGTCGTCTAGTTTTGATATGCCAAATGCAAATAATCATAGGAGTAATTTGATGGCCAGTTCGTATCGAGTAAAGCCCCTGGCTTTGGGAATTGTTATGGCAGGGATCATGGCGTCTGTCGGGTCGATGGCGCACGCGCGCGACGCTTCCCAGGGCGGCATTAGTTTACGTGCGGGCGCGGGTGACCATTATCAGCGGTATGAACTCGCCTGGGAGTCTCCTTCAGTGTGGAACTACCAGTTTTCGGGTGGAAGCCGGCTTGATCTTGTTGGCGAGCTGGGTGCGGCTTACTGGGTGGCAAGCGGATCACGCTCGCCTTCAAACGCGGGGCAGTTCAGTGCAATACCTTTATTGCGATGGACAGTTGGCGAGCGTTATTACATCGAAGCAGGTGTGGGGCCTACCGTGTTTACGCGTACCCATTTTGCCGACGAAACCATTAGCACGGCATTTCAGTTCGGAAACCATATAGGCGTGGGCGCCTATTTGTCGGAGTCCAGCCGTGTTGGTTTGCGTTTTTCGCATTTTTCGAATGCGTCCATTAAACGTCCGAACCCAGGACTGGATGTTTTACAACTGACATATACCTATCAGTATTAAGGCCGGGCGGCCTTTTGGGAATTTGCAGGGCTGATTGAGTTGTGCGGCATAAGGTCTATCTAAGTTGGTTATTTTTACAAGGGCCGCACACTTCCTGAATTAAACAGCGCCTTAGTTAGCCAGCGTTTTTTATTTCCACACGCCCGCCCATGGCCAGGCACGAAGTAATGCGGATACCAATATCGTGGTTGATAGGCGCTTGAACGACGATTTGATGCTCTGTTCCGGTGCTTTCCTGTAAAGCGCCATTCATTTGCTCGGGGCTTGCGTGCTTATTATCAAAGCGTTCAGGCGTTTGGCCGAAGTAGGTTTGAACCAGGCCGGCAAATTGCGAGAACAATATTTTTACGTCGCTATCTGCATTGATCAGGTTGTCCGCACTGTCGTCCACCAAGATGGTCGTGGGCAGCGTGGCTTCCAGGGTCTGGTAAATTTCGGCTTGCGTGCTTTGCGGGCTAAGTACTATCCATTTTTTTCCGGCAGCCTGGATGGCCAACATGGCAACAATAGCGCTGGCTGAATTGTCTGCGCACAGGCCTACATTTGATCCCGGGACCGGGTCTTTGGTCTGCAGGGCCACCGCCAGTGCGTTTGTGGCCGTAATCAATTCAGAATAGCTGACATCTTCGGTGTCGCTGGCAATGGCAATCTGTTCGCCACGCGCAGCCGGATGAAATAGAAAATCAATAGAGCTCATGTCGTTGTGCCGCCTTCATATCGTTTTTGGATTGTGCCGACTATCAGGGTTGTATCATTTTTTTGCCCTGCGGTGCGCACCTTTGGATAATCTGCAACTGAGCGGCAGCAGGTAGGTACTGCTCTCACTGCGTAATCAAGAGATAAACAGATTCGTTTCGCATTTAGAGCAATCATGATATTTGGTGTTTGATTTGTATCGGCCATGTATGTATACACCGACGTTGCCACAATGAATGCAGCGTATACGGCCCCGTTCGGTTCTTGAGTACGGAATCGACAGATATTCATTTTTTCTAAGATTCGAGCTGACCGAGGCACAGATAATTAATACGATAATTCCCGCTATCCAGACGAACGGTTCATTAAGCAACCCCTGCGCTCCTGATGCCAGCAGCAGGGTTATCAGGCCGGCACAGCCAATGCCCAGCATAAACATTCGCCGGTTTGACCGCGCTTCTTTTAATTTCCCGTACGCTGCCCGGGACTCCGGGTTGGGGTAGAGCCAATAAAAAACCCGCAGAGCTAATGCCTATGCGGGTTCAGTGTGCTTTATCAGGGCTGGTGCGCGAATTAATTTCTGGAGGCGCAAGCCGGAATCGAACCGACGTTCACGGATTTGCAATCCGCTGCATAACCACTCTGCCATTGCGCCGAAATAAACAACTACAAATAGTACAAACAATACATAAAAAAAGGAAGCCTTAGGCTTCCCTTTCTGAATTTGGAGCGGGAGACGAGTCTCGAACTCGCGACCTCAACCTTGGCAAGGTTGCGCTCTACCAACTGAGCTACTCCCGCATTTTTTGGTGCCTTGGTACTGGTACCAACTACTTCGATGTCTTTCGATTAACATTGTCTAGTTAACCCAAAGTACAAGTTTAAATACTGTTTTACCAAGCTGCCCTGGCAAAATACTGCTTGTAAACTTGCTGCTTAATCACTACCGAAGAAGCCCTGCATTATAACTTAGTTTTTAATGCCGTGCAAACCGGTTAAATTTAAAGTGTAAGATTTGTTTGGTTTTTCCCAAATAAATCTACGCCGTAAACAAGCTTACGATTCAATTGCCTGCTTGCGCAAGCTGCCCTGCCACTACACTTCGCTGATCACTAAAAATAAAGTAATATTTAGCGAAGACCAAGATATTAGCATAACTACCATGGGCCTTGTCAAATCAACAGAGGCCCCACCCTTAAATTGCTTTCTGCTCGGGCATGTATGCTATGGCGTTCCCTCCTTATTTATTAATATTCAGGCCAAATTTTGTTGCACATTTCCACTAATGATCTAACCTCATATAACACGTTGGGGTTGCATTCTTCGGCTAGCGCATTGGTGCGCTTCGCGTCGTCGGCCCAGTTGGGTGATTTGTCGGAGGAGGCCAGTTGCCATGATCGTGTTTTCGTATTGGGTGGAGGAAGTAATGTGGTATTGGGACCCTCGCTGGATTGTTTAATTGTTAAAGTAGAAACGCGGGGCATACGGATCTGGGACGAAACTGCCAATGAGCTGATTATCGAGGCACAAGCTGGCGAGGTCTGGCACGATTTTGTGGAGTTGTGCATGCGTAATGGTTGGTTTGGGCTCGAGAATCTGGCCCTTATACCGGGCACCGTAGGGGCGGCTCCGGTCCAGAATATCGGTGCTTACGGGGTCGAGCTTGATCAGCGGTTTCACAGCTTGCAAGCATGGGATTTACACGAGCGGCGGCTGATTGAATTAAACAGCGTCGATTGTCAGTTTTCATATCGAGACAGCATTTTCAAGCGTGCCTGGCCGGGCCGGTGGCTGATCGTAGCCGTGCGTTTTCGCTTACCCAAGCCATGGCGGCCTGTAACGGAATATCCCGATTTGAAGCGGCATCCGCAGCTCGAGGAAGCAGGGGCCGATGTCACTGCCTTGAATGTTTTTAATGCCGTGTGCGACATTCGCCGTCGCAAGCTGCCCGATCCAGCCGTATTGGGTAACGCCGGCAGTTTTTTCAAGAACCCTATTGTGTCGGCGCAGCGCTATGCCTTGATCAAAGCCGCTCACCCGGAAATTATTGCGTATCCACAAGAGCAGGGGTCGTATAAGCTGGCAGCCGGTTGGCTGATTGACAGGGCGGGGTGGAAAGGGCGGCGGATGGGCGCCGTAGGGATGCACGATCGCCAGGCGTTGGTACTGGTGAATTATGGCGATGCGGCGGCCCGGGACGTGGTTGCGTTGGCTGATGCAATACGGGCCGACGTAGCGGCCCGTTTTGATGTTCAGCTAGAGCAGGAGCCTATTGCCGTGTGGTAATGGGCCGCCCCTTAAAAATTAAATAAAACACATAGCCGACGTCAGTAGATTGATAGCTGCGGCGGCGGACGCTTGTTGTTAAGCAGCCAGTACGTCCTGCATGTCGAACAGGCCAAATTCCTTGCGTGCCAGATAGCGTGCGGCGCGCAGGCTGCCTTGTGCATAGGTAGTGCGGCTGCTGGAACGGTGGCTGATTTCAATACGCTCGCCTGTACCGCAGAAGAACACGGTGTGGTCGCCGACAATATCGCCGCCGCGCAGAACCGAAAAGCCGATATGGCCTGTTTCGCGGGCGCCGGTTTCGCCATGGCGGGCCCAGTCGGCGATGTCGTCCAGTTTTTTGCCCCAGGCGGCTGCTACCGTTTCGCCCATTGCCAGGGCCGTACCTGATGGAGCATCGACCTTGTTGCGGTGGTGGGCTTCCAGGACCTCGACGTCATAGCCGCTATTTAGCAGTTTGGCCGCCATATCGAGCAATTTCAGGGTGGCATTAACCCCAACGCTCATGTTGGGCGCAAACACGATTGCGGTTTTTTGGCTGGCCGCATGTATGGCTTGTTTGTCTTGTTCGGAAAAGCCGGTGGTACCAATAACGCATTTGACTCTGTGTTTCACGCAAACGTCCAGGTGCGCCAATGTTCCTTCGGGGCGGGTAAAGTCGATAAGGCAGTCGGCCTGGGCCAGGGCGTTCAGGTCGTCAGTAATGGCGACGCCTGTTTCCTGGCCAAGAAATGCGCCAGCATCTTGTCCAACGGACGATGATCCGGCACGATCAAGCGCAACCGCAAGGGTTAAGTCGGTGGTGTTAAGGACTGCTTCGATAAGCATGCGGCCCATGCGGCCGTCAGCTCCTGCTATTGCTATACGCATTGTGACCTCTAGCGCAATGGTTCGGGGGAGGGTTGGGATTGTGGTGCGGTGGTTGCAGCGGGGTTCACCGGGCGAATCTCGATTTTGGAATCCCTGTTGCGTGTTGAGCGGTCTGCCTCGGTATCCGGTTTTTCAGCCTCATTCGCAGAGTCGTTCGACTTGGCCGGCTGCTGCATGCCGGTGTCAGCCTTCTGGAACGGTTGCCGATCGGGTTGTTCGTCACCTTCCCAGCGAGTCAGCGAATCGCCTTCGAACCAGACTGTAAATTTACGCTGTTGTTCGGCGCCGTAACCGGGCTTATTGAAATAGGTGTAATCCCAACGGTCGGTGTGAAATACATCTTGCAATGCGGGGGTGCCCAAAATGAAGCGAACCTGCTCGCGGCTCATGCCTTGTTGAAGCTGTGCGACCTGTTCGGAAGTGATCCAGTTGCCCTGTTGAACGTCGGCGCGGTATGGGAAACCCCAGTTTGTTGTACCGCAGGCTGACAGCGTCAGGGCCAGCAGACCTGCCGTCAGGATGGTACGTAGTTTGAAGTAGTGTGATTTTGCAGTCGTAAGCACAAAGCGCCCCTGTTATTCAACCGGAATAAAACGTTATGATAAAGGTTCAAGAATAAACGCATAATAGCGTTAGAACGAGTTAGGTGTATTTCGCTGTGCTTGCACCCTAACATCACTCACCTTCCGCCCGAGATATTTTATCCATGAATGATCAAAATGAACTGAAGAATATGGGTTTAAAGGCGACGTTTCCGCGTCTGAAAATCCTTGATATTTTTCGTAAAGCCGACCATCGCCATCAAAGCGCCGAAGATGTTTATCGTGCATTAATCAATGAGGACGTCGATATTGGTCTGGCAACTGTTTATCGTGTGTTGACTCAGTTTGAGCAAGCCGGAATTTTAGTTCGCAGCCAGTTCGATGGCGGCAAAGCCGTATTTGAGCTTAATGACGGCGATCATCACGATCACTTAATTTGCACCAATTGCGGCAAAGTGGTCGAATTTACCGATCATGAGATCGAAAAGCGTCAGCACAAAATTGCCAAAGACCAGGGCTTTGTCCTTGAAAGCCACACCATGCTGCTGTATGGTATTTGCCCCGACTGTCATCCTAAGGGACGTTAAGCGGCCGGTTTATCGTGCCCTTTTAAAGCGTTAGCATTTCCTGGGCATGTTTGCGGGTCGTATCGGTAATTTTTAGCCCCCCCAGCATTCGGGCGATTTCGTCGATACGGCCTTGCCGGCCTAGCGGTTCTATGCTCGACAGCGTCTTTCCGTTGTCCATTGATTTTTTAACTTCATAATGGTGCGCCGCGCATGCCGCTACTTGCGGCAGATGGGTTACGCACAATACCTGGTGGCGCAGGCCAAGCTCTTTCAGCAAGCGGCCAACGACCTCGGCCACGGCTCCGCCCACACCCGTGTCAACTTCGTCAAAGATCAGGGTGGGGACGCGTGCCGCCTGGCTGGCAATAACCGACAAGGCTAACGACAGGCGAGCCAGTTCGCCGCCCGAGGCGACTTTGGCCAGGGGTTTGGGACGAGTTCCGGCATGGCCGGCAACTAAAAACTCTATTGTTTCGCTACCGTGGGCCGAGGGGACGGTTGCTGTAAGCTGAATGTCGAAACGCCCGCCTTGCATGGCCAGGGTTTGCATGGCCTGCGTGACTTGTTTGGCGAGATTTTTGCTTGTTTTCTGGCGAGCGCCGCTTAATTGCCGGGCGCTTTGTTCGTATGCGTTTTTGGCCTCTTCCATTTGCCTGGTCAGGGCTGGTATGTCGGTTGCCGCGGTGCAGGCGTTAAGCCGGTCGTGCAGGCTTTGTTGCAGCTCGTGAATTTGCGGAGGTTCGATTTTGAATTTTCGCGCAGTATCGAAAATAGCGGACAGCCGTTGTTCAGCCTGCGCGAGGCGCTCGGGTTCGAGCTCGAGCCGGTCGAGATAGCTGTTTAAATCGGACACTGCTTCAGACGTGGCAATACGCGCCGACTCGATTGCGTCGCAAATGCCTTGCAAGTGCGTGTCGTGACGGAGCAGTTGCTTCAGTTGATGAGCGGCAGTGCTTAGACGTTGCTGCGCCGAGTCCTCTTCGTTGTCTAGTGCTGCCAGAGCTTGTGTAGCGCCGTCGAGCAGGGCTTGGGCATGAGCCAGCCTGTTGTGGTCGTTGCTTAGGGTATCCCATTCGCCATGATGCAGATTAAGGCGGTCGAGTTCGGCCGCTTGCCATTCGAGACGTTCACGTTCTTCTTTTAGTGTTGCTTCGTTTTGCCGGGCAGCCGCCAAACTTTTCTCGGCCTGTTGCCATTGTTGCCAGGCTTGCTGCACTTGCCGGGCCAGTGGAACGTGGCCGCCCTGGGCATCGAGCAAGTCGCGTTGGCTGGCGGTTTTAAGCAGGCTTTGGTGAGCATGCTGGCCATGGATGTCGACCAGGTGCTCGCCCAGCTCGCGCAGTTGCCCCAGTGTGACAGGCAGGCCGTTAATAAAGGCCCGGCTGCGCGCCTGAGCATCGATGACCCGCCGCAGGACCAGGGCGTCGTCGATGTCGAGTTCGCGTTCTTTGAGCCATTCGTGCAGGCTTTCGGGTACGTCGAAAACGGCGCTGATGTCGGTTCGTGCCGCGTTGTCGCGCACTACGCTGGCATCGCCGCGGGCGCCCAGTGCCAAGGACAGGGCGTCAATAAGAATTGATTTGCCTGCCCCGGTTTCGCCGGAAAACACCGTGAAACCGGAGTCAAACTGTATCTCTGCCCGATCGACAATAACAAAATCACGAATATGCAAAGTACGTAGCATCGCCTTTACTCGATCTCATCGGAAAGTTGCGGCATGCGGTTCCAGTGAAGTTTGCGACGCAGGGTCGAAAAAAAGCTGTAACCGGTGGGATGTATAAATTGAACAGTGTGCTGCGATCGCCGCACTTCGATACAGTCGCCCGGCTGGCATTCAGACCAGGTTTGCATATCGAAGTGCACACTGGCTCCGGATTCGACGCGGCCCAACGCGGTTATAGTCATGCTGAGCGTGCCTGTATCGGGAATGACTATTGGCCGGTTTGATAAAGTTTGGGGAGCAACCGGGACCAGTAGAATGGCGTTGAGTTGAGGGTGCAAAATAGGGCCGTTGGCCGACAAGGCATACGCGGTTGAGCCAGTGGGGGTCGATACAATCAAGCCATCGGCGCGCTGGTTGTACATAAAAGCGCCATCGAGCTCGACGCGCAGTTCAATCATGCCGCCCCGGCCGGCGCGATTGATGACCACATCGTTAAGGGCGACACCCGAGAACATGACATCTTTGCCACGCATGACACGCCCTTCAAGCAACATGCGTTCCTCGGTTTCGAAGTTGCCCTTGATAATACTGGTAACCACATCGGTGGCGGTATGTAGCGGAATATCGGTAATGAACCCCAGGCGTCCGTGATTGATTCCAACAAGAGGGACCTTGGTTTTAGCAAGCAGCCGGCCAGCGCCGAGCATGGTGCCGTCGCCACCCATAATAACTGCCAGATCGGCCTGTTTGCCGATCTGTTCATAGGTGCTGACGGTGTGTTCGGTAATGCCAGTGTTGTGTGCAGTGTCGGCTTCGATTAGCACTTTACACCCCGCTGCCTGTAAAGTGCTGGCTAGTTTGCGTAAAGGCGTATCGACACCGCTGTCCTGATGCCTGCCTATAAGCGCAACGGTTTTAAAATGCATGGAGCGAATACCTTGTTTTATGTTCAATCAATTAAGATAAAACAATTATATGTTCCCCCAGGGCTATTGGCTGTAAGTAAAAAGACCTGTTTTTAGTTTGACTGCACGAGATACGTATGGATGATCGAGCCAAAGCGCTTTTAAAAGCCCTGATAGAACGTTATATTGCCGACGGGCAGCCGGTTGGCTCTCGTACGCTTTCTAAAATGTTCG
>DATCVA010000157.1:0-6131 GCA_036567205.1 Eoetvoesiella sp. | reverse complement strand
TCAGCCGGCATGATGTCAATCCTAAAAGCTATTCTGTGCGGGTTCACAGCGGTATGGCAACTAACGATGGCGAGGTGGCCGTTAAGTGGGCGCTGGACGGTCTGGGCATTTTGATGCGTGCTGAATGGGACATCTCAAGGCATTTGAAAAGCGGGCGCCTGGTCCAGGTATTGCCCGACTATCAAACCCCCGATGCGGATATTTACGCGGTTTATGCTCCACGCCATCAGCTTTCCAGGCGGATACGCGCGTTCGTGGATTTTGCGGTGGATTCATTCGCCGATTAGTCTCTGAAAGTTGTTGTTATTGGGCCGGGTGTTCATGCCTGACCCAAGGGCGATTACACCACCGACGATATCCGAGCCCTTGCCGACTGGACCCAAACGTCAATCCCTATCGCGAAATTGCGTTTACGCCAGCGCGTGTCGTGCTGCAAGACTTCACCCGTGATGACAATGGCGTTACGGTGGCTTGCCCCGGTTTTAGCCCAGGCGAACTGTTTCCGTGCGCTGGACAACGCGCCCTGTGTCTTCGATCCATTCGAACAGCATATCGCCGCCCTGTTGGGGCGTCATATCAAATCGCAGGTAGGGGTTGATGGAAAGCGAACGGTAGTAGTTTGCCCGGATTACAGGCCTGCCACCCAGTGTCGCCTTGAAGGTCTTGATGATGCGCTGTGGCGGGGTTGTGTCCCCGGAGGCGGTCGCGCCGCCAAAACCGCCTCCGATGACCACGACGCTGCCTGCCGAGGGCCGGGCATAGGCCGGTATAGACAACAGTGCGACGCTGGCGGCAGTAATTTTACCAACGTGGCCAAGCCACTGCCGGCGGGAAGAATTCACAGGACTCTTCATTTTTACAGGCCCTCTTTACCAGATTGGGTTAGTGTTTTTATCTGCGAAAAATGGCGGGCAAGCGCCGTAATCTCGTCGTCGCTGAACCCCTTGATCAGGCGGTTCATGATCGTGGTGTTGACCGGTGGCGTGTCTGACTTGAAGGCTTAAGAGCGGTTAGCCGCCAATACTTCTGCAAACGGCTTTAAACAGCATCGGTAGCGAAAGAAGCAGCGACGAAATTCGACCAAACATGGGCTTCGTGCGCGAGTAATCGCTGGTGTGGATGCCCATGATTTGGCCTGGCTGTGTGAAGAGTCATAAGAGGCTCTAAAATAGGGGAACAGTAACGATCCTCTACGGTGACAGATTTTGACCTCTACTTCCGACTCAGTGAAAGCTTTTGTCCGCCCCGACTCTTATTTAACCCTGCATTACCGCATAGAACTGGTCTCGGGGCCAGCCGCCGGTTCGGTATTTGCCAACACTTTTGATGGCCGTCCGGCTACTTTGCAAATGGGCAGCGGCCAGTGGGCTCCCGGCATGGAAGAGGCGCTGGTCGGACGCGAAGAAGGGGCGCAGTTCAGTTTTGAGCTTCCCGCCGCGCAGGCGTATGGCGATCGCAATCCAGACCTGCTGCAACGCGTCACGCTGGCCATGCTTGAAGCGAACTCCGAACCTGGCACTATGTACCAGCCCGGTGATATTGTTGAGTTTTCCGCTCCTAACGGAGGACGCTATTCAGGGGTGTTCAAAGAACTTGGCGATACCTGGGCCCTATTCGATTTCAATCATCCGCTGGCCGGAACCGATGTACGTATAGCGGTGTCTTTATTGGGGGTGTTGTAATGTCTGACACGCAGAGTCCAGTGCAAACCAAGGTCGAAGTGGTTCTGGCGCAGCCGCGCGGGTTTTGTGCCGGGGTTGACCGTGCTATCGATATCGTCGAACGAGCCCTCGAGCTTCATGGCGCGCCTATTTATGTACGCCATGAAATTGTCCATAATCGTTATGTGGTGCAGGATCTTAAAGCCAAGGGCGCCATTTTCATCGACGAGCTCGACGAGGCCCCTTCAGGGGCGATTGTGGTGTTTTCAGCCCATGGGGTTTCCAAGGGCGTGCGTGCGGAAGCAGAACAGATGGGGTTGAAGGTATTCGATGCCACTTGTCCGCTGGTGACTAAAGTCCATATTGAAGTCGCTAAAATGCGCGCTGCAGGGCGTGAAATTATTATGATCGGCCATAAGGGGCATCCGGAAGTCGAAGGCACTTTGGGACAAGCCTCTGAAGGCATGTATCTAGTGGAAACGCCGCAAGACGTGGATGTACTGCAAGTGCTTAACCCGGACAACCTGGCCTTTGTCACGCAGACTACCTTGTCGGTTGATGACGCGGCGGCGGTTGCCCAGGCCTTGCGTACCCGGTTTCCGTCCATTATCGAGCCCAAGAAAAGCGATATTTGCTACGCCACGCAAAACCGTCAGGATGCGGTCAAAGTCATGGCGCCCGATTGCGATCTGGTTCTTGTGGTGGGAAGTCCTAATAGTTCCAACTCCAACAGGTTAAGAGAGGTGGCCGAACGTAAAGGCGCTGCTGCTTACCTTATTGACGATCCCGATATGATCGATCCGGCGTGGCTGGCCGGGGTTGTCCGGGTGGGCTTGACTGCCGGTGCATCAGCCCCCGAGGTGCTTGTCAGTCAGGTCATTGACCGGCTTAAAGAGCTGGGCGCGGTGTCCGTACGCACCCTGCCGGGCGCTGAAGAGAATGTTGCGTTTCCATTGCCAAAAGAGCTGTCGCGCAAGCTATAGCATTAGCTGTCGGGACGTCAGGCCCGCATTGCGGATGGGCGTCATTGGTTGTTTCCATGGCCGACGTAAATAAAACAGCAGTAATTTTGCGGCTGAAATGCCGATGAGTTTAGGGGCTTTGGATGAAAAAAAGTATAGGTATTCTGGGTGCCGTCGTCGTTATCGGAGTGGCCTATGCCGGCGCTTCCTGGTACGTGGGCAAACAAGCGCAAACGACCTTAGAGCGTGTGGTGGCGCAAGCCAATCAGCGTTTTGTCAGCGTGCTGGGCCCCAACCTGGCGGGCAGCGGCCTGAAGCTTGCCATCAGCGACTACAAGCGCCATGTTTTTTCGTCCGATGTTATTTACACGCTGCAGCTGACAGACTCAAGCGGGCAGCCTGGCGAGTATATTTTTAGCGATCACCTTCAGCACGGCCCGTTTCCGGCAGCCGCTTTGAAAAATGGCGATTTTTCTCCGCAACTTGCTTTTAGCCGGGCACAGCTGATCCCATCGGCAGTCACGCAAAAGTGGTTTGATAGCTTGAATGGCGAAACGCCTATTGTCGCCACTACGCATGTAGGCTTTTCGGGATCGGGACGTTCGGAATGGGAATTTAAGCCGCTGGCTATTGCCGAGGATGGCGACAGCGTTACCTTTAGCGGCGGTGTCGTCGACGTAACGTTTTCAAAGGATTTCAAGGACAGCACCGTAGCCGGGCAGTTCGAGTCTATAGCTTATGTGTCGGCGCGCAACGGCGAAGACATGCAAATCAAGGGAATCAAGCTCAACAGTAAAACCACCACATCCGCCGATGCCAATGTTCAATTGCAAAGCTCGGCCAGCGCCGACAGCATGGTTGTTATGTCGGCGGATGCCGATCCGTTGCAGGCCGAGCAAATCGCGGCCAATTTAAACAGCCTTCAAAAAGGGAATTTGCTTGAAGGCAGTTTGCGCTACGATTTTGGCCGGCTTAAAGTGGGCCAATCTGAATTGGGCAGTTTGTCGGTAGGTGCAAAAGGGGCCGATTTTGATGTGAACGCGCTGACTGCGCTGGCGCAGGAGTACGACCGAATCAATGCGGCTCGTCCTCAATCCGACGAAAACATAGAGCTTACCGACGAGGAAGCCGCTTTATTGCGCGAGAAACTGCTCGCGGTACTGGCTACTGATCCTATTTTTTCCATTGACCCCTTCATTTGGAAAAACGACCAGGGCGAAAGTTCTTTGGCACTGACCGTCAATTTAAGCGGCGAAGCCGCCAAGGCAGCAGGCAGCGGCACCCAGTTTGACTTGCTCTTGCCGCAAATCATCAAGCTGTTAACACTCGATGTTTCCATATCCAAGCCCATGTTCGTCAAAGCCTTCAGTCAACTACAGGGCGGTGGCGCAGTCGATCCGCAAACCGCGACGGTTGCAGCATTTGTCTTTGATCAGTATGCAGGCCGGTTGGGCAGAGCAGGCCTGGTCAACATGGAAGACGACAAGGCAAGCACGGCAATCAAGTATGAAAGCAATAGCGTGGTGGTCAATGGAAAAGCCATGTCGATGGTAGAGTTTATGCAGCGGGCCATCAGCGTCATGATGTAAATTTGGACTGCTTTTGGTTCGACTTTTTCGATCTTAGAACTATAGCGGGAAATATTGCCGCGATGGAAGCTGGGTAGCCTGAAATGGAAATGGAATAAGGAGTACCTTGTTTGATGTCATCGGAAAATACGGCTTCTTGTTCATCCGCTGTAGCGGTGCTTATCCTTGCCGCGGGTACCGGTAGCCGCTTCGACCCGACAGGCAGACGGTTCAAGCTGCTGCAAAATCTTGCAGACGGGCGCACGGTGATCAGAGCCGTCGCCGAGTCTGCCCTGCGCATTACGGATGACGTATGGGTGGTTTGCGGTGAACGTGAACACGAGATAGCTGCGGCTTTAGCCGGGCTGAATATACGAATCGTATCTTGCTCGAACGCTGCGGCCGGGATGGGCGCCAGTCTTAAATGTGGAGTACAGGCTGCCAGGCCGCGGGCGGGGTGGCTGGTGATGCTGGGTGATATGCCTTATATCCTGCACTCGACCGCTATGGCTGTGTATCAGCAAATATTGGAAGGGGCTGCGTTGGCCAGGCCTTACTTTGACGGCAAGGGCGGGCATCCTGCAGGAATATCCGGAAAATTTGAAAACGCGGTTCTGGAATTAAAGGATAGCCAGGGCGGAGCAGCGGTATTTCTGGCGCATGCAGATCAAGTCAAACGTATTGGCACTGTCGATCCGGGATGCCTGCAAGATATCGATTATCCAGAGGATTTGATACCTGTTTCGTAATCGTTGTATTTTTTATAATGCTCTGCCGCAGAACAGTCTATAAAGTCAAAAAGCCAGGACGGCACCTGGCTTTTTGATGTGCAGTTTGCTTGTTCAGCGCAGTAGCTGTGCGGTTGCAAGCAGAGTCTTCCGGATCATGATCACGAGCGGCGTCCGAACAGACCTGCAATGCTGCCCTTAAGGCTTGCCCACACCGCTTTCAACCCGATGCTAAGCATGTTCAGTTCGCCGCCTGGCGCGCTGGCTGAACCTGACGAGCGTTGCCTGGACTGCAGCAATGCTGTCTGGGCCATTGTCAGGACTGATTGAGCCTGTGCCAAAACTGCCTGCGCCTGATGCATGACAGCCAGCGCCTCGGGGGATGTGACTCCAATTTGCTGGCTACCCATCCCTTGCATCGCCTGGGTTGATCTATTAGGCGCTATGGACCCAGCTGAGGACATTGCACCTGCTGGCATTTCCGGAAGCTCCGCTGTCGATGGGCCGCCCTGCAGGGAATGGGCCAGGTTGCGCTCGAACTGCCCAAGGATTTGTGATGCGACTTCTGCAATCATTCCACTTCCACGGCCGTATTGGGCGACAGATCCCGATAAGACTAAATCCGTGGTTACGGTAACGTCGGTGCCGCCATCTGCTGCCGGCGTCAGTGCAAAGCTGAATTCAGATTTGGCCGAGCCGCGTCCTTTCGGATCCAACCCTGAACCTTCCAGCCACGCTGTATGGGTGGCTTCATCTTTACGTACCATTTCAGCCTGGCCGTCGAAGGCAAGTTTGATCGGTCCAAGCCGTACTGACACAGAGCCTTTGTATTTATCGTTACCAAGGACTTCGGTCAGCTTGGCGCCGGGTAGGCAGGGCAGGATGCGGGGAACATCCAGCATCAGTGTCCAGGCCTCATCCAACGGTAATGGCACGTGAAACTTGTTGGTGAACTCCATGAGTTTATTCCTTGGTAACTTGTGGGTGATTGCTTGCTTCGGCCGCCGAGTCGATGAGTTCGAGCAGGCGTACCGGTGTCAATGGAAATTCGGTGATTCGCACTTTGTACTCGGCCAGCGCATGTTCGATGGCGCTGATCAGCACAGGGGCAACGGCCAGCGTGGCGCATTCCCCGATCCCTTTGACGCCCAAGGGGTTCAAAGGACTGGGAGATGGCTGGAAAATAACCTCGATATGCGGCACTTCCGGTGC
>DATCVA010000156.1:0-4159 GCA_036567205.1 Eoetvoesiella sp. | reverse complement strand
ACACTGACAATTACAGCCGTTGTATCGGCCTCGACAACCATACTGCTGGGGCTAAGTAACAATACGTGGCCGTTATGGACCATTATTCTGCTGGCGTTTGTCGCTGGTTGTTCAGTTTCCAGCTGGAACGGCGTGCAGATCGCCGAGGTCGCGCGCCGATCGCAACCCAAGCTGATTTCTGAAACGGCCGCCGGATCCAGTATTCTGGTCTGCCTCAGCAACATAATCGCCCCCACCACTTTTGCCGCTTTCGTAGCGGTAACCGGCCGCTACGATTACGCGTTTGGATGCGCGGGCGTTTGCAGCTTGCTGGTTATTGCCGCCCTGCCCCGTCATGAACCACCCCCATTTCCAAATCAACCGTGAACTGTGTCGGCCTCACTTGCCGTACAAAGGTACTGTCTGTGCTTCGCCTTCGTGTTCACAATCGATTTGGAAATGGAATAAGCTCCAAATCAACCGTGAACTGTGTCGGCTGAAAATGGAATAACTGCCAAACCTGAAACCTATCGTATAGTTACAGTCAATTAAAAATCCCATCCAACAGGAGACATAGTGAATCAGCCAGCCACAGCACGTACCGAGCCATCGTCCCTACGCAACGATATTCGAATGCTGGGAAAAACCTTGGGCGAAGTCATCAACGAATGCGAAGGCAAGGCGATTTACGACGTTATCGAAAAGCTGCGCCGTGCCGCAGTCAAGTTTCGCCGTGAAGGCGACATCAAAAGCGGCAAAGTACTAGAGCAGCAAATCGAACGCCTGGCCGATCGACAAACCAACTCGGTCGCTCGCGCCTTCAGCTATTTCCTGCATCTATCCAACATTGCTGAAGATCGCGATCAGAACCGGCGGCAGCGCCAGCATGAACTTACCGACGACACTCCCATACATGGCAGTTTGCAGCAAGCGTTACAGTTTCTGAAGAAACAGGGAGTAAGCACTCGAAAAATACGCCGTTACCTGGAAGAAGCCTGCATCGTTCCCGTATTGACGGCACACCCGACCGAGGTTCAGCGCAAAAGCACGCTGGACTTGCACCGCGAGGTCGCCGGGCTGCTCGCGCACCGCGACGACACCCTTACTCCGTCGGAAAAATTGTTATTGCAACAAAGGCTGACCGGTCTGATCGCAACCTTGTGGCAAACACGAATGTTGCGCCAGCAAAAACTGACTGTGCTCGACGAAATCGACAATGCGCTAACTTACTACACCAGCACCTTCTTAACGACCATTCCCCGTCTTTATCAAGATCTGGCAACCCGTCTGCAAAACCCGGCCCGATCAATATTCGACGTCAACTCAGAACCGTTACCCCCGTTTTTGCGGATGGGAAGCTGGATAGGAGGCGACCGCGACGGCAACCCTAATGTCGATGCATCAACACTCGAGCAAGCATTGCTGCGGCAATCCACACATGTTCTGCAGCACTATCTGCAAGAGATCAAAGAGCTGGGCACCGAGATGTCGATCTCCCAATCCCTGGGCAGCGTCAGCCCCGAACTGCTTCAACTGGCGCAGGCAAGCAAAGACCCATCGCCGCATCGCCTGGACGAACCCTACCGGCGCGCCTTCATCCATTTGTATGCGCGACTGGCAGCCACGTCAGTCGCACTTACCGGACGCCAGTTGGCTTTACGGCCTACCTATGAAGCAGAAGCCTATCCCAACCCGCAAGCCTTCGAGCAAGATCTGCAAATTATTGCCGACTCGCTGACCAGGCATCATGGGGCGCTTATCGGCCAGTTGCGCCTGGGCGAATTGCGTCAGGCAGTCAGTATTTTTGGGTTTCATCTGGCAACGGTTGACCTGCGCCAAAGCTCCGATGTTCACGAGCGCGTTCTAACCGAGCTCTTCAAAGCGGCAGGGGCCAGTCATAACGGCAAAACTATTGATTATGCGACACTTTCCGAAGAAGAGCGCATAAGCCTGCTACGCGATGAAATCCAGCAGGTTCGGCCACTGGTTTCACCCTGGATCGCGTATTCGCCCGAAACCGAAAAAGAACTGGCCATTTTGCGCGCGGCAGCCGCTTGCCGCCGAAAGTATGGCGAGCTCGCCATCACGCAAGCCATTGTGTCGCATACCGAAACGTTAAGCGACCTGCTGGAAGTCCTGGTCCTGCAACAGGAAACAGGGCTTATATCTCCGGCAAGCGAAGCTGCACCCGAGGCAAGCCGCTCTGGCCTGATGGTGGTTCCTTTGTTTGAAACCATACCCGATCTGGAGCGAGGCCCTGAAATAATGGCTGCCTGGCTGGATCTGCCTGAGGTTGCCGCCCGGGTCCGCCATGCGCAAGACGGCATACAAGAAGTCATGCTGGGCTACTCCGACAGCAATAAGGACGGCGGCTACCTGACATCAAACTGGTCGCTTTATCAGGCCGAACGCCAGTTGGTGCAAGTCTTCAAAAAACGTAAAACGCGTTTACGGCTTTTCCATGGCCGTGGCGGGTCAGTTGGCCGTGGCGGCGGCTCCAGCTTTGACGCCATCCTTGCGCAACCGCCAGGTACGGTCAACGGCCAAATACGCCTTACCGAACAAGGCGAAGTCATACAGACCAAATACAAAGATCCCGAAGTCGGACGCTCGCACCTTGAAATGTTCGTCGCCGCAACGCTCGAAGCCAGCCTTGTTCCCACTCCGGCAGCCTCGCAGACCGAGGATGAAAACATGGCCCACTTTGGCTCGGTGCTGGACTTCATGTCGGGCAAAGCTCAACAAGCCTATCGCGATCTGGTTTACGGAACACCGGGATTCAACGACTATTTCTTCGCGTCCACTCCCATACTGGAAATTGCCGGGCTAAACATCGGCTCACGCCCTGCCTCACGCAAACCGAGCCAGAAAATCGAAGACCTGCGCGCCATACCATGGGGGTTTTCGTGGGCGCAATGCCGCCTGCTGCTAACTGGCTGGTACGGCGTAGGCACAGCACTGCAAGCTTATGTCGACAACGGCGCCCAGCACAGCCCGTCAACGCCCGACAAGCGGCTGAAGCAACTGCGGGAAATGGCTCGAACCTGGCCCTTCTTCCGAACCCTGCTTTCGAATATGGAACAAGTTCTGGCCAAAACCGACCTGAGCATCGCCAGGCAATACGCCAGCCTGGTGCCCGACGCACCATTGCGCGACTTGATATTCAGCCGTATAGAGGCCGAGTTTTCGCTGACGCTTGATATGTTCAAGCGCGTCGCTCAACGCGACCTGCTGGCAGAAGATCCTCTACTGGTCGCCGCGCTGAGCGAGCGCTTTGCCTATATTGATCCGCTTAACCATTTACAGGTGGAGCTGCTACGCCGCCACCGTAGTGTGCGAGAAAAGCGCGGGCGCGAAGGCGACAAAGAAAACCAGGTACAACGGGCCATTCACATGACCATTAACGGTATCGCCGCAGGGCTGCGCAACTCGGGCTAGAGGTTAGCGCGGTGCGCTGGCTTGTTGAAATCGGCGCCTGGCCAAGCGTAAAACTGCTTGGGCAGGCACCAAAAAACAATTAATCCTCCGCCAACCCCAGTCGATTGGGCTGACGTTTCTCGATGGCGTTTTTAGCCAGTGCCGCACAGCGGAAAATACCATGCGCGAACTTTCCGTAAGGCATCGTCAGGAACAAGGCCATGACCACCCCAAGATGAATCGCCAGAAGCAGAGCCATCGCACCGGTATCGCGGTAAATAAGCAAGGCCAGGCCGGTAAGACTAATCAGAAATAGTAAAACGATAAAACCACGATCCATAGGGCGCTGTTCAATATCGCCTTGCAACGGATTTCGTTTGAAGTTTAGCCACAGCAACCCTGCGGGACCGATAAGCAACCCAATACCGCCAAGCGTTCCCAGTACAACAGGCAGGCTTAGATACGGGTACGGCGCTTGATAGTCAAGCAAATAATGATACAAAGTGGCTACAGACGTGGCCGCAAAACACAGCATGAACCCATAGAACGTAAAGTGATGGAAACGGCGGCGCAAAAGCGAAAACTTATCATCTTCGTTGTTACAGCCTTGGCCGTGCCCGCCGCCTAAATACCTTAAGCTCAACACATCTTTAGCAGCCTCGGCCGCAGCAGCCCCTTTGCCTTTTTCCAACGGTTCAGATGGTGAAACAGTGCGCCAGAATTTCGTGACCCCTATTCCCAGCGCGAGGATAGCAAATCCAAA
>DATCVA010000155.1:0-3222 GCA_036567205.1 Eoetvoesiella sp. | reverse complement strand
GCGTGTTGACTCGGCGCCGATATCCAGGATATCGGCGCCTTCGTTGATTAAAGCTTTACCGTGACTAATGGCTGCATCGGTTTCGAAATGCAGTGAACCATCGGAAAAAGAATCGGGGGTCACATTCAGGATCCCCATTATTAATGGGCGCTCAAGCAATAACTCGAAGCGCCCACAGAGCAAGGTAGAGCTCATTGAAGAATACTAAGTCCTATACCGGCGTTGCTGCTGTGCTGCCGCCTGCCGACGATAAGCCGGCGGGTGGTTTGGTATCGGAAGCATCCGACGATACGTCGACAACCTTGGGAGGACGTGGAGTACGGCCTTCCATGATGTCGTTGATCTGGTCGGCGTCGATGGTTTCCCACTCGAGCAACGCGGCCGTCATGGCTTCCATTTTGTCGCGGCTGTTTTCGATGATTTCACGAGCAACCTTGTATTGCTGATCGATAATCGCCCGAATTTCCTGATCGACTTTTTGCATGGTGGACTCGGAAACATGCGTCGTTTTGGTAACACTGCGCCCCAGGAAGACTTCGCCTTCGTTTTCAGCGTAGACGACAGGGCCCAGCGAATCAGTCATGCCGTAGCGCGTAACGATATCGCGCGCAATAGCGGTTGCACGTTCGAAATCGTTCGAAGCGCCCGTCGTCATTTGATTCATGAAGACCTCTTCGGCTATGCGTCCGCCAAACAGCACGGCAATGGTATTGAGCAAACGCTCTTTATCCATGCTGTAACGATCTCCCTCGGGCAACTGCATGGTTACGCCCAGGGCGCGGCCACGCGGAATAATCGTGACTTTATGCACAGGATCGGTCTTGGGCAGGCTGCGCGCAACCAGAGCATGGCCTGATTCATGATAAGCCGTATTGCGGCGCTCTTCCTCGGGCATGATGAGCGAGCGGCGTTCCGCACCCATAATGATTTTGTCTTTGGCCTTTTCAAAGTCGTTCATTTCAACAGTACGGCCACTGCGTCGCGCCGCAAACAGCGCCGCTTCGTTGACCAGGTTAGCCAGATCCGCACCAGAGAACCCCGGCGTGCCACGTGCCAGCACCATAGCGTCGACCGTTGAACCCAAGGGCACTTTACGCATATGAACTTTAAGGATCTGCTCGCGGCCGCGGATATCGGGAAGGGACACCACAACCTGGCGATCGAAACGCCCAGGACGAAGCAAGGCAGGATCGAGCACGTCGGGACGGTTGGTAGCGGCAATAACCAAAACGCCTACACCGGTTTCAAAACCGTCCATCTCGACCAGCAATTGATTCAGCGTTTGCTCGCGTTCGTCGTTACCGCCGCCCAGACCTGCGCCACGCTGGCGGCCCACTGCATCGATTTCATCAATAAAGATAATGCAAGGCGATTGCTTTTTAGCGTTTTCGAACATGTCGCGCACACGCGCGGCACCGACACCAACAAACATCTCGACGAAGTCGGAGCCCGAAATACTGAAAAACGGCACTTTGGCTTCGCCGGCAATGGCTTTGGCCAGCAAGGTTTTACCCGTACCGGGAGAACCGACCATGAGCACCCCGCGTGGAATACGGCCGCCCAGGCGCTGAAACTTGGTAGGGTCGCGCAAGAAGTCGACGAGTTCCTGCACGTCTTCTTTGGCTTCATCGCAACCCGCCACATCGGCGAAGGTAATGTTGTTAGTGTTTTCATCCATCATGCGGGCGCGCGACTTGCCGAAGCTAAAGGCCCCGCCTTTGCCGCCACCTTGCATCTGACGCATGAAGAAAATCCAGACGCCAATCAGCAACAACATGGGGAACCATGAAATGAACAGACTGGCCAGGAAGGACGGCTCTTCGCGCGCCTTGCCCGACACTTGCACGCCCGCTTTGACGAGCTCGGGAACCATCCAGAGATCGCCAGGCGAAGTAAGTGTATACGGACGCCCGGCATCAGGCGTAACATAAAGGGTGTCGCCCTGGATGTCGACTTTACTGATACGGCCAGCCTGCGCGTCAGTAATGAATTGGGTATAAGTGACCGATTCGGCCGATGTTGCACGCCCGTCGAACTGCTTAAACACAGTAAACAGAACGAGCGCGATCACCATCCAGATCGCTACTTTAGAAAACGAGTTGTTCAAAGCCAACCTCCTACTTGTACCTTCGGCTTGTTTGTGCCACCGTGCTAATACGGCAGCAAAACAAGTATGTCAATGAATCATTCTACCCTGATAGAACAAATCATGTTTTAAATTGACTGCGATTTAAGACGGCGTGCAACCAAAAATGTCTCGGAAGATTTATCACGTGACGCCTTCGGTTTTCGCTCTACGACCCGTACGAAATAACGCTTCATTGATTCCACAATTTGAGAAAAGCCGCTGCCATGGAAAGCCTTGACAATAAGAGCCCCTTCGGGCTTAAGATGCTGGCACGCGAAATCGAGCGCCAGGTCGCAAACATGCTCGATTCTGGCCGAATCGGCAGAGCCTACGCCTGACAAGTTGGGGGCCATATCTGAAATAACAAGATCAACCTGATGTTCGCCCACCAAGTTTTTTAACTGCTCAAGGACAGAGTCCTCGCGGAAGTCGCCCTGAATGAATTCGACACCTGCAATAGGTTCCATTGGCAACATATCGAGAGCAATAATGCGACCATCGACAACACCGCCCGCACCAACCAGACGCTCTCGGGCCACCTGCGACCAACTGCCCGGCGCAGACCCCAGATCGACCACAATGTTGCCGCGGCGCATCAGTTTTTCGGCATCGAGAATTTCGATCAGTTTGAATGCTGCCCGGGCTCGATACCCTTTTTGTTGCGCCATTTTGACATAAGGGTCATTAATATGTTGCTGAACCCACTCTTTTGAGAATTTTTTTTTGGCCATTCCCGTACAATCTCATTATGCCCAAACTAGACATCACATCCCAAGAGCGTAGCGCATTACGCGCCGCCGCCCACCCTTTACGTCCAGTCGTATTGATTGGTGACCGAGGCTTATCTGAATCGGTACTCAAAGAAATCGACCTTAATCTTACCGCTCACAACCTGATTAAGGTTCGTGTCGGCGGCGAAGAACGCGCCGCTCGCGAAGCTATTCTTGAAACGATTTGCGAATCGTTATCGTGCGCCCCGATACATCATTTGGGCAAAACGCTGATTATTTACCGGCCCAATCAGGCTGCAATACAAGCTGAAGCCGAAGCGGCCAACACAACGCGCGCGCGCCGCAAACCCACCGAGCCGCATA
>DATCVA010000154.1:0-9121 GCA_036567205.1 Eoetvoesiella sp. | reverse complement strand
GTACGTCAACAATCACTCCATGGAAGCCTTGCCCGCCGAATATCGCCATGAACCCACTATGGCGCTGGCGGGAGGAGAAGACGGCATGGATTTAGTCCGCCGCATGTTGCGAGACGCGCCAAATTTTATGGCGCCCGACGGTGTGCTGGTGCTTGAAATCGGTAACGAATACGAGAATTTCCTGGCCGCGTTCCCAGACCTGGAACCGGTATGGTTAAGCACTGAAAACGCCGAAAATCAAATTCTACTTCTGACACGGGAACAATTGGCATCGTGATTCGCGCTACAGGTTTAACACTACGTCGTGGTCCCAAAGTCTTGTTGGATGAAACGGATTTCGTCGTCAACCCAGGCGAACGCGTTGGTATTGTAGGGAAAAACGGGGCGGGAAAATCAACTCTTTTTGCGCTGATTCAAGGCACGTTGGATCTGGACGCCGGAACGCTCTTCATTCCGGCCACATGGCGAATTGCCAGCGTCGAGCAAGAGATCAGCGCCAATGATATGCCCGCGCGCGAGTTTGTGATGGACGGCGACACACACTTACGCGCACTGCAAGCCGAGCGTGCCGCTACACCTCATAGCGACGGCCATCGCATTGCCGAGCTTGAGTCGGCCTTGATCGAAGCCGATGCATGGAGCGCCCCGTCACGTGCCGAGCAGCTTTTAGCAGGGCTGGGTTTTACACCGGCCCAATGGATGAGCCCCGTCAATAGCTTTTCAGGCGGCTGGCAAATGCGGCTGGCACTGGCCCGCGCCTTAATGGCGCCGTCAGAGCTTTTGCTGCTGGATGAGCCAACCAACCACCTGGATCTGGATGCCATGCTGTGGCTGGAGCGTTGGCTTAGCTCATACCAGGGAACCGTTCTGTTAATTTCGCATGACACTGAATTCCTGGATGCGGTGGCCAAAACCATATTACATTTTGACCACGCCAAACTAGTACGGTATCGGGGTGGGTACGAAGACTTTTTAACGCAACGCGCCGAACGCCTGCGCCAGACCTCGTTGGCATGGGAGCGCCAAAACCGCGAAACCGCCCGGCTTCAGGGCTTTATAGATCGCTTCAAGGCCCAGGCAACCAAGGCCAAGCAAGCCCAAAGCCGCGTCAAGGCCCTGGCCCGCATGGAAGCACTGGCGCCCCTGACGGCCGAAGCGGGCATCGATATCCGGATTCCAACACCCGAGAACATGCCGGATCCCTTGCTGGTGCTGGACAAGGTAACAACCGGCTACCCGATGCCCGACGGGCAATCCAGGCCCATCCTGAAAGACATTACTCTAATGGTGCGCGGCGGCAGCCGTATCGGGGTTTTAGGCGTCAATGGCGCCGGCAAGAGCACGCTAATCAAAACCCTGGCTGAAGAACTTGCCCCGCTGGCGGGCGAACGGCGCGGCTCCAAGGGACTGGAAATCGGCTATTTTGCACAGCACCAGCTCGATATGCTTGATCTGGATGCCACCCCGCTACAACACCTGATGCGTCTGGCGCCGCAAACACGAGAGCAAGAGTTGCGTAACTATTTGGGCAGCTTTGGTTTTAGCGGCGATACCGTTAATAGCAAAATTGCTCCCATGTCGGGCGGCGAAAAAGCACGCCTGGCGCTATCGCTTATCGTGTGGCAAAAACCCAATCTGTTATTACTGGACGAACCAAGCAATCACCTGGATGTCGACACTCGTGAAGCTCTGGCAACGGCTTTGGCCGAATTTGCCGGCAGCGTCTTGCTGGTTTCCCACGATCGGCACTTATTGCGCACGACTGTGGACGACTTCTGGATCGTAGCCGATGGCAAAGTCCACGAATTCGACGGCGACCTGGAAGACTATCGCGATTGGCTCAACAACCGCACGGCCAGCGCACGCGCTGAAGCGCGCAACGAATTGCAGTCGGCAGCTTCAGACAGCGCTCCTGTCGATCGTAAAGCACAGCGCCGCCTGGAGGCCGAAGAGCGTCAGCGTCTTGCCACGTTGCGCAAGCCGCTGGAAAGCAAAGTCAGGAAAGTTGAAACCGGTATGCAACAAGCTCGCGAGCGCCTGCAAATACTTGACGGCCTAATTGCCGATCCAGAGTTTTACGGTGATGCCCGTCGTGATGAGCGCCTGAAAGTGCTTAGCGAACACGGCGAACTGACGAAAAAAGTGAACGAACTTGAAGAGCAATGGCTAGAGTTGCAAGAAGAACTGGAAGAGCTGGAAAAACCGCAAGAAGCCTGATTCACGTGCGGATTTTCAGCAAAACCTTTTATGAGCAACTTCCATTTAAACTCATCTCCTTATATCCCAGAAGCATAAATAAATATCTTTATATTCCTTTTCCATTAAGGGTCTGCCCTAATAGAATGGACGGCAATATCAATCTGAACTAAAGGTTATGTTCATGAGCCGTCTTACTATTCAAACCACAGAAACCGCCCCTGCTGAATCAAAAGAGCGTCTGCAGACTGCACAGAAAACCAACGGTTTTCTGCCCAATTTAATCGGTGTATTGGCTAACGCCCCAACAGCACTGGAAACCTATCAGGTCGTTGGCGCCATTAATGGCCGAACCAGCCTGTCGGCTGCCGAACGCGAAGTGATTCAAATCACTGCCGCAACCCATAATGGCTGCGGTTTCTGCGTGGCCGGCCACACCGCGATTGCCCGTAAAAAGCTGGCCATGCCGGAAGAGATCATCAAGGCATTGCGCAGCACGCAAGCACTTAGCGACTCCAAGCTAAATACCCTGGCGCAATTTACCCTGGCTGTTATCGAGCAAAAGGGACAAGTTGCCGACGCCGAGCTGAACGATTTTTTTGCCGCTGGCTATACCCAGCAAAACGCGCTTGAAGTCGTGCTGGGCGTCAGCCTGGCTACTCTGTGCAACTTCGCCAACAATCTGGCGAAGACTCCGATTAATAAAGAGCTGCAAGCATTCGCCTGAACACAGGCTCTGATCGAACCACAAACACAGTAACCACAAGGAACTATCGTCGTGAGTCAGTCCGCCCCCAGCGCGCTCATTGCAGCCATTACAGCCCAAGTCAAAGCCGAACTGGCCCCCTTGACGCAGGCCATCGATCAGCAGGGCGTTTATCCGGCTGATTATTTACGCAATTTGGGCGCCTTGGGTGGATTTTCAGCAGGTATACCGGCCGAAGGCGGCGGGCTGGGCCTGACATTAGCCGATCAAATCGAAATCACGACTCAAGTAGGCCGCGAATGCGGATCGACCGCATTTTTGGTGTGGTGCCAATCCAGTTGCGCATGGTATTTACAACATTCGCCAAACCAGGCTGTCCGTGATCGCTATCTAAAGGCGGTCGCCCAAGGAACTTTATTGGCCGGCACCGGCATGTCCAATGCAACCAAACATTTGGCAGGCATCGAAAAAATGCATCTGACCGCGCAGCGCGACGGTGACGGCTATCGTGTCAGCGGTTCTCTGCCATGGGTATCGAATGTCGGCGAAGGGCATCTGACCATCGCAGCCGCTTCGGTCGAGGGGGACGGCTATCTCATGTTTGCGGTACATGGAAAAACCGAGGGGCTTACCCTGCATGCTTGCCCGGAATTTTCCGCCATGGAAGGAACGCAAACTTTAAACCTGCGTTTAAAAAACGTATACATATCGACCGATAACGTTCTGGCTCATCCTGCGCAATTTTCGGAATATATCGCGCGCATCAAACCGGGCTTCGTGCTGGGTCAAACAGGTATGGGCTTCGGCGTCATTGAAGGCAGCTTGAAGATCATGCGAGAAAGTAATACTGCTACTGCGCACGTCAATATATTTCTGGATGACCAAGAGGAAAACCTGGCGGCTGAACTGACCGAACTGAAAACACAGACGGCTGCATTGGCTTTGCATGCGCAGGACGGCAGTATATCGGTCCTCGATGTTTTAAAGGTACGAGCCAGAACCTCTGAGCTTACGTTAAGAGCCGCCAACTCTGCTGTTTTGCACGCCGGAGCCAAAGGCTATTTAATGCGCCACCCAGCGCAACGCCGATTACGTGAAGCCGTTTTTGTTGCCATCGTAACGCCCGCTCTGAAGCATCTGCGCAAAGAAATCCACGACCTCGAACAAGCTCGTTTTCAAGCCCAGCGCGACAAGCAAGCCAGTTGCCAACCCGAGGCAGTTCAATGAAACAATGGATGTGCGGCCCCTGCGGCCTGATTTACGATGAAGTGCTTGGAATGCCGGACGAAGGCATAGCCCCGGGCACCCCGTTTGAAGCCATTCCCGATGACTGGGCATGCCCCGACTGCGGGGTAAGCAAGGCCGATTTCTTTCTGATCCCGGACTAACGGATTGCCATGACAGTCTCGAACAGTTCGACAATACTGGGCGCACAAGGAATCAACCTTAGCTATAACAGTCCTAACCAGCCGGCCAATACTGTATTGCGCGATTTTTCATTGCACCTTGCAACAGGCGAAGTCGTGGCCATACTAGGGCCCAGCGGGGTCGGAAAATCGTCTCTGCTGCGTGTTCTGGCAGGGCTGCAAAGCGCAGACAGCGGCACAGTTCACGTTAAGGGCGAACGCCTTCAGGGACCACACCCGCGTTTAAGCTTTGTCTTTCAGGACCCCAGCTTGCTGCCATGGCTTACTCTTGAAGAGAATGTAGGTTTCGGCCTGGACTTTAAGCACCAACCCGACATAAGCAAGGCCAAGAAAAAAAACCGGATAGATGCGGCTATCGCGGAAGTCGACTTGCAACATGCAAAAGAGCGCTATCCTGGCGAGCTTTCCGGAGGCATGGCGCAACGCGCTGCCTTGGCTCGCAGCCTGGCTCGCCAACCTGAAATACTGTTATTGGACGAACCATTCAGCGCGCTGGACGAAATCACCCGCGGCGAAATGCAAACACTGCTGCTGCAAATTACGTCCAGGCATCAAACATCGGCCATTTTAGTCACCCACGATATCGATGAAGCACTAACGGTCGCCGATCGAATCTTACTGATCGGCCGGCACCCTGGAAGGCTGATTGGCGAATGGCATATTGCTGTGCCTCATCCGCGCGACACTGTTGCACCGGAGTTAACCGCGGTACGAATTGAAATTATGCAGGCGCTGAGAGAGGCCCGCGGTTCGGTGCCTTATGCCAATCAGCTCGGGGCCTAAGCCGTATAATTATTTGCGAAAAAACCATGAAAACACCAACAACATCTGACTCTTCCCTGGAAGCACGCCGCCAATTTCTTAAGTTGTCGGGACTCTTTACAGCCATGGGCGCCCTACCCCTGCTGCAGATGCATAATATTGCACGCGCCGCCGAACCCAACGCACCGCTAAAAATTGGTTACTTGCCCATTACGGACGCAACGCCTTTGCTGGTAGCACATCACAACAACCTCTTTCAGGCCCAGGGTCTGGAAGTTGAAAAACCGCGATTGTTCCGCAGTTGGGCCCAGATCGTAGAAGCATTTCTAGCGGGACAAGTCAACGCGGTGCACCTGCTGTCGCCCATGACCGTCTGGGCCCGGTATGGCAGCCAGTCGCGCGCCAAAGTCGTCGCCTGGAATCACATGTCGGGCTCGGGCCTAACGGTACAGCACCATATCAACAGCATTAACGATCTGGGCGGCACGACCGTAGCTATCCCGTTTTGGTACTCGCTGCATAACGTCGTGCTGCAGCACCTTCTGAAAAGCAAGGGCCTCGAGCCCGTTAGCGGCGGCAATCCAGGCGCCAAACAAGTCAAGCTGGTGGTCATGGCGCCATCCGATATGGTTCCCGCCCTGGCCAATAAGCAAATTGCCGGATACATTGTGGCCGAACCCTTTAATGCATCGGCCGAAGTGCTTAAAA
Source organism: Eoetvoesiella sp. (assembly GCA_036567205.1). Classification (GTDB taxonomy): domain Bacteria; phylum Pseudomonadota; class Gammaproteobacteria; order Burkholderiales; family Burkholderiaceae_B; genus DATCVA01. Next base: position 3,322 of record DATCVA010000154.1, on the reverse strand, counting down.
TTGGCAAAATTCTACGATTTACCGGAGATGTCTGGAAAGATCACGCCTGCTGCGTGGTGTTAATGCACGAGCAAGACCTGGAGCAACGCCCCGAATGGACTCAGAAGGTGGTCAATGGACTCGTTCAGGCACAAGCATGGATTCAAGACAACCGTGAGGAGACCGCGCGCATCCTGTCCAAAGACAACCCGCAGCGCTATACACCGCATTCTTATGAAGCGTTATCCCAAGTTTTGCAACCCGAGCTGCTGAACACCGGGCTGTATGAAAAGTCGGGCGCTATTGTTAATACGGCATGGCAAGAAAAGCGCATCGATTTCCAGCCCTATCCCTTCCCCAGTTACACGGAAGAACTCATCCGCAAGCTTAAAACCACTCTGGTATCCGGTCGAAACGATTTCCTGCAAGCATTGGACCCGGCCTTTGTCGCGCGCGACCTGGTCGATGACCGATTCGTCAAAAAAGCCATACTCGAGATAGACGGCATCGCCAAATTCGGCTTGCCGGAGTCGTTCACCCGCCAAGAAATCATTACCGTCTGAATATATAACCCCGTATAACCATGCCGCGCGCCAAATACCGGCGCCGGAGAAGCCCTCGAAACAGTATGAACAGAAGCCTGAAACCGATCCGATCCAGCACGCGGCTTGCACTAAGCGTAGCGGGCTTGTGTACGCTGATTTTACTCTGGGGATTAGGCACGTATTGGCTTCAGCAAAGTATTTCGCTGGCTAATTTGCTAAGCCCCAAAGAAACCTTTGGAAGCCTGTATGAGCTGCTTGTCCAAAACCAGCTCACGCTACACGCCCTGACCAGCCTGAAGCGTGTACTGGTTGGGCTGGGGCTGGCTCTTGTTCTGGGCGTCCCCATTGGCCTGGCGATCGGCACCTCCCGGCCGCTGGAAAACAGCACCAGCAGCGCTTTTCAATTTTTGCGCATGATTTCGCCGCTGTCCTGGATGCCTATTGCCGTCATGGTATTTGGCATCGGTGATGCACCTATTTATTTTCTACTAACGTTTGCCGCCGTCTGGCCCATTATTTTAAATACGGCGGCCGGCGTGCGCCAGCTTGATCCCAGATGGCTGACACTGGCAAAAAGCCTTAGTGCGACGCGGCGGGAAATGCTGTTCAAGATAGTCATGCCCGGCATACTGGGCCATATTTTGACGGGGGTTCGCCTGGCCATAGGGATTATCTGGATCGTGCTGGTTCCCTGTGAAATGCTGGGCGTCAGTTCCGGATTAGGCTATTTTATTCTGGACACCCGCGACCGGCTCGCCTACTCAGAGCTCATGGCCGTCATTGTGCTGATTGGCGCTCTGGGATTCATGCTGGACGGGATGGCGCAAAAGCTTTACCAATACTGGACGCGCAGCCCAAGCAAGCCTTGAGCAGGTAAAACGCTCGGGGGCCAGACATCTGTCTTATTCAAAAGGCAGGTGTCTTTGATCGCATCCAGCTAACCAGCGACGATATCAAGCTTGGCGATTCCTAACGCCAGTGTTTTAGTGCCTGCATCACGAAACTGGATTTGCGCCTGTGAGTCCTGGCCCATGCCGCTTAGACCAATAATCGTTCCGTCACCAAACTTGGCATGACGAACCCCCTGGCCGATGCGAAAATGCTGATCGCCTACCGTCACGCCAGTGGTCAGGCTGCGCGCGGTTCGCGGCGCCGCCCCGCCCGTGGACGAACGGCCATAGGCATCGCCACGCCTATATGCGCCGCCCCAGGAATTTTCTGCCGGCGCAACGCGCCCTTCCTTGGGTGTCAGCCATTTTAGATGCTCGGGGGGAACCTCATCCAGGAAGCGGGATCGCATCGCGTAACGAGTTTTCCCATGCAGCATGCGGCTTTGCGCCAGTGTTAAATATAAACGCTCGCGCGCGCGGGTAATAGCCACATACATAAGCCGGCGCTCTTCTTCGAGTCCGGCTTGTTCAAGCAGACTGTTCTCGTGAGGAAACAAACCCTCTTCAACACCTGTAATGAATACTGAATCGAACTCCAGCCCTTTCGCGGCATGCACCGTCATCAATTGAACGGCATCCTGGCCGGCCTGCGCCTGATTGTCGCCGGCCTCAAGCGAAGCATGCGACAAAAATGCCGCCAACGGGGACATTGTCTGTTCGACAAATGGAATTGCGTCGTCTGGCGTTTCTGAGCTATTTTGCGCCTCGTTCGAAACGCCTGTTTGCAAAGCATGATTTTCAGGCAAAGGTTCATCGGCATTAGCGGAGGCTAAAACCCTGGCCCCGTCGATCATGCGGCCGGCAGGCAAGCCTTCGAAATTTTCCTCGGCGGCGAATACTGCGGCGGCATTGACCAGCTCTTGCAGGTTTTCAAGCCGGTCGGTGCCCTCTTTTTCGTTTTGATAATGCGCGCGCAAGCCGCTGTGATGAATTACGTGCTCGATCAGTTCGGGCAACGACAGAATTTGTGCTTCATGCGCCATCTGTTGCACAAGCTCGGCAAACTTCACCAAATTACTGCCGCCCTTGCCCGACATCAATGGCACCGCACGGTACAAGCTGGTGTTGTTCTGACGTGCGATATCGGCCAGTTGCTCTAGCGTGCGCGCACCAATGCCGCGGGTTGGAAAGTTGACTACCCGAAGCCACGAAGTGTCGTCGTGCACGTTGTCCATAAGGCGCAAATATGCCAAAGCATGCTTGACCTCCTGGCGCTCGAAAAAGCGCAAACCGCCATATACCTTGTAAGGAATGGCAGCCGAGAACAAGGCATGCTCGATAACCCGCGATTGTGCATTGCTACGGTACAGCACCGCAATCTCGCGACGCAACCGCCCATCGTTAATAAGGGCCTTGATTTCGTCAACTATCCACTGCGCTTCAAGCAAGTCAGAAGGTTGTTCGGTAACCCGTACAGGCTCCCCTACGCCTTGCTCGGTCCACAGGTTTTTACCCAGGCGCGCTGAATTGTGCGCAATAAGGGCATTCGCCGAATCCAGGATGTGGCCATACGATCGATAATTTTGCTCGAGCCGTATAACGGTTCCCTTGGCGTAATCCCGTTCAAATTCGGCCATGTTGCCGACGTTCGCGCCCCGAAAAGCATAGATCGACTGATCATCGTCGCCAACGGCAAAAATCGATGCCCCGCCACCGGCCAACAACTTCAGCCACTTGTATTGCAACGTATTAGTGTCTTGAAACTCATCGACCAGAATATGCTGGAAACGTCGCTGATAATGTTCGCGGATGGGGCCGTTACGAAGCAGCAGCTCGTATGCGCGCAGCAGCAGCTCTGGAAAATCGACCACGCCCTCGCGCTCGCACTGAGTTTGATATAACTGATAA
>DATCVA010000153.1:0-4479 GCA_036567205.1 Eoetvoesiella sp. | reverse complement strand
GACGGCGCAAATCAAGCACGCGATGCGTCAACCGTGTCGTTTCCGACAAGTTGTCGTCATCAAGTTGAAACGGCGGCGTCACGGACGCGTTCAATATTTCAATCTCGCGGCACAAAACCTCGATTTCACCCGAGGCCAGTTCGCTATTGGTCGTGCCTTCGGGGCGCAAGCGCACCAGGCCGGTAACGCGTACGCAAAACTCATTACGGATGCGCTCCGCAGTTTCGAAGGCCTGAATATTATCGGGATCCACCACAATTTGCGCCAAACCTGCACGGTCACGCAAGTCGATAAAAATCACACCGCCGTGATCGCGGCGCCGATGCACCCAGCCAAACAAAGTCACTGTCTGGTCTAATTGGTCTCGACTCACCTCGCCGGTATAGCAGGTACGCATGAAGGAATACTCCGTATAGAAAATACTTAACTAAAAATCAGGTTTTGTCTTGGTCCGGGGATGAGTCTTCGTCGGAAGACTTACCCGTATTTACGGCCGATGGGGATGCTGCGTCTGGGCGAGTGCCGGCATGGTGCGCCGTTACGTCCAGCTCTTGGGCGATTTGATCCTGAACCGCTGCGAGCACGTTGGCCGCCTCGGCTTCATCGGCGAACTCTTTACTGACAGCGGGAGCCACAACCCCCATTGACACAATATATTTAAGCGCGGCGTCCACAGTAATGTCGAGCACCTGTATATCTTCACGCGGCATCATCAAAAAGAAACCGGACGTCGGGTTCGGCGTCGTAGGAACATAGACGCTGACATAATCCCCGGCCAGCTTAGCGGCAACCTCGCCCGTAGGAGCGCCGGTTAAAAACGCAATGGTCCAGGAGCCGTGTCTGGGGTACTGAACCAGCACCGCCTCGCGAAACGCCTGGCCATTGGGAGAAAGCACCGTGTCGCTGACTTGCTTTACCGAGTTGTAAATGGAACGCACCAACGGGATACGCCCAAGCAATTGCTCCCATCGCTCTACAAAGGCACGGCCAATGAAATTAGCGCCAAAAAGGCCACTAAGAAATACGATGAGCACCACCAACAACAGCTGGAAGCCCGGAATGCGATAGCCAAAAAGCGATTGCGACGTTAAAAAAGACGGCACCACACTTTCGAGCGTGTTGATCAGCAGAGCAATCACCCAGATGGTAATAACCAACGGGATCCAGATCAGCAAACCGGTAATGAAGTAGCGCTTAAAAATACGCATGCAAACCTTAGGTCGCCGACGGCGCCGATGATGCTGCCGGTGCCGGCGCGGAAGCCGCAGGCTTGGCGTCACTGGCCGTGGCGGCTGGCGTGGCGGCCGCCGTTGACGGTGTGGCAGCACCAGCCGCCTTGGCACCATTGTCGCGGAAATCGGTTACATACCAGCCAGACCCCTTTAATTGAAATCCGGCGGCGGTAACCTGTTTGACATAGGTACTTTGGCCGCACTGAGGGCATTCGGTTAAAAGCGGATCCGACATTTTTTGCAGCACGTCTTGCGCATGTCCGCAATCGCTGCATTTATAAGCATAAATAGGCACGAAAAAATATCCCAAGAAAGTTTGTCTAAGGAGAAACCCGCTTGAAGCCGCCCCGTCGTGCAATAGAATCGAGACTGTGCGGCAAAGCTTCGGTCACCTCTATCGCCAAGAGGCCAGAGACGGCAGCCAAATCAGACTCGTCAAAATAAACTGGATAACACGTGATTTTAGCCGTTTTTACCAAGTGATATTAAAAAGCGGTTTATCCCGAGCCGGATCCAAGCCAGCGTTTCCATGGTTTGGACGGCAAAAGGCCCTGATTCCACTCCCAAATCAATTGTGAACACGACGGCGAAGCGCAGACAGCACCTTTGTACGGCAAGCAAAACCGACACTATTCACGGTTGATTTGGACATGGAATGACCGAGCCATCCACGCCAACCAAGGCTCAAGCAAATGCATTGGGCAACAAAAACATAAATGCCGCCACCAAAGTCGGCAAAAGGGCCGATAGCAACAGGTGCAGCGGCGAGATCGTTCCGTCTGGAAAGAAGTTTTTCAAAATAGAATAGCCCGCCGGGTTAGGGGCATTGGCAATGACTGTCAACCCGCCCCCGGTAACCGCGCCGGCCACCAGCATATAGCGCCATAGATCATTTGTACCTTCGACCAGCGAACCTAAATAGGTCAGGGCTGCATTATCGGTAACCGCAGTCAGTGCGGTAGCGCCCCAGTACAACACATACGGCGGCATGCCGCCCAGCAGATCTTGCAGCCACCACTTTTGAAGGCCGCCCAGCACCACCAGGCCTGCCAAAAAGAAACCGACCATTAAACCTTCGCGAATCAGCAAGCGATTTTGATAGCGCTTATACGCTTCGGCATACCCCAAAAACATCATTAATATGCCCATAAACACAATGGGATGATGCGCGCCCAGCACAATACCCACCAAAAACACCAAATGTATTGCGATCACAGAATAAGGCACTGGCGGCCGAGTATCGGCTGGCGTTTCAGTATCGACCTGCGCCGCATTAATTCCCCGGCCCGTCCCAATATCGCCGTTAATCAGGTATTTGCGACAAACAAGCGTCAGAACGCCAGCGTTGATCAGAACGGCGGCCACCGCGCGCCAGCCAAAATGAGTGGCCATGTAGACCGAATCCCACCCAAAGGTTTGGGCCACCATAAGCACCGGTGGCGCGGCATAGGCCGTTAACACCCCACCGATCGACACGTTGACGAACAGAACGCCGATGGTCATATATTTAAAGCCCGCCTGACCAGGACGCCGAAAATAGGCGTCGCGCAGTAATAAAGCGGCCAGAGTCATGGCCGCAGGCTCGGTAATGAATGAGCCCGCCAGAGGCACAAACGACAACGTTATAAAAAACATGGCCAGTTCATTGCGAACGGGCACCACCCGGGCCAACAAACGCACCAAGATACTGACCAGTTCGATAATCGGGCGACTCGCCGCGACCACCATAATGGTGAACACGAATGCAGGTTCGGTGAAGTTGCGCGTATCCAGATAACCGACTGCGTCCCCCACGCCTGCCAGCAAGGCGATGACAATTAACAGTACCACCGCCCACACTCCAAAAACAGCCTCAACTTCAGAAAGCAAATGCCACGCGCCCGAATGCGGTCCATTTTTATGCGCCAGGCGCGCAAATACAGGAACAGAAAATGTATGAATAATGGCAATCGCAAACAAAGCGGTTGCAATCAGCTCAATAAAACTGGGCATTGCTTGAACCTTATTGGAAGGCTTGTTGGAAGGGCTCGCAGCCCGCGTTTACTTCGGCCTGAATTGTCGCATGATCTGCTAAACGGCAATCATGCCTGGTAGCCTTATTCCGTTTTCAAAATAAATTGAGCGCCTCTTTCAGCAATCATAATGGTCGGTGAATTGGTGTTGCCCGACGTAATAGTTGGCATGATCGAAGCATCTATTACCCGCAACCCCTGCAAGCCACGTACTCGTAATTGCGGGTCGACAACAGCCATAAAATCCACGCCCATTTTGCAGGTTCCGACAGGGTGGAAAATGGTCGTGCCAATATCGCCGGCTGCCCTTTCAAGATCGGCTTGCGATGTAATTTCAGGACCCGGCTTATATTCCAGCGGCCGATAACGCGCCAAAGCAGGCTGCGACACAATATGGCGAGTAAGGCGAATGCTATCCGCAGCCACGCGGCGGTCTTCCTCGGTTTGAAGGTAATTGCACAAAATATCCGGCGCATCCAGTGAATTGGGCGAAGTAATTTGCACATGGCCCCGGCTGCTCGGCCGCAAGTTGCAAACCGAAGCAGTGAAGGCAGAAAAATCGTGCAGTTCGTCGCCAAATTTTTCGAGCGACAAAGGTTGCACATGGTATTCAAGGTTGGCGCGTGTCTGCTCGGAACCAGACCGGGCAAAGGCCCCCAACTGGGACGGGGCCATGGTCAGCGGCCCTCTTTTTTGCAGCGCATACTGCAAACCCATAAAAGCTTTGCCCCAAGTTGAAGCAACCATGGTATTAAGCGTTTTGACGCCTTGAACTTTATAGATCGACCGCAACTGCAAATGATCCTGCAAGTTCTGGCCAACGCCAGGCAGCGCGCGAACAACCGGGATGCCGAGCGAATGCAGCAACGGCGCCGGACCAACCCCCGACACCTGCAGCAATTGAGCCGAACCGATTGCACCGGCAGACAAAATAACTTCGGCCCTGGCCTGTGCAAACCGCTTTTGCCCATCGTGAATAAAGTGAACGCCGTCCGCCTTAAGTCCCCGAAAAGCAATACGCTCGACGTGCGCCTGTGTAAGCACAGTCAAGTTTGCACGCGCGGCGACAGGATGCAAAAAAGCTTTAGCGGCTGTCCAGCGTACACCGCTTCGTTGATTCACTTCGAAGTAAGAGCAGCCTTCGTTGTCGCCGCGGTTGAAGTCGTCGATAGCCGGAATGCCGGCCTGGGCGGCCGCCTGACGAAAAGCATCAAGAATTTTCCACGACAGGCGCT
>DATCVA010000152.1:0-3372 GCA_036567205.1 Eoetvoesiella sp. | reverse complement strand
TTTCTTCAGCCCCAGGGCGGTTTCGGCATGCACCGGCGGATGATCGGCCGGGCTGGCAAGCCCGGCCAGAAACGCCGGGGCCTGCTGTTGGTACAGTGCGTGTTCGATTGTCGCGTAGCGACCCGCCGTCCCCAGTTCGCTGAGGTTATTGGCCAGGTTCTCCAGCTGCGGACGAGCCGCGTCGAAGCTGCGATTATCCAGGGCCGGCGCGCCGCTCAAGGCTGCCAGCAGCAGACGCTGCAACGGGCTCAACTGAGCGACTTCGATCGTGCCCTTGGCGAGTCGGCTCAGGAGCTCATCAATCGACAATTGTTGTGTCTGAGGATCGCTCAATGACGCAGGCGGCAGCGCATTCATGCTTTGGGCGAGGATCGACTGGCGATCATCGAAGCTCAGTGGTACAGCCTTATCGAAGCTCACCGCACCGTTATGGCTACGATTCATCATCCGCGTGAACGGCTCACCCAGCTCATCGGCCAGACGCTGCAACAGGTCGGTGGACAGCACATGGCGCCCCTCGATCACTGGCCAGCCTTCATCAAAGTCGATGGTGCGGTATTTGAGCAGCTGTGCCAGATCGCCCGTGTAACGGGATTTGAATCGGCCCTCTTGCCAACGTTGTTTCTCGTTGTTCAGCCATTGCCCGGTGTCACTTTCGTTCTCTTTCCAGGAATGATCCAGCTCCTCCTCGGTCGCCCGATTGACAGTGGCAATGGCCGGGATGGCGACTTCCGCTTGCCACGCTTCAGCGGTTCGAGGTGTAAAATGCGTCCTTTCATAGTTCGCCATGCCCTCGCGCATGGCCGCAGGCCCCGTCAGATAGATCGTCACCTCGCTCTGGGGGCGGATGCCGTCGCTGTAGTAAGTTGCGGCCGCCTGGACCAGAAAAGATGCGCCCAGTTCTTGTTCCAGCGACAGCTCGTGTAGAGCACCGAAAACCTGCGTCGCGGCCTCTTGCGCAAGACCACTCATGGCCTCGGCATCGGTGAGCGCAACGTTTCGCTCATCGGCCAGGCGGGCCGTGGCATCGACGATTTCATAATTGAGCCTGAAACGCTCGCGCACGGTTTTGAGCATCGCGGCACCAGGGTGGGCCATCAGGAAAGCGTTGCTCAGGCTGCTTTGTTCGGCGACGGCTCGCAGACCATCCGGTTGGACCAGACGTTCCACCGGGGGACGAAAAACGCGGTTCAATTCGGGCTGGCTTTCAGCGAAACGCTCGAGTGCTTCGCGATGCTCCGGCGGGATCTGCTCAAAGTAATTAGTGTACCTACTGCGCAATGCCTGACGGCCGGGCATCCACTTGGGATTGCGGTCGAGCATCAACTGCAGCACGCCCAGACGTGCGTCAGTCTTGAACGCACGGATATCCACCTCGCCCAGTTTTTCCAACAACGGTGGCAGGTTATCAACATCGGCATAACTGCCACCCTCGGCAAACAGGGCCTCGACACGAACAACATCGGAAGCCGCCGCAAGATTGCCGCGCAGACTGATCTCGCGCTCGTAGATATCCTGTAAATGCAGCGGTGTCTCAGCGACGGCAAGATCGCGCAGTGCCAGACCACCCTCGACCAATGCCGAAAGGCTGAGTCGGTTACTGTTCTTCAAGGCAATCAGGCGCGCCTCATCCTGGCTGTAGGCTCGAACCAGTAAATCGATTCTGGCGTCATCGGCGCTGCTGCCGTTTTCCACGGCCTTCGTAATGTGCGCGTACATTTGCTGCTTCAGAACAATCGCCCGCTCTTCATAGCGGTCACCCAGTTCAAGCGCATCGGAAGTGGTTTGCCCGCCATTGAGCATGGCATCGGCCTTGGCCGCTTCGACAATGATCCGGTTGGTTTCATAGGCCAGCAACGCGTCGCTGTCGTGCCAGAGATTGAGGTGATAACCCTCTGCGACCATCACCTGCTTCCAAATGTTGATGTAATCGCGCTGAATCTCCCCGACGCCCCCCCCAAGCCAGACAAAATGCAGATTTTTCGGTACCTCGGTGGCGGGCAACTTCAATTGTTCGAGACCGTTGTGCAGGCGAGCCTCGAAACCCTCCACCCTGTTGTAGATTTCCGCCAAATCAGGAGCCCCGGCGGCGCCAGGACTCATAGGTGGTTCCGACTCTGTCGCGCGCCGCCGCCGGATATCTCCCTCCAAGCCCCCCAACGCTTGCTTGAGCAGCCCTAACGGCTCCAACAACCGGGAAGAATCCGGCACATTGAAACAACCAAAGTAATATCGGAACACTGCATCATATTGATCGGTGCCCTTGTGCGATATTAAGGCCTGCTCAAGGTCCTCACGTTTAAACAGATCCACAAAATCGACATAGTCACCCGCAACCGAGAACTTGGACTCACTCATAAACAACACTTCCATTTATCGTATATAAATAGCCGGGATCGACTCTAGACAATGATGACTCCACACGCGCACTCAGACACTCGTGCACTTTCACCTATTTGCAACAAAACAATAAGCGCCCTTCCTCCTGAGCTAACATCGAATTTCAATACACTTAAAACCGAGCAAAACGTTATCTGAGCCCTCTAAAACAAATGAATACCAACAAAACTTAGAACCAAACTAACCCACAACCAAAACACTGCTCAACTCACAAGGAATTCAATTAATTACAAGGCAAATACCACATCCAATGTTACAGACTTACACACACTGATTAGTTGAATGATGACAGCCACATTAGAGCCCCGAGAAAGTCCTTTATAAGCCCAACCTCATAACAGCCGTCTTAAGTCATGAATTGTCATACCCTGAAAACACCCGCATCAAAGTAGAACTTCCTACAATGCAGGATTAAAATTCTTCCTGGACAGACAATCCAATCCCACTCAAATGACCGAACAGGCTTACGCGCACAAATGCCGTAACAATCGGGAAAATAACGGGATCAAGGTGATGAAGGCGGCCCGAACGGGCCGCCAGGGTTCAGCAGAGGGGTTTGCTGCCATACCAGCGCGGTGTGTACACCCAGTTGCCACCTTCGGCGCGGGGGAACACGCAGGTGGTGGACGAGCCGATCAGCACCATGGTGCGCATGTCCACTTGCTCCGGCGTAAGCGCGCCAAGTGTGGTGACCCGCAGCGTCTGGCCGGGCCGACCGATATCACGACCCAGAACCACCGGAGTTTGCGGCGTACGGTGCTGTGCGACGATCTCCAGAGCACGGCCCAACTGCCACGGTCGCGAACGGGAAATCGGGTTGTAGAAGGCCAGCGCCAGATCGGCTTCGGCGGCCAGGTCCAGACGCTTTTCGATGATCGACCACGGCTTGAGGTTATCCGACAGCGACATCACGCAGAAGTCATGGCCCAACGGCGCACCGGCCTGCGCAGCGGTCGCCAGCGAAGCGGAGAC
>DATCVA010000151.1:0-3832 GCA_036567205.1 Eoetvoesiella sp. | reverse complement strand
GGGATTGACCCCGAACCCCATCGCCGGCATCCCGTTGCCTCACGCGTAACGGCACTTTTTTACGACCCGCCTTGTGCGGGTATTTTTTTGGACAAAATCCATGACTCCCTCTTTTCGAATCGTTGCCGATGGCGCCGATATTACCGCCAAGATCAATGATCGCCTGTTGTTGCTACGGACTTCTGACAAGCCGGGTATGGATTCCGACGAGTTTGAATTGCGTATTGATGACCGTGACGGCCAGGTGCAGTTGCCCCGGCGCGGTAGCTCAATCGAGATTTACCTGGGGTATGTCGAAACGTCCCTGGCGCGCCTTGGGCGTTACGCGGTGGACTCGGTCGAAGTGTCGGGGCCGCCGGACACGATTGTGATCAAGGGCAAGGCCAGCGACATGCGCGGTAGTGGCAAGACCATCCGTAGCGGAAGCTGGGAGGACGTGCCGCTGTCGAAAATCGTCGCCGACATCGCCGTGCGCAATGGTTGGCAGGCGGTGTGTCCGGTGGCAACGAAAGTCGCCCGGGTGGATCAGCTCAACGAGTCCGACTTTAACTTCGTCACGCGCCTGGCCAAGCAATACGACTGCACGGCCAAGGTGGCCGACGGCAAGCTGTTGGTGATGCCGCGTCAAGGCAGCCAGACGGCCAGCGGCAAGGCGTTCGGCGCGATCACCCTGACGAAGAGCGACCTCAGTCGATGGCAATTCAGCCTCGGGGATCGCAACTCTCACAAGGCAGTGGCGACCAAGCATCAGAACAAGAAGGACGGCAAGTTGTCAGTGGTCACCGTTGACAACGACGACGCCCCAGATGGATTGCCGGCGGTGCATACCGACCGGCATATCTACCCGAACAAGACCGCTGCCGAGTCTGCCGCCAGGGCTCGGTTGGCGGCGTTCAATCGCTCGACCGCAGACGTGCGTTTCGAGATGCCTGGCCGAACAGACATTTTTGCCGAACGCCTGATCAACGCCCAGGGTTTCAAGGTTGGCCTGGATGGCGAATACCTGGCGGATTCGGTCGAGCAGGTGTTCACCCAGTCTGGTTGGTCGACCACGGTGGAGTGCAATGCCGGCAAGCAAGGTAAATCCAAAGGCAAGAAAAAGAAGGAAAAGACGCCGCTCAAAGTTGTGAGCGTCGAGAAGCAGTAGTGCATCCCATCGCCGCCTGAGTGCGGTTTTTTATGTCTGGAGTTTTTATGTCTGTTACCGAGCAACAGCTGCAACGCATCATGCCGAACGCCCGCCGCCAAGCGGGCGTTTTTGTATCCGCCTTAAACGCAGCCATGATCAACCGTAAGATCGATACGCCGAAGCGCCAGGCGGCATTCCTCGCCCAGGTCGGCCACGAGTCGGGGCAACTGCAGTACGTCCGCGAACTGGGCGGCGATCAGTACCTGAGCAAATACGACACCGGCACTCTGGCTGCCAAGCTTGGCAACTCGCCAGAGGCCGACGGAGATGGTCAGCGGTATCGCGGTCGTGGGTTGATTCAGGTCACCGGCCACGACAACTATCTGCGCTGCAGCCTGGCACTGTTCGGCGATGAGCGATTGCTGCGCACGCCCGAGTTGCTGGAGCTGCCGCAGTGGGCCGCAGAGTCTGCCGCATGGTTCTGGTCGGTAAACGGGTTGAATGCGCTCGCGGATCAGGATCAGTTCAACACCATCACCCGCCGGATCAATGGCGGCCTTAACGGTCTGGAAGATCGCCTGCAACTGTGGGCCAGGGCGAGGGCGGTGTTATGCGTCTCCTCGATCTGATCCCTGCGCAGTTCCGAATTGCGGCCATGGGCCTGGTGCTGGTGGTCCTGGCTGTTGGATCTGCTGCATTGGCCTGGACCGCTCAAGGTTGGCGTTACGGCCAGCAGTTGGAACGCCAGGCCCGACTCCATGCCGACACCCTCACCGAGATATCCCTGGCCGGCGCTGCCCTGCAGCGCAACGAGCAGGATAAGCGCCTCGCCCTGGAGCGGCGCCTGCGTGACAAAGACGAAACCCACCACCAGGAATTGAACGATGAACAAACCAAGCAGGCTCGCCTGCGTGATCGCCTGGCTACTGCTGATGTGCGGCTGTCAGTCGTACTCGCCGCCACCGAAACCACCAGCAGCTGTTCAGTGCCAACCACCACCGCCACCGGCCGCGTGGTTCATGGCCCCACGAGAGCCGAACTTGACCCAGCGCATGCTCAACGAATTATCGGAATCACCGATGCCGGCGACCAAGGATTGATTGCCCTGCGGGCCTGTCAGGCCTATGCAAAGGAAGTTTCTGGTGTGAAATAGACGGTGCGGGCTTCAAACGTCCAGCCCTAATGTGGCTAGAGCTGGACGCTTGATGAAAACCCTTGGTCAGGAACGAGCGAGTTTTAGGCTATCGCCCGAAAACTTCAACCTGGAAGTAGGCTGTTCGATAAAGCGGAACGTGAGGTAGGCGGTCGCAAGCGAAGTCAATAGAACAAACCATGCGGCGTTAAAGCTGCTCATGTTGTAGTAGAGGGCGGCAACTAGAAAGATAGGATGGAACAGGTAGACGCTGAAGCTAAGTGTCCCTAGTGTTCTTAGTGGTTTAGCGGACAATGCTTTTTTAATCAATCCATCATGGTTTAGTGATGCCAGCAAGACCAATGACCATACTGCAGCGTACAAAATAAAGTCTCTGTGAAAGTAATTGCTCTCCACGGGAGATCTAATAAGAGAATACACCGTGGGCGTCATTACTATCACAGCAGCTAGGCCAATATAGCCGAGGTATTGGCAAAGTTTTGGAAACCATGGCTTGCCCTGCAGTGCCTCTTGCACGAATGCTACGAAGATCCCCGTAATGAATATTGGCAGGTAAGGAGTGAGTCTTGAGTCGTTAAGCAAGGATTCGCTTTGCGGTGAAATCCACTGAGAAAGCAGGATCAGGCAGATGTAGAGAACTGAGCACGCAATGAGCCCCTTCTTCTTGATCACCAAGAATATTCCCGCCAGAAATGGAAGCACGAAATAAAACTTGAATTCTACTGCAATGCTCCATTCGAGGCCCCGTGATTCGGTAAGTATGAGTTCCTTGAAAAATCCGTGCAGGTCAAGATTAAAGGGTTGTCCGTAGCCAATGCCATAGTGCTTCACAGATGCCCAGGTAGTTACCAGTGCTAATAACAAATAGAATGTGTACAAAGGGTAGATTCTGAAAAATCTTCTCTGCCAATAATTCGACATGAATTTGAGTGTAAATATTTTATTGCTGGTTGTAATGATTTGTCGGGTTAGCAGAAAAGAGCTGAGCAAGAAAAAAAGAAAGACGCCCGATTTTCCTATGCCTCTGAAATTTAGAGAAGGAAAGAAAAACATATTTAGGTTGCTGGTATGACTCAGCACCACGATTAATGCCGCCACTCCGCGCAAACCATCTAGAGCGTCGATCTGGAGAAGTTTATTTGATATGGCTCGATGTATCACGTTGGTTTACTTCCCTGTGGCACCAATAAGCATTCGGAATGGATTTTATATACTGCTGATTGGATTCGCTTAAAGAGGCGAAATTGTAGCGGAATACCCGGCGCCACGCATCATTCCGGCTGTCTGGGAAAATCAGATGCGGGCAACCCCGAAACCGTAGGAGATCACCGATCAACCGTTATTCGGCCCGGACGGGCCATTCGTAAGAGTTTTCTATTCCGAAAGAAAAGGAGCGGCTGGGCAGGATGCGTCAACATCCAGCCCGGCCACCTTCCCGCAGAACGTCCCTGCAAGTCCAGCCAACGCTCCTGCTTCGTGCGCAAAGCGGAGTGAGCCTAGAACTGTTTATCCATACAGCAAAGGTCTTGCTCTATATGTCCACACCCATC
>DATCVA010000150.1:0-21294 GCA_036567205.1 Eoetvoesiella sp. | reverse complement strand
GACGACCATATCCAGCGTGCGGAAAATGAGCTTGCCCGCCGTTATCCGCAGGCTCAGATTCGCCAGTTAATTCAGCAATTACAGGAAATGCCCGAAATGAGCGATGTCGCCACCTTAGCGCCACTGCTGGGCGGCTGACCTTTAAACCCCACTCTTCCGGGACGTAAAAATATCTGCTGTTAAGGTTAACTGGAAATGTCCGGTTCAGGTCTTGGCAGCAGGCTCCGATTGGGGGTTTGGGGTGGCCATTGGGTTCAACCGATGCTCAAAGCCAACTAACTTATGCAATGGCGTGACGACTTGCTTTTTCCTTACGGTAAATGAGGCACGCGGCTAAAAACGGCCCTATCGACATCACTAAAAACAACACCACCGATGCAGATTTAGCGCCCACTACGCCGCCAGGGCTAACAAAACCTGAAAGGTTAGTAAGCATTCCTGCCAAGGCGCCACCCAGGGCCAGGGCGTACAACTGCACCGTAATGATCGCTGCGGATGCAATGTTCTCTTGGCCGACAGGGGCCGCATGAAACACGCGCGTTAACAAATGTGGCCAACATACGCCTATACCTGCGCCAACGCAGACCAAAGGGGCAATCAGCCAGTACGCTCCACCAATGTGCTGCTTTAAATCCAGTGGCATCAGTATGGCTAATAGCACCAATGCTACCGCAGACACCAAGGGGCCAAACTGTACGTAACGTTGGGTCGCCCCAGGCGAACGACCTGCGCTTAGAAATGACCCAGCCGTCCAGCCAAAAGACAGCGACGCCATGAAATACCCTGCAAGCAGAGGGCGTTGTTCATGTATGGTTTGTAAAAAGTAGGGGATAAAAATTTCAATAGCTATCGCCGAACTTAAAAAAGCCACGCATAAGTAATACACGGCAAGCGAACCGCCGAAACGGTATGTGCCATGCGGCAATAAGTTGGCGGTTGAGTCTTTATCCGCACGGCCGACGAATAAGGTCAGGACCAGCGCCGCGGCTAATCCCAGTGCGTTAATTGTCCACTGATCTGATAGGCTCGCGTACGACAGGAGAAATACCGACAAACCCAACAAAGCGATTTTTCCGACCGGTACTTTTACGTTCTTATCACCGCCAGATTGTGCCGGCTCGATTTGCGTACACACCAATAGCAATAGAAGCAGAACAACTGGGATGACCGACCAAAATGCCAACCGCCAATGGCCCGACTGCGCAAAAACGCCCCCAATCGTCGGGCCAATTAGGGTCGCAACACCCCACATACTCGATATCAATACCATGGCTCGGGGCCATAATGCTTCTTCAAACACAATGCGAACGGCAGAGTAGCTTAAGCCCAGCAGGAAGCCCCCTCCCAGCCCTTGTATGGTCCTGCCTGCCAACATGGCAGCCATGGATGGCGCTAATGCGCAGAAAGCTGTTCCCACCATAAACACCGCCATAGCGATGATGAAGGCGTTGCGTAAGCCAAAAGACTGTATAAATTTAGGGGAAAGGGCAGAGCCGAGAATGGAAGCCATGACAAACAACGTCATGTTCCACGCGTAATACTCCAGCCCGCCAATATCTTGCACCACGGAGGGCAAGATGGTGGTTACCAGGTAAACATTGATGGCATGGACTGAAACACCGCCAGCTAGGGCAAGTGATCGCAAACCATTGCGGCCACTTAATAATGTTGCCCACGAATCATTCGTCATTGAGGTCATTCAGAAATCTTAAGGTAGGCTATGCAGGTACATACCGTTTGGCAAGGCGGTATTATAGCCATCGCAGCATGCTTCTGGACGAGACTCAGCGCTGCCCTTATTTTCCCTGGAATACAGGCGGACGCTTTTCCAGAAATGCTTGCCTGGCTTCCTTGGCGTCGTCGGTTTTAGCAATGGCGGCTGTCATGTCCTGTTCGTAGCGATATCCGTCGCGCAGGCTCATTTCTTCGATTGCATTAAGAGTTTGCTTGGCCAGAACGACCGATAAGGGGCTCTTGGAGGCAATTTCCTGGGCGAGCTGCAAGGCCGTGTCCAGTAGTTGTTCGACGGGGACGCTGGCTTCGACGATGCCCAGGCGATAGAGTTCGTCACCATCCACACGCAGACCAGTGAGCATCATGCGGCGCAGGCGGGAATGGCTGAAAAGGCGCATGCCATGGCGTCCGCCGCCCAGCAGGCCGACGTTGATTTCGGGTAATCCCACGACGGCGGTAGAGGCGGCCACCAAGATGTCGCACGATGCAACAATGGCTAGTCCGGCGCCTAATGCAGGCCCGTTAATGGCACCAATCACCGGTTTTGAACATTCCCGAATGGCATGAAAGCATTCGCGCGTGCGGCGCGAGTGCTGAGGCAGGTCGCCCGGCCCTTTGATGGTTTCGCTACGCGATTTCAGATCGGCTCCGGCGCAAAATATCTTGCCTTCGCCAATCAGCACAACAGCGCGGATATCATCGGTCTCGGAAATACGATCCAGCTCGAAAGTAAGCTCATTCATCATTGCCGTGCTAAGCGCATTGACCGGGGGATTAGCCAGCCGTAATACGGCTACATGATTAATCACTTCAACTTTAAGCGCCGTGTATTGATTTTGCATCGTGCCCTACCTTAGCTGTAATTAATTAAAAAAGTGGTACTGATTCCATAGAATCTCAATCAATCGTAAATGGTGTCGGCCCCGTTTGCCGTACAAACGTACTGACTGTGCTTCGCCTTCGTGTTCACAGTTGATTTGGATTTGGAATGAGGCTGCATTAAATGACGTTTCGTTTTTGCAGCCCGTCTATATCGTCGTCTGAAAACCCCAGATGCTGGAGTATCTCGGCTGTATGTTGACCTAGTAGCGGCGGGGGCACATCGGTCTTCATGGTAGATCGGGCAAATCGCAGCGGGCTCATGACTTGCGGCACTGTTCCGGCAACGGGATGAGGCAGATGGCGAAGCATTTCACGATGGACCACCTGGGGCTCGTTAAACACTTCGGGAATACTGTTGATGGGCCCGGCTGGAATACCAGCCTGCCCCAGCCGATCTAGCCAGTATTGACGGCTTTCCGAGATAAAGGCGGCATCCAGCACTGGGTCTAATTCAGCCTGGTTTCGAACACGCTTGCCATTGGTGGAAAAGCGCTCATCGGTTTTCAGCTCGGGGTGCCCGATTACATCGCATAAATCCAGGAATTGCCCATCGTTGCCGACGACAACCACCATCTGTCCATCCTGGCAGTCGAAGATCCGTTGCGGCTGGATATTGGGGTGTGCGGTACCGGTGCGTTTGGGCGTGTTTCCCGACAGCAAATAATTCATGGCCTGATTGGCCAGCAGGCCGACTTGTACGTCCAGCATGGATAAGTCGATGTGGTCCCCCTGGCCTGTTTCATTGCGGCCCACAATGGCGGCAAGAATGGCCAGTGCGCCATAAACCCCGGTGACCAGATCAACAATCGGCACGCCCACTTTTTGCGGGCCAGCACCGGGCATGCCGTCGCGTTCGCCGGTTACACTCATCAAGCCGCCCATGGCCTGGATAAGAAAGTCATAAGCGGGTTCAGTACTGCGTGGGCCCGTTTGGCCAAAACCGGTGACCGAACAATAAATAAGACGTGGATTGACTTTGGCCAGATCGTCGTAACCCAGGCCCAGCCGCTCCAGAGTACCGACTTTGTAGTTTTCCAGCACCACGTCGCATTCCGCAGCCAGCTTTTTGACGATATCCTGGCCTTCGGGGGTTTGAAGATCTAGCGTAATGGAGCGCTTGCCCCGGTTTGCGGCAATGAAATAGCCGCCTTCGTTGGTGTTTGTGCCGTCGGGCTGCTTCAGGAAGGGAGGCCCCCACGCCCGCGTATCGTCGCCACGCCCGGGGCGCTCGACCTTAATGACATCGGCGCCCAGGTCAGCCAGAATTTGACTGCTCCATGGGCCGGCCAGCACGCGGCTTAAGTCCAGAACACGAATGTGGGCTAAAAGAGGCGGCACTTATTTTCTCCTGGTAAGGTGTATTGCTTCGAGCCTGGCTCGCACAATCAGTAGTCGAAAGTCTAGGGCAAGGATGGTGTATGTGCCAGAGCACAGCGTGTAATCCTGATATGCCTATATGTGTATTTCGTTGTTAGTTGACCAAATCAGCAAGTCTGGTTTGTGTGCGCCGATGCTGGTTTGGGACCGTGTTTACTCCTACACTAATCAGGCACCGATATTCCGAAGATGAAACCTATACCATGCAAACCACACAAGACGAAATCCAGCAGCTGGAAGATGCGTTCAAAGAAAGTGCCCGCGATTTTTTGAGTGCCGTCTCGCCGCTATCGCGAATCCGCGCACTGCGCAACACCGATCCTGGCTACGAGCGTGCGATTTGGCACAAAATGGCGCAGGCGGGCTGGACGGGACTATTGATCCCTGAGTCACTTGGCGGACTGGAGCAGGGGCTGAGGGCTGCGGCGGCCATTGCTGTTGAGGTGGGAAGGAGTCCTTTGCCAGAACCGTATATTGCGTCGGCGATACATCCTGCAGCGGTACTGACGGCTTTGCCGGCCACGCGTTTGCGCGATGAACTATTAAGCCGCATCGCTGCCGGTGAGCTGATTGCCGGTGTGGCCTGGCAAGAGGCCTCCGATGTTGCATTAACATCCAACGCTGAGGCGACGGTTGTGATTGACGGTGACCACGCAAGGATTTGCGCCGTTAAACGCTGGGTGTATCCGGCTAACGCCGACGGCTGGCTGGTGACTTGTCGCCACTCCGATATGGATGCGATCTGCTGGGTGCCGGCGGCAAGTCATGGCGTTATTGCCGAGTCTCACGAGCGGGTTGATGGCTCTTTGGCTGTTACCTTGCATCTGAATCAGGCTGCAATACCGGCCAGCCATCTGTTGGCGCAGGGAGACGAGGTTCAGCCGCTGCTTGAGCAGGCAAAGGCCCAAACACGGGCTGTGCAGGCCGCCGAGCTGCTGGGGATTGCGACTGAAGTTTTCGGCCGTACGCTTGAGTATTTGAAGACACGTATTCAGTTTGGCAAGCCCATTGGTGCTAACCAGGCGTTGCAGCATCGTATGGTTGATGCGTATTTGCAGGTTGAGCTTGCCCAGGCCGTACTTAAAGAGTTTTTGGCTGTACCCGCCATGAATCCCGCTGATTTTGCCGCCGGTTGTGCTCGCGTTAAAGCCCGCTGCGCACACGCGGCATTGCATGTCACGCGGCTGTCTATTCAGTTTCACGGCGCCATCGGCTATACCGATGAACTGGATATTGGACTTTACTTCAAACGTGCGTTGCATCTGAACAGCTGGCTGGGTGGCGTCCTGGAAAACAGGCGCCTGGCGCTCCAGTCGAGGGAAACAGCGTTAGAGCCAGCAAACAGCCCGGCAGACAGCGCGATTGCAGCGCCTGCCGACGGTAATTGGAATGCGATGTCCGAGCCGGCATTTCGCGCTACGGTTCGTCAGTTTATTAAAGCTAATTACCCCGAAGCGTTGCGTAACCCGCCCCAGCGCCTGCACTGGAAGGACCTTAAAGACTGGTATCTAAGTCTGTCCAGCCAGGGTTGGATTGCCCCCGCCTGGCCACGTGAGCATGGCGGCATGGGTCTGGAGCCCGACAAGCTGATTGCGTTTTTTGAAGAAATGGAGGCCTACGGCGTTGCCCGCATGCCCGATCAGGGGATTATCAATATAGGACCGGTGCTGATTAAATACGGTACGGAAAAGCAGCGTCGGCAATATCTGCCCAAGATCATTGCCGGCGAGCATATCTGGTGCCAGGGTTACTCGGAACCCAATGCCGGTTCGGATCTTGCATCGTTGCGCACCGAGGCGGTGCTGGATGGGGACGAATTTGTCGTTAACGGGCAAAAGATCTGGACGACATTGGCCCAGGATGCCACTCATATTTTCATGCTGGTGCGTACCGATAAAGAGGTGAAAAAACAAGCGGGTATTAGCTTTTTGCTGGCCGACATGAAAACACCCGGCATTACTGTTCGTCCAATACGAAACCTTGGCGGTGAAGAGGAGTTTTGCGAGGTTTTTTTCGATAATGTACGGGTTCCCAAAGAAAATCTGGTCGGTGCGCTTAATCAGGGTTGGACTATCGCCAAGGCGCTCCTGGATTTTGAACGGATATTTGTAGGCAGTCCGAACCAGTCACGCTATGCGCTCAATCAATTGCGGCTGATTGCTCAACAGAAGGGGCTCTTTAACGACCAGGCTTTCCTGGACCGCTATGCAGCGTCCATGCTGGATGTGGACGATTTGCAGGCGTTGTATGCAGGCTATGCCGATATTGTTAAACGGGGCGAGGCCTTGCCGCCCAGTGTTTCATTGCTAAAGATCTGGGCTACCGAAACCTATTCACGTATTGCCATGGAAGTGGTCGAGGCGGCTCAGGAGCAGGGGGGCGATGCAGCGCCGATTTTGGTGGGTGATTCGCAAATCACGCCTTGTGCCAGGTTGTATAACTCGGCTATTACGACCATTTATGGTGGAAGCAACGAGATCCAGCGTAATATTCTTGCAAAGCTGGTTCTTGGTTTGCCTGTGTAACGATATTTCACCTTCAAATCAACCGGGAACTGTGTCGGCGCAGTAGTCGTACAAAAGGTACCGTCAACGCTTCGCCTACGTGTTCACGATTGATTTGGAAATGGTATTAGACCAACAAAAAGCGCAAATGAACGCGCGAACGACAGGAGATGTAATGATAAAGCTCACAAAACCAATTTTAGCGTTAGCAATAACGGCGATGGCGGCAGGCTATGCCCAGGCACAGGGTACTGGCGATTACCCCAACCACCCGATTCGGCTTATTGTGCCGTTCGCGCCGGGCGGTGGGGCGGACATGACGGCCCGTATGGTCGCCGAGCCTCTGGCGCTTGAACTGGGGCAGGCGATTGTTGTCGAGAACAAGCCTGGGGGCGGCGCCACCGTCGGCGCGCGCATGGTGGCTGAGGCCAAACCCGATGGCTATACTCTGCTTTACACCACCCCCGGCCCGCAGTTGACCAACCCGTATCTGATGAAAAGCCTGCCCTACGATCCAGTCAAGGATCTGATACCGGTTTCCCGGATTGCCATTGTTCCAAGCGTACTGGTCGTGAACAAGAACGTTAAGGCCAACAGTGTCAAAGAGTTGATTGAAGAAGCTAAGAAGAAGCCACACAGTGTTCGGTTTGCCAGTGCCGGAGTGGGCGCTTCCAGCCATCTTTCGGGCGAGCTGCTTAAGGTGATGACCGGCGCAGAGATCGATCACATACCGTATCGCGGTACCGGCCCTGCGTTGCAGGATCTGATTGGCGGCCGGGTTGAAATGGCCATTGACAGCGTAACGGTGTATTTGCCTTATATTAAATCGGGCGATTTGAAAGCGCTGGGCGTGGCAACGACCATGCCGCTGGATGCCTTGCCCGGCGTACCGCCCATTGCCGACACACTGCCGGGTTTTGACTCTTCCCCCGTCAATTATCTAAGTGCTCCTGGCGGCACGCCCGAGCCCATCATTGCTAAATTGAATGCCGCCATGAACAAGGTGCTTAGTCAGCCGGATGTAAAAGAGCGGATGCTTAAGGCAGGCTTGCTCCCCGAGGGTAACTCGGTGGCTGAGATGAAGGCGCTGGTGACCAACGAGCAGGCAAAGTGGAAGCAGGTGATTGAGCGTTCCGGCGCAAAAATAGATTAATTTACGGTGACAAGGCCCGCAGTTGGCGTTTGTGTTCAACGGCGGGTGTACCGGCTTAACTGCTGAACATTCGTATTAATTCAGGTGACGTGCTGATTTCGCGAATGGCTTTATGAACGGTTCGTGCGGCGTGCGAGGACGGATGTGCGTCGGTCGTGGCCAGCGTGATTTTACGTTCGATGATGGGGTCGATGATTTTTGCCGCTTGTAATTGCCCGTTTTCTAGTTCACTGGCAATGGCAAGGCGGGGTAAGACCGTATACGCGCCTCCTTTTTCGACAATGGCTTTTTGAAGCTGTGTCGAGTCGGCCTCGGCGATAACGTTAAGGATGATTTTCTCTTTACGCGCCAACTTATCCAGTGTGGCCCGAACGCCGCTGGGCGCACTGGGTAGCACCAAGGGCAGACCGTCCAGCTGCGCAAAGCGTACCGAACGTTTTTTTGTAAGCGTGTCACCCATCGGACCAATTAAACAAGACTCGGCCGTAATCAGTGTGTCGCCGTCGCGATGGGCGGCCGATCCGTAGCGATAAGGCAGCCCAATATCAACATGGCCCGTCGTTAACCATTGATCAATCTGCCCCGCAGAGCCCTCGAAAATCTGCAGCCGGATTCCCGGATAGCGATCTCGTATCAGGAAAAACAGCGGCACAATCAGCGTCAGATAAAGCGATGGAAGCGCTCCAATTTTGACTTCGCCAAAGGCCAAACCCGCTGTTGCGGTAATTTGTTCGGTCAGGATTTCCGTTTCGGTCAACACCCGCTCAATTTGCGGCAGTATGCGAAGCCCAAGCTCAGTCAGTCGCATGCCCCGGCCGGTGCGGTCGAACAACCTGCCTTTGCATTCGACCTCTAGCCTGGCGATTTGACGGCTGACGGCTGGCTGCGGCATGCCCAGTATGGCTGCGGCCGATTTAAGGCTTCCGTTTTTGGCTACCGCGACAAAAGTAAGTAAACGGTTAAGGTCCCACACGGTCTTTAAGTGATCTGACATGACGCGATATGCAATTCTGGTTTATATGGGCGGGACTAGTGATCCCAAAGTGACAACCCTATACTGGGAAACCAATCATTACAAGTAGTCCCACTCTTTTTGACCGGAGACACATTATGCTGATGCGCGTATTAGGATCGTTGGTTTTAGCTACATTTGCTTCCAGTGCGGCAATCGCTGCGACTGAATTTCCAACCAAACCCGTACAACTGATCGTACCGTATTCGCCCGGAGGCCTGACCGACAATCTTGCCCGCAGCTATGCCGAGAAGCTGACCGAGCTCTGGAAGCAGCCAGTCGTGGTTGAGAACAAGCCGGGCGCAGGTTCGTCTATTGGGGCTGGCCAGGTGGCACGGTCTGCGCCAGACGGTTACACTTTGCTGTTGGGCAGTGTGGGCATGGTTACCAACCCGCTGTTGCTTAAAAAAATGCCCTACGACCCTCAAGCTCTGGTACCGCTGGCGCTGCTTGCTACGGCGCCTAATGTGTTGTTTGTCCATCCTTCTGTACCGGCTACGAACGTCAAAGAGCTAGTCGCGTATGCCAAAAAGAACCCGGGTAAATTAAGCTTTGCCTCGTCGGGTGTGGGTTCCAGCCCGCATTTGGCCGCCGAGCTTTTTGCCTCGAAAACCAAGATAGATGTCATTCAGGTTCCCTATAAAGGAACCGGTCAGGCCATTGCCGATTTTCTGGGAGGGCAGGTCAATGCGTATTTTGACACGATGCAGTCCATGAAATACGCTAAAGACGGCTCCATCCGCGCCTTGGCCGTTACCACCGAAAAGCGTATTGCCGAGGCGCCCGATTTGCCTACAGTGGAGGAGTCAGGTGTGGCTTCCGGCGTTATATCCGGCAGCTGGTTTGGCATTTTCGCTCCGGCGTCGATGCCCGCCGACGTTCAGCAAAAAATCGTCAAGTCGCTGCAAGATATTGCGCAAGACAAGAAAATGCAGGTTGTTGTGTCCAATATGGGCCTGATTCCCGAATTTATGGATCAGGCCCAGTTCAAGAAATTTACTGCCAATGAAACGGCCAAATGGGGCGATGTGATACGTACCCAGAAAATCTCGATTCAATAGCGCGGGTCGAGTAGCCCTGGCTCGAAGCGGTCATGCACTGATGGACCGCTTCGAGTCAATAATTACCGTCCAACTGTAAGGGTTACGCTGGCTGTAAAACGGTGGCGCTACCAGCAATAAAGGCTTTACTGCCTTCAATCCAGCCAGGAACCCCACCTGACAAGATAGCAGTAGTCATACTGTCCACCACCTCTTCGGGTGTTGCCCCGTTTTCGATTGCATTAACGACATGGATACGTGCGCCTTCGGTATATCGCTCCGATGTATTAAGGGCTACCAATAATAATTCTTTGTATTTGTGTGGCAGTACCCCTTCGCTCAAGTTCTCGCTACGAAGGATGTAGTATCCCTGAAGAAGCTCAGGCTTATGCTCGGCCAACAAGGTAATAAATGGGGGCAACCCATGCAGTACGCTTTCGAAGTAGGTCAGTATGTCGGCGACGTCCACCGGTTCGCATACAACATCCAGATCGTCGGCAGACTTAAGCGACCTTGGCTCAACGCCAATTAGGCGCAAGCCCTCACTAAACATGTGAACACCGCGCGACGGCAAGAATACCTCCAGAGTCTCGATCAACTCTTCAACGTTGGCGCCAGCAGCCTTAGCCAGTTCGGCATGCAGCTTAGCCATGTTGGAGCGACCCTGCGAAAGGTAGATGACAAACAGGATGAAATGCTTGACACGCTCCGGCAAAACCGAGCGGTTGAAGATGCCTTCGGCAACGTAGGCAAGGCCAATTGCCTTTCTCGGACTATAACGGCACAGGGTATCAACCCACTCGACTTCACCGTAAATGCTGCTTAACAGCGCTTTGGCTTTCTTCATATCCATTTATCAACCCACCTTGCTTTCAGTAATGTATTTTGAATCGTGATTGGCAATTACAAAATCGGCCACATTGCATACCTTGACCATGCTGTTATACGAATCCATCGAGTTTTGATGAATCCCCGGAATTGTTACGTCAGGCGCCTCGGCCCCACATGCGCAAGGCCCGAAGTTTTCGTGAATACAGCAAAAGCCCGTTATCACTCCGACACCTTTCGAGGTCCTGACCGAGACCGACTGGCCTCCAGGCGTATGCCCCGGTGTGAACAGAACCTCGACGTTCTCGGTAATTTTCTGGTCGCCCTCAATCAAGGTGAAGTCCAGATTCTGGATAAAGGTGTGGTCGTAGTAACGATCAATGGGCTGTGGTTGTGAGGCAAATAGCCACTCGCTGCGCTGGACGAACTTCTTGGCCCTTCGTAGATCATGGACATAAGCGACATGGTCCATATGAAGATGGGTCAGGATCGCAATATCAATGTCGTCCACCGTTAACCCATGCATGGCCAACCCCTCGGCCAGAGTTTGTATGTGCTGGACGGTTTCCGGTGGGCGCCCCCAGGAATTTACCGCCTGCTCTGCGGTCGCCCCGGCATCAACAAGGATGTTGTGGTCTCCATCCTGAACCAGCCAGCAGTAATATCCAAACTCGACATCCTGGCCGAACCCCTTCAGATAAGTAAATTTTGTTTTCTCAGCACGACCCAGTATTTTTGCAAGGGGTATAGCGTGAATAGTTGCCATTAGCTGTCTCCAGCAAAAGTTAAAGAACGTGTTCGTATATCAATTTCCTGAATCTCGCAGGTAATACAAGTGCGTACAAGCACCTTTTGCTTGTCAAGTAGCTGCTTCAGCGAGTCAGCCAACTGTGCCGCCAAGGCTGACTTTATATCTTCGCTGCGCCCGGGCCTGACACGTAACGTGACATTGGCGAAAGCAGACATGCCTTGCTGGCGCACCTGAAAGCATTCGTACGCTACGGCACGACTCATGATTACCGCCGCATCAAAATACCCGCTTTGCTGACAAATGCCCGTCACTACCTCAAGCATTTGATCGATGCAGTGATTCAGATTCGAAGAAATCTCAAGGGTGATGTGTGGCATAGTCAGTCCAAACGCACACCGGATGCGTTAACGACCGTGGCCCATTTGCGCACTTCACTTTCGTAGAACTTCTGGGCATCGGCAGCTGACGATGCAACAACTTCAGCACCCATCGCGATAAACTGCTTCTTCAGTTCGGGGTTTGCAAGTGCATTTTTTATAGCGCGTTCGAGCTTATCGATGACAGGCTGGCTGGTATTGGCTGGCGCAAAGACAATGAACCAACTGGTCGAGTCCATACCTTTCACCCCCATTTCATCGAGCGATGGGACATCTGGAGCAACAGGCGATTTCTTCATGGAACTCAAGCCAAGCGCCTTTAAGGTCCCCGCTTTGATGTGAGGTAGCGTAGTCATGATGCTATCGAACACAATGGGCACTTGGTTACCGAGCACGTCATTAAGTGCCGGAGCCGCTCCCCGATAGGGAATGTGCGTCAACTTTATTCCGGCAAGATCGGAAAACTGTTGCATGAATAAATGTGATCCGGAGCCGTTTCCTGCGCTGGCGTAATCAATGTCCTTGCCGGATTTGGCTTGTGCCACCAGATCCTGAACGTTGTTAATGCCCGAGTTTGCGTTGGCCAGCAGGATAAAAGGCGAAGTTGACACAATGGATACTGCGCGCAATTGCTTAACGGGATCAAATTTCAACGACTTGTACAAAGACGGATTGATAGAAAGCGCGATGCTTCCAAACAAAAGGGTGTATCCATCTGCATCCGATTGGACGACCTTATCAGTCGCGATATTTCCGCCTGCTCCTGTGATATTCTCAATGACAACGGGTTGACCAAGTTCATTAGCCAGCACGTTACCCAAAGTCCGCGCGGCTACATCAACACCGCCACCAGGCGAAAAACCGACGACAAGCCGAACAGGTTTTTCGGGAAAGGAAGTGGAAGCACTCCCGGATATTGGCGTCATTGCAAATGCTATTACGCTGGAGATGAAAATGGCTTTGGCAAATGCGACCGACGGCCTGAAAAAAACCTTGTTGTGCATGATGGTCTCCTTGATAATCATTGTTCAATTATTGTAGGGTTCACCTCCAGCGAGCAGGTTTTAACTTCTTTATGACGGCATTTAATTTTTAAAAGAGGAGAGCAATGAGACTGCCAGTGTTATCAACAAGAGAGCTCAATAATTTCATATTGTTGGCAGGCAGCAAGACGTTGAAAGATGCGGCAGAGAAATGTTCGTTATCGCAGCCCGCCCTTAGTATCCAGCTGAAGCAACTGGAAATGAAAATTGGGGTTCAATTGGTGGTGCGATCAAACGCACAAAAGCGGTTCGAGCTGACCTGCGCCGGAACCGAGTTTTTGCATGCGGCTCGCCACGTCATACAGACTTTGCAGAATGCAATTAAGCGGGTAAATCCACAGCCCAGCCCTGATCGGCCACAACTGCGTATTGCCTGTCTGCCGTCCCTATTGCAAGACGCCGTTTCGCCTGTGCTGGCCAGTCTTTCCAGTACTTGGCCATTGGCGCAGATTTCGGTACTGGACAGTGACTCGTCCGCTTGCTCGACACTATTAAGCGCAAAGAAATGCGACGTTGCTATTTGTTCACGCCCCGTCAATGGGCCCGATATCAAGTCTCAATGCCTTTTTTCGGAGCGCTTTTGGGCGGTGTTACGTCAGGAAGATAGACGGGCTCAACAAGAATATCTAACCCTTGATGATTTCGTTGATTCTACAATTGTGAATCTGTCCGACAATTTGACCGTGAGTAGAAGCTTGGTCACCAGGTCCATTCCCTCGATCCAGGTCAATACAATTACAGCACTTGAAAGCCTGCTGATACAAGGGGTAGGCGCCGCGATCGTCGCGCATTCGACGGTGTTATCGATTCACCACCCCTCACTGATCAAAATACCGCTGGCAGATCGCGAAGTGACTCGACAAATATTCCTCTCGTGGGTGGACTCTCCCTCCAACCCGCTCGTTGATGCGTTTATCAATCGATTACGCTTGGTGTCCGAGCCGCCGGTGCCCAGAACCAATAGCTCGGGTAAAAAATTATCTAACCTCGAGTAAGCCCGGCCCCGGTTTGGCAAGTACGTTCAAAATCCGGACAAGCCCTGCAATGACGAATCAAATTGATTTCGCAAAACGTAAACGATCAATAATTCTATTGGCAAAAAGTGTGTTCTCGATTGGACATTTGGCATTCAACGGCGCAGTAATTGCTTGGCAATAATCAGTTGCTGAATCTGGCTTGTACCTTCATACAGTCTAAGCAGGCGCACATCTCTGTAAAAGCGTTCTACCTTGTATTCGCTCATGTAACCCGCGCCGCCGTGGATTTGCACGGCCCGGTCGGCTACCCGGCCCACCATTTCCGTGCAGAAAAGTTTAGTACACGAAGCCGCCATGCTTAATTCGGGATTCCTGTTTCCGGGTGGATTTGCATCGTATTGAAGGGCGGAGGCCTGAACCATGGACATACCTGCGTAGAGGTCTGTTTGACTATCGGCAAGCATGGCCTGTACAAGTTGGAACTCGGCAATAGGCTGGCCAAATTGCTTGCGCTGCTTTGCGTAATCGACGGCATCGCGTATTAGCCGGTCGGCCATTCCGCATGCCAGGGCAGAGATATGCAGGCGCCCCCGATCCAGCACTTTCATTGCCGTACTGAAGCCTGCGCCAGGTATAAGGCCAATAATATTGGATCGATCCACTTCGACATTGTCCAGTATTACGTCGCAGGTACGGGTGCCGCGCTGACCCATTTTCTTGTCAGGTTTCCCCAGCGTTATGCCAGGCGTATCCGCGGGGACGACGAACGCTGTAATACCACCGGATCCGGGCCCTCCGGTACGTGCCATTAGCGTAAAGGCGTTTGCGCGGGTTGCATTGGTAATGAAGCGTTTGCTGCCGTTAATGATGTAGCGGTCGTTTTGAAGTGTGGCGGTGGTCTTTAACGAGGCGGCATCAGAACCGGCACCGGGCTCTGTCAGTGCAAATGAAATGGTCCACTCGCCCGATGCTATGCGCGGCAGCCAGGTTTGCTTTTGTTCCTCTGTGCCGTCCATGAGTATGCCTTGCGAGCCGATGCCGACGTTTGTCCCGAAAACCGATCGATATGCGTACGAGGTATGTCCGAAGTCGTAGATGACATCGCATTCCTGGGCCATGGACAACCCTATTCCGCCGTATTGCTCTGGAATCGACAGGCCAAAAAGTCCAAGGTCTTTCATGTCTTGAATAATTTCGGCGGGTACGTCATCGGTCTCTTCAAGAATATCTTCCGCCGGCTTTAATCGTTGATCAATAAATCGCTGCACGCTTGAGCGCAATAAGTGAAAGGTTTCGTCGTCGAGTGCCATGATTTTCGCCCGGTGGGTGGAGTGGTTAGCCAATTGCCATAATAAGACCGCTTCCTTAAAACTTGACGGCTGACTATACTGTCAAATAAAAGTTGACAGTATCAATTACGACAAATTATGGATCTAAACGCTCTTCATCTTTTCATTGATATTGTCGATGCCGGCAGCCTTAGTGAGGCAGCGCGTAAGCGCAGAATGTCACGCGCCAATTTAAGCCATAGACTGAAGGTCTTCGAAGACCAGCTGGGTGTGCAGCTATTGCATCGAACGACCAAGACCATGCAGCTTACCGGGATGGGCGCCGAAATTTATAAACACGGCCAGAATATGCTGCAAGAAGTTGCGGCGATGAAGGCCGTGCTATCGAACGCAGCCAATTCTGTTACGGGGCAGGTCAACTTGAGTGTATCCGCCGGGCTTGGGCATGTTGTCGTGGCAGACCTGCTGGTAGAGTTCAGAAAAAAGTATCCCGAAGTCGCGCTTAATGTGGTGTTTAGCAATCAGGTGTCCAACTTGGTAGAGGATGGAATTGATATTGCGTTACGGGTTACATCGACCCCGCCCGGAAACGCCAGCGCAACGGTGCTGGCCGATGTGGAGTGGATCGCTTGTGCCAGTCCCGCGTACTTGCACGGACGAAATGACATTGATGTACTAGAGGACTTGCACTCTGTCGATATTGTTTGTTCTTCGGCGGTGGGACAGGCCCTTAAAGTAACTGGTCGTTATGGTGGCGGAAGCAGAAATGTCGAGCTGGAGCCGGTCTTGTGTTCAGAAAATTTCTTTTTCTTGAAACAGGCGATTCTGGGGGGCGCGGGAGTTGGGTTTTTGCCAAGGTATATGGTCAGGCACGAGCTTCAGGATGGACAGCTCGTGCGGCTACTGGAGTATTACAAAATCAGTGTCTTTGGCGCGAAGATCTTCCTGCTGACACCTCCTGCCAGGCACATAAGCGCGGCCACGCATGCATTGATTGAGTTTTTGAAAACTGGTCTATGCAACGACAGGCTTTACGGTTGATTTCCAAATGTTGGACTCATGATTGCCCTGCCTGGCTTAATGCTGCCAGAGCAGGGCAACGAGCTTAACCTGCTCCAGTCATAGAAAGCTTGACCGGCATGGGACCGATAAGGCCTTATGTTTTCAAGACGATCGCGCCCTTTACGGTTCTGCTCTCTAATAAAGTGTGCGCCTGAGCCGCCTGCTCCAGTCCAAGCACCTGGTCTACCTTGATGGAAAGCACGCCAAGCTTCAGCATCTCGAATACATCCGCCGACGCCGTTTCCAGGGCTTCACGTGTTGCGATCCAGTTACGCATGGTGGGCCGGCATACGCTTAGCGACTTGCTATGCAAGTCTTGCAGGGAAAGAGGAGGTACAGGGCCGGACGCCGTGCCGTAGTTGATTGCCAAACCAGCGGGGGAAAGGCAGGCTAGCGATTTATGGAAAGTCGCAGCCCCGACAGAGTCGTAAACGACAGGCACGCCCGCACCGCCGGTAATGTCTTGCACGCGCTCAACGAAATCTTCTTCGGTGTACACGATGGCGTGATCGCACCCTAGAGCCTTTACTTGTTCAGCCTTGGCTTTCGTTCCTACCGTGCCAATAACGGTGGCGCCCAGGTGTTTAGCCCATTGAACAAGCAGCTGCCCCACGCCGCCTGCCGCCGCATGCACCAGAATCGTTTCGCCCGGCTGTACTTTGTGCAGTTGTTTAAGCAGGTATTGGCAGGTCAAGCCACGGGCATAGGCCGCGGCCAGCAGTTCATCGCTCAGTTCGTCCGGCAGGCGTATTAGCCTGTGTGCCGGCAGCCTGCGATATTCCGTATAGGCGCCCGGGCCTCCAACGTAAGTAACGCGGTCTCCAACGGCTAGGCCCGACACATCTGCGCCCAAAGCCACGACCACCCCCACGCCATGCATACCGGGAATAAAAGGAGGGTTGAGCGCATCGTTATGGACGTCCCCAGAGCGTTGGTAAGTGTCTGCGAAATTCACGCCGATAACGGTGTAGCGTATGACGGCTTCACCAGCCTGCGGCGCGGCAACTGTGGTGGTGCCCGGCGTTAGTACCTCTGGGCCGCCGAATGCGTTTACATAAATACAGCGGCCAAAAAAAGTGGATGACATAAGTCAGCCTCCTGGGGGAGTTAATAGCGTATCAGCGGCCCTGAAAGACGGGCGAACGTTTTTCTTTAAAAGCAAGCCGCCCTTCCTTATAGTCTTCACTGTCGAAACAATCCCAGATCAGTTGTTCGACGCGCGGCATGTCGCGCTGCCCGGCGTCCGTAAAAACCTGGTCGATACTAAATTTCGCTGAACGCATGGTTAGCGGCGCATTGGCTGCAATCGTTGCGCCATACGCGGCCACTTCCGCTTCCAGCTGCGCTGCCGGGTAGACACGGTTGACCAGTCCAACGCGTAGTGCTTCCTGAGCGTTTAGCCTGCATCCGCTTAGCAGCAGATCCTTGGCGACTGACGGCCCGACCAATTGAGCCAGCAGCTTTACGCTGTCAAAACCATAGGCAAGTCCCAGGCGTGCGGCGGGTATGCAAAAGACGGCATCATCGCCGGCAATACGGATATCCGCACGCAAGGCGATATCGACACCTGCTCCGAAACAGTAGCCGCGCACCATGGCAATCAGGGGTTTTTCAAACGAAGACAACGCTGCGCGAGCACGATCGGAGGTTTTCGCATAGTGTTTTGCTGCGTCGGCATTGTTGCGCTGGCTTTCGAACTGCGAGATATCCGCGCCTGAAACAAAGGCTTGGTCGCCCGCCCCGCGCATGATTACAGCTTTGACGAGCGGGTCTTGTTGATACTGCTGAATTTCCTGTTCCGCCTGCTGCCACATGGCCAGCGTCATGGCGTTACGCCGCGGCTGGTTGTCAAACACCAGCCACTGCACACCGCGGCCGGACTGTTCAGTTAACGATATAGCTTGAGTCATTCTGTCTCCGTTGGGCTTTAGCGCGGCTGGATTCCTGCGCGTTCTAGCACGACCTTCCATTCTTTAATGCCGCTCGATATGTTATTTTGCATTTGTTCTACGGACGCGCTTACCGTAGTCCACCCCTGCTCGAGCAAGGTTGTCTTAACATCGGGCATGGCCAGCACCTGCTGCACATCCGCATGGATTTTACTGATAACGGCAGGTGGCGTACCGTCGGGCGCCAGCAGGCCGTACCAGGACGCGATCCGGTAATCGGGCACACCCTCGTCCTTGATGGGAGGCACACCTGGCAAAGCGCTTAATGGTTCAGAACCGGTGACAGCAAGGGGACGAAGCTTGCCCGCGTTGATATGGCCAACGACGGAAGGCACCGTAGCGAAACTTAGTTGGACATCGCCGGCGAGCAGTGCGTTAGCGGCTGGAGCCCCACCACGGTAAGGTACATGCAGCATATCTACATTGGCTTGCTGTTTGAAGACTTCGCCCGCCAAATGGCCGGTGGTTCCAATACCCGAAGAGCCGAAATTCAGGCTTCCAGGGTCTTTCTTTGCAAGCTCGATCAGCTCTTTAACGGATTTTGCAGGCACTGCATTATTGACGACAAGCACGTTTTCCACATTAACCAGCATGGAGACGGCATCCAGGTCTTTTTCAGGATCATAGGGCAGTTCCTTCAAAAGGCTGGGCAGGACTTCGATTGGCCCGACAGACCCCAATAGCAGTGTGTAGCCGTCCGCCTTTGAGTTGGCGACGGCAGCCGTTGCGATGACACCGCCAGCGCCGGCCTTGTTCTCTACAACGACAGATTGCTTCCAGATTTCGCCCAGGCGATGAGCAACGAGGCGTGCAAGTACGTCAGTGGCGCCCCCGGCGGCAAAGGGACTGACGATGGTAACAGCCCGATTTGGGAAATTGCTTGCTTCGTCGGCTGCAATGCTTGGCGTTACGATACTAAACAGTCCCATACATGCCAGGGTCAGGGTCAACACACTTACTTTATGCTTTTTCATTTTGTCTCCAATACTCGCGAAATCGGGCGGGTTGGTTTGTTGAACTGTGCCCGTCGGCACAGCCGTCTAAAGACGCACATTAGCTTGCCCAAGCACAGGAACGCCATTTAATTCTGACTACATGCCATAGTCTAAGATAGCGACACTTATATGACAAATTGATTTTACATATTAAATTATTTTTAATATTAATAAATTATCACTTTAACGAATCGACAGCTATCGGCATGCCGTGCGTTGGCTCGCTACCAAAGTCTTCTACGGGGGCGGGCCGGGCGGCGCCTCAGCCGACGATCTATTTCATTTGTCCATTAATAGATAAGAATTTTCAATTTGTATAAATGGGTACCCCTGGTCGATAGTAAACACTCCTTCATAAAAGCACCGAATACGGTCGGCATAGTTGAATTCACCTTAAGGGGACTGAAATGCGTATTGCCGCTTTACGTAAGTTCGTTGGAGTTTTAGGTCTGTTTCTCTGTCCAATGCTTTTTCCCGGTGTTAGCACTGCCGCGTCGGCCTATCCGGAGCGTCCGGTCACCATGGTGATTCCGTGGTCGGTTGGCGGCTCGACAGATGTCCTTGGCCGTGTTTTGGCCGATAGCATGGCGAAACACCTGGGGGTTTCGATTGTCGTAGAGAACAAGCCCGGGGCGACAGGTACCATCGGCTACCGTAATGTGGCTCAGGCGGCGCCGGATGGGTACACTATTCTTCTGGGAACCAATAGCACTTTTGCCATGGCGCCCCACTATTACAAAGATCTGCCTTTTGACCTTGATAAAGACTTCAGGCCCGTGGGTATGATTGGCGGTAATCCACAGATCTTAAGCGTACATCCCTCTGTTCCTGCACATACGGTAAAAGAATTCATTGCCTATCTGAAGAAAAATCCGGGAAAGGTCCCTTTTGCTTCGGCGGGGCACGGGGGGTCCAGCCATTTAGCGATGGAAATGTTTTTGGGAATGACGGGCACCGAAATGTTGCATGTGCCATATCGTGGCGGGGCGCCTGCTGTGCAGAGCGTTCTGGCCAAGGACACAATGGCTGCTTTTGTTGATATCAGCATCGGCGAGCCCTTAATTCGAAGCGGTGCGATTCGGGCGTTGGGAACCAGCGGCGGTACCCGAACTCCTTCCATACCCAACGTACCGACTATTGCTGAAGCAGGTGTGCCGGGGTTTGAGTCTTTGACGTCTTTTGGGTTGTTCGCGCCTGCCAAGGTTTCTGACGAAGTCGTGACGAAGCTTCATGCTGCGTTGGCAGCGGCACTGAAGGATCCCCTCGTTGTGAAGCGCTTAAGTTCATTTGGCTATGAGCTTACCGGAGGAGAGCCGTCTGAATACGCGGCTTATGCCAAGGCCGAATATGAAAAGTGGGGCAAAGTAATCTCGGAAAGGAATATTAGTCTCAAATGAAATCATCAAAACTTTCCATTCCGCCGTCAGTGACTCCTGGTGGATCACCCCCCGAGTCTCACGAGCTAAGCCGTCCCTTGCTTCTTTCGCCTGTTCAGCTTCGTGGACTGACCAGTCGCAATAGAGTGGTCGTGTCGCCAATGTGCCAGTACGCCTCGGTTGACGGAACGCCGTCTGACTGGCACCTCGTTCACCTGGGCAAGTTTGCGGCTGGGGGCGCAGGCATTGTCTTCTGCGAGGAAACCGCGGTAGAGGCCAGGGGCCGGAAGACATATGGGTGTGCGGGTATTTATACCGATGAGCACGTGACGGCCTATCGCCGGATTACTGATTTCATACGCGCTTCAGGCGCGATTCCTGCCATCCAGTTAGGACACGCAGGCCGGAAAGCGTCCTGTGGGCCGCCATGGACGAATTTTCAGCCCCTGACCGAGGCTGATGCGAAAAACGGGATGGCGCCATGGCGAGGCATTTCGGCAAGCGAGATTGCCGCTAAAGTCGGCGCCCTGATTCCTGAGGCACTGGATAAAGACCAAATCAAACAGCTTGTGCAAACCTGGCGCATTGCCGCATTACGCGCCATGGACGCCGGATTTGATATTTGTGAAATTCACGGGGCGCATGGTTATTTGATTCATCAATTCCTGTCGCCGTTGGCGAATATCCGCACCGACGCCTGGGGTGGAGACATTCATGGCCGAATGCGTTTGGCGCTCGAGATTTCGGAAGCTGTACGGGCAGTGTGGCCGCAAGACAAGCCTGTTTTTTTTCGAGTGTCGGCGGTAGACGGAGATGGCGGCGCCTGGAGCATGGACGACACGGTCGTGTTGTCTGCGTCCTTGCGCGAGCGGGGTATTGACGTAGTTACGTGTTCGTCGGGTGGAATTAATGGGCCGTTGAATATGGCGGTGGTGCCGCGTACAC
>DATCVA010000149.1:0-8082 GCA_036567205.1 Eoetvoesiella sp. | reverse complement strand
CGTCCGCGCAAGCTGGTGCCGCGTTACCGCCAGGTCTGGCTCCAGGACGGTTCGCCTCTTCTGGTCTGGAGCCAGGCTCAGGCGCAAGGCGTGCAAAAGGCTTTGCTGGCCAGGGGTATTCACGCCCATGTGGACTTGGGCATGCGATATGGCAATCCGCCGATATCCAGCGCCATGCAATCGCTTCGCGCCAAGGGGTGCGACAAGATTTTGACCGTCCCGATGTATCCGCAATATGCCGCAAGCACGACCGCTACAGCCGTCGACTGCGTGGCCGCCTATGCTGCGAAGCTGCGAGACCAGCCCGAGTTGCGTTTTATTAAACGCTATCACGATGACCCGGCGTATATCGGCGCGTTGGCGCTTCAGGTACAGCGCTATTGGCAGTTGCATGGCAAGCCGCAGCGTTTGCTGCTTAGCTTTCATGGCTTGCCGCGGCGGGTGATTGAACAGGGGGATCCTTATCACCGGGACTGCGTTGAAACGACGTTGCGGCTTAAAGAACTGTTGGGCGATGATGCCGATTTGGTGTACATGTCGTTTCAAAGCCGCTTCGGGGCCGAACGATGGCTCGAGCCGTATACCGAGCCGACGTTAAAGGCATGGGCAGCGCAGGGTGTCCGGCGCGTCGATGTAATGTGTCCGGGTTTTTTGGCTGACTGCCTCGAAACTCTGGAGGAAATCCAGGTAGAGTGCCATGATGCTTTTAAAGCGGCTGGCGGCGAGCAATTCCGGTATATTTCTTGTTTGAATGACGATTCGGTATGGGCAGAAGGGTTTGCAACAATTATTGAGCGTCATCTGGTTGGTTGGCATTATTAGAATAAACTGCTTCCTGTTATATTCTTTTAAAGCCAGTAAATACACACCATGCTAAGAAAAAATCCTCGAGGTGATTACCCTGTAGTTCACGAAACCGCGTTTGTGGACCCTACAGCCGTGCTATGCGGTCTTATCACGGTTGGCGAAAACGTATTCATCGGGCCCTATGCTGTTATTCGTGCTGACGAGGTTGACGAGAATGG
Source organism: Eoetvoesiella sp. (assembly GCA_036567205.1). Taxonomy (GTDB): domain Bacteria; phylum Pseudomonadota; class Gammaproteobacteria; order Burkholderiales; family Burkholderiaceae_B; genus DATCVA01. Next base: position 7,057 of record DATCVA010000149.1, on the reverse strand, counting down.
CCATATGGAGCCAATTGCAATTGGCCCCAATTCAAATATTCAGGATGGCGTCGTCATTCATTCGAAAGACGGCGCCGCGGTCACCATCGGAGAGCACACGTCAATTGCACACCGATCCATTGTGCATGGTCCATGCACCGTCGGAAGCCATGTTTTTATTGGTTTTAATTCCGTGCTTTTTAATTGCTCAGTAGGGCACAATGCCGTAGTGCGGCATAATTGCGTGGTAGACGGACATGATATCCCCGATAATTTTTACTTGCCGTCGGCGACCGTGGTAACCGGCGCCACCGACCTGACTTCGTTAAATACGGTGCCACAGTCGGCGCAAGAGTTTTCTGAATCCGTCATGCATACCAATGTCAGTCTTGCGCAGGCATATCGGCGTATCCAGAACGAATTTTAATTCCATTTTCAACTCAACCGTGAACTGTGTCGGCTTTGCTTGCCGTACCAATGTACTGTCCGCGCTTCGCCTTCGTGTTCACAATTGATTTGGAAATGGAATAAATAAAAACGACGTATTTTCAGGTCTTGAAATGGGGGCGGGAGCCCCCATTGTCATTAAATTGAATTAATTTGAAGTGGAGTGCTTTATGTCGGCAACGAATCAACCCCCTGATCCCCAGCAGAATCAATCCGTTGATACCTCGGAACAGCTCGAAGTCAACGAAGATGGTTCCGGTACTCAGGGCAATACCGAAACCGACCAAGAGGATTTGGCAGCTCTGCTGTCGGAAGCTCAGGCGCAAGTTGCGCAATATCACGATGAGTTATTGCGCGCCAAGGCCGAGGTCGAGAACATTCGCCGCCGGGCGCAAGACGACGTCGCCAAGGCGCGCAAGTTCGGGATCGAATCTTTCGCCGAGAGCCTGGTGCCTGTCAAAGATAGCCTTGAAGCCGCGTTGGCCATAACGGACCAAACGGCCGAGGCGCTGCGCGAAGGCGTTGAAGCCACCCTCAAGCAGTTAACGAATGCTTTCGAGCGCAACGTCCTTAAAGAAGTCGCGCCGGCTCCGGGCGATAAGTTCGATCCTCATGTGCATCAGGCTATCTCAGCCGTGCCGTCCGATTTGCCTGAAGGGGTGGTCGTGCAATTACTGCAGAAAGGCTACACCATAGCCGAGCGCGTATTGCGGCCGGCCCTGGTCATGGTTTCCTCGGGTCAGGCGGCTTAAGACCAGTCCGGCGCGGGTTTGTATAGGTTCCGCGCGGGCCGCCATTAATAAAAATATGGGGATTTGGGCTTGAAATAATCGCAGTCATCCCCAATTACGAAACAACGTAGTTATTTTCAAGCATTTATGCTTACTCTTTCAGGGTTATAGATCATGGGCAAAATTATAGGTATCGACCTTGGTACAACGAACAGTTGCGTCGCTGTCCTCGACGGCGGCAAGGTCAAAATTATTGAAAACGCCGAAGGCACACGCACTACGCCTTCGATTGTCGCTTATATGCAAGATGGCGAAATTCTGGTCGGCGCGCCAGCCAAACGGCAGGCGGTAACCAATCCGACCAACACGCTATATGCTGTGAAGCGCTTGATCGGCCGCAAGTTCGACGAAAAGGCTGTGCAAAAAGACATCGACCTTATGCCTTACAAAATTCTCAAGGCGGATAACGGCGATGCGTGGGTTGAAGCGCAAGGGAAAAAACTGGCGCCTCCTCAAATTTCGGCCGATGTCTTGCGCAAAATGAAGAAAACCGCCGAAGACTATCTGGGCGAAGAGGTGACCGAAGCGGTTATTACCGTTCCTGCTTACTTTAACGACAGCCAGCGCCAGGCAACGAAAGATGCCGGCCGTATTGCCGGCCTCGATGTCAAGCGCATTATCAACGAGCCCACGGCGGCGGCGTTGGCATTTGGCATGGACAAAGCTGAAAAGGGCGATCGCAAAATTGCCGTATATGACCTGGGCGGCGGAACGTTCGATATTTCGATTATTGAAATTGCCGACGTTGACGGCGAGAAGCAGTTCGAAGTGTTGTCGACCAACGGCGATACCTTCCTGGGCGGCGAAGATTTCGATCAGCGCATCATCGAATATATTATTAACGAGTTCAAAAAAGAAAGCGGCGTCGATTTATCCAAAGACGTGCTGGCTTTGCAGCGTCTGAAAGAAGCGGCTGAAAAAGCCAAGATCGAACTTTCGTCGACTCAGCAAACTGAAATTAACCTGCCTTACATTACGGCTGACGCATCAGGTCCAAAACACCTGAATCTTAAGGTAACGCGCGCCAAGCTCGAGGCCCTGGTCGAAGAACTGATCAGCCGCACCATCGAGCCTTGCCGTATCGCCATTAAAGATGCAGGCATTAAAGCTTCTGAAATCGATGATGTAATCCTGGTCGGCGGCATGACGCGCATGCCCAAAGTACAAGAGAAGGTTAAAGAGTTCTTTGGCCGGGATCCGCGCAAAGACGTGAACCCCGACGAGGCCGTCGCTGCCGGCGCCGCCATTCAGGGTTCGGTACTGTCGGGCGATCGTAAAGACGTCCTGTTGCTCGACGTAACGCCTCTGTCGCTGGGTATTGAGACGCTTGGTGGTGTGATGACCAAGATGATTCAAAAGAACACAACGATTCCGACGCGTTTTTCGCAAGTGTTTTCGACGGCCGACGATAATCAGCCTGCAGTCACGATTAAAGTCTTCCAGGGGGAACGCGAAATCGCTGCCGGCAACAAGGGTTTGGGTGAGTTCAATCTTGAAGGCATACCGCCGTCAGCTCGTGGTACGCCGCAAATCGAAGTTACCTTCGACATTGACGCTAACGGTATTTTGCATGTGTCTGCGAAAGATAAAGGCACAGGCAAAGAGAACAAGATCACTATTAAGGCCAATTCGGGTCTTAGCGACGACGAGATCGAGCGCATGGTGAAAGACGCCGAGCTTAACGCCGAAGAGGATCACCGTATGGCTGAACTGGCTCTTGCGCGCAATCAGGCCGATGCTTTGGTGCACTCCACACGCAAATCGCTTGAAGAGTACGGCGACAAACTCGAAGCGTCCGAAAAAGAGGCTATCGAAGCGGCGATCAAAGAGCTTGAGGAAACACTGAAAGACGGCGACAAGGCTGCTATCGACGCCAAGGTTGAAGCGCTTTCCACGGCTTCGCAAAAACTCGGCGAAAAGATGTATGCCGATATGCAGGCCCAGGCGGCGGCACAGCAAGGCGCCAGCGATGCTGCTGGCCAGCCGGCTGACGAAAATGTTGTCGACGCTGACTTTAAAGAAGTCAAACGCGACCAATAAGGCTTTGCCTTAGCGGTTTAGAGCCCGGTTTCTGGCGTTTAGCCGGAAATCGGGCGTTCTTATTCTTATTTGAAGATTCAGGCGCCGCAGGCGCAAGCACTTATTTATTATGGCAAAACGCGATTTTTACGAAATCTTGGGTGTAGGCAAAAACGCATCCGATGCCGAACTTAAAAAAGCTTACCGCAAGCTGGCTATGAAGTATCATCCGGACCGCAATCCGGACAGCAAAGAGTCGGAAGAAAAGTTCAAGGAAGTTAAAGAGGCTTACGAGGTTTTGTCCGACGAACAAAAGCGTGGCGCTTACGATCGGTTTGGTCACGCCGGCGTTGATCCGAATGGCGGTGCCGGCGGCATGGGCGGAGCAGGTTTTGCCGACGCTTTTGGCGATATCTTTGGCGAGATTTTTGGTGGTGCAGGGCGGCGTGGCGGTGGCGGGCCGCAAGTCTATCGCGGTGCCGACCTTAAATATACGCTGGACATTAGCCTGGAGCAGGCCGCTAATGGCTTCGACACCGAAATTCGTGTCCCAAGTTGGGAAAATTGCGAAACTTGTCATGGTTCGGGCGCTAAACCAGGTACAACGCCGAAAACCTGTCATACCTGCGATGGCCACGGTGCGGTGCGTATGCAGCAAGGGTTTTTCAGCGTACAACAAACGTGTCCGACATGTCACGGAACCGGCAAGGAGATTACTGATCCTTGTGTTGCGTGCGATGGCGTCGGCCGTATACGTAAAAATAAAACCTTGCAGGTCAAGATTCCGGCCGGTATCGATGACGGTATGCGGATTCGCTCTTCCGGCAATGGCGAGCCTGGCGTCAACGGAGGGCCTTCAGGGGATCTCTATGTTGAAATCCATTTAAAGCCACACGGGATTTTCCAGCGTGACGGTGAAGACCTGCACTGCGAGCTGACCATTCCGTTTACCAAAGCGGCGCTGGGCGGCGAGCTTGAAGTGCCTACGCTGGCTGGGAAAGGTGAAATTACCATTCCAGAGGGAACGCAAACCGGTAAAACCTTCCGCTTGCGCGGCAAAGGCATACGCGGAGTACGGTCCAGTTATCCGGGTGATTTGTATTGTCATGTCTCGGTAGAGACTCCGGTACGGCTAACCGAAGACCAAAAGAAAATTTTGCGTCAATTTGAAGCGTCTTTATCGACAGGCGGTGAAAGGCATTCGCCTAATAGTCAATCCTGGACCGATAAGGTAAAGAATTTTTTTAGCTGATTTCAGTCTGGTCCGGTTTTGGTTTGCGGCGGCAGATTTGTTTTTGCCGCCAGCAGCTTCGCGCTGGTGGGGCTCCGATCAAATAGGTCGGGACGTTTTCTTAGCATTTGTTCCTCCAGCGGCGCAGCCAGGCTTTGTGCATAGGGCACGCTAATGTGGTGCTGGTCGCGATACATCAGCATGTTTTGCGCGACAACTGGGCAGATGCTGTCGGTACACAGGTAGCTGGTCAAGTCGAGAAGTTCCAGGTCTTTAAAGTTTGATTTGACTGCTATGGCAGGACTGTCAAGCAGTAACGCCGATTTGCGGGGCAGCGAGCAAGTAAGGGGCGTGCTTTCATGGCGCGCCACGCAGGTGGGAATATCGGTATTAAACCATGGGTTGTCGCGCAGCCCGAGAAGACTGATGCCCAGTGCTTCTACGTTTTTCCATTGTTTTATGAATTCGGGCGGAACATATTCGACCAGGTAGTTGCCGGATGGAGAGCGTAGCTCGGCTGACACGGGGCGCGTAGATGTAACTACGACGGCGTCAGGATGTAATTCGGCCAGTTTTTTAATGACATTGGCGTTCCATGCCCGGCATGACTCGTTAGTGCCTTCCACGGCGCCGAACGTGCATCCGCTTTTGGCAATAAGAACCAGTTTCAGGTCGTGTTTGCGGGCGATCAGTTGAAACGTCGGCAGCCATTGCGTCATGTGCGAGCTGCCTACCAGTGCAATCGTCTTGGCTGGGGCGGTCTTTTGGCCGTATTCGCACGCCAGTACGGCTGCAAGCATAGGGCGTTGCTGGCATCCGTCGTGGTAGGCAATCGGCACATTGGTTTTAGAGGAAATCAGTTGCGAATTGGGTATTTGCGTGGCGGTTTTTTGTAGTGCCAGCAATTTTTCGGCTACAGGCTGCTGGGCCATAGGCAATCGGGTTGCGGCAATGGTTTCCTTGTCGACGTCTTTGACGTAGTCGCGCCACAATGACGCCGTGGCAACAATTGGAATACCCAATACCGCGCCCAACGCGTACGTCTGCCAGGTTTTCGCCCTTGCAAACGATGAGCGCCCGATAGGACGTTCGATAAGCCGTAATGTCAGATAGGCGCCGCACAATGCTATGGCAATAATAATAAGGCCGTCGACAAAACCGGCTTGCGTTTTGCCGGTGGCTTCAAGAAAAAATACCAGAACGGGCCAGTGCCAAAGGTAAAAGGTAAACGACAAGCTGCCAAGCGCAACCAGCGGGCGCGACGATAAAAATCGATCGACGCCAAACCGGCTGCCGCTGGTTCCGGCAAATAAAATCAGCACGGCGCCCACGACGGGGACAAGCGCCACGTAGCCGGGAAATTGCACGCTTCGGGGTAAAAGCGCTGCGCAGGCTAGTATGAGCAATAATCCGGCCCAGCCACAGATTGCGCGCGTTAACTGGGTGGTCGAGATATAAGGCAACAGCACCGCACAGAGTCCGCCCGCCGCAAATTCCCAAATTCGCGTTGCCGGGTTGAAATAAGCAGCTCCGGGGTTCGAGGGAGTATTGAGTATTGAAAACGCAAGCGAGGCTAGCGTGATGGCGGCCAGGGCGACGGCAAATGGAATGATGCCCGATGCGGTTTTTTTAGCGATCCACCCGGCCAATAAAAAGACGAAGGGCCAGACAATATAAAACTGCATTTGAATGGAAAGCGCCCAGAATTGTTGAACCGGGCTAGGCGGTACATCGCGTGCGAGATAATCGACCGAGGCGGCCATAAGATGCAGATTTTCGGCATGAAGGGCGGTATAGACGGCTTCAACAATGAATCCATGCCAAAGGGGTCGGGGCAGCCACACCATGGCGCCAAACAGAGTGAGCAAAATAATCAGATAGGCCGATGGAGTTATGCGTCGTATGATACGAGCCCAGAACCCAAATACATTAATGCTGTCGGTTTGGTTGTACTGGCGCAGCAGGACGCCGCTCATTAAAAAACCAGACACAACGAAGAAGACGTCGACCCCGCCCGACACCTTGACGAACCAGATATGGCAGACTGCGATCAGGAAGGCGCCAACGGCCCGTACACCCTGGATTTCAGGCCGATATTGAGAGTCGGCCTGTTGTGTCAGTTTCACCTGTTCCATAATAGCCCCGCCTGTTCCTGTTGTTAGAGTTGGCCGATTGGACGATGGATACTTGTGTTGCGCGCAGCAGGGGAACAGAGTGAAGTCGCAGATTTGTTTTTATGAAAAATCTGTTTTGTATACTCTGATAACCAGAAAAAAAATTATACATATATCAGATTGAAAACTATACATAAAAAACTAAAAAAAAACAGGATAAGGTTAACCCTGTATTAGGGCCAGGCTAACCTTATTCCGAGCTGGTTTACTTTTGCTTTTTATGGTCGGCGGCGATGGCGGTGCTGAACGCTTCCGGTTTTAGCGTGGCGCGAAGTGCGCGATTAACGTCGTCCTTGGTAAGTGCGGTCAATGCCTTATCGATTTTGGCAGACCACTCGAAAGTGCGATCCAGTTGCAGATAATTGATCCATGCCGACGCCAGGACACTGTCGCGAGTGCGGGCCAGCTTGCGCAGG
>DATCVA010000148.1:0-6788 GCA_036567205.1 Eoetvoesiella sp. | reverse complement strand
GGGGCGCTGGAACGATTTTCGGTCTTCGCCCTCGGGATCATGCCGTACATTTCCGCGTCAATTATCATGCAATTGATGGCGGTCGTGGTGCCAACCCTGGAAGCGATCAAGAAAGAAGGTGAGTCCGGACGGCGCAAGATTACCCAGTACACCCGCTACGGCACGGTGTTCCTGGCGTTAATTCAAGCAGTCGGAATTTCCGTCGCACTTGAGTCGCAACCTGGATTGGTTATCGATCCTGGTATGTTGTTCCGCTTTACGACGATCGTTACGCTAATTACCGGAACCATGTTTATTATGTGGTTGGGTGAGCAGATTACCGAACGTGGTTTGGGCAACGGTATTTCAATCCTGATTTTTGCAGGTATTGTTGCCGGGTTGCCAAGCGCGCTGGCAGGCATGCTCGATTTGGTTCGCACTGACTCGATGTCTGTTTTATCGGCACTGTTCATTCTGGTGCTGGCAGTCGCAGTTACCTACTTTGTAGTCTTCGTTGAACGCGGGCAGCGCCGTATTACGGTTAATTACGCTAAACGCCAGGTTGGCAACAAAATTTACGGTGGGCAAAGTTCGCATTTGCCGCTCAAGCTGAACATGGCAGGCGTTATTCCTCCTATTTTCGCTTCATCGATTATTTTGCTGCCTGCTACAGTTACAAGCTGGTTTTCCAGTAACCCGAACATGCGTTGGTTGGGTGACTTGGCAGCGGCTTTATCGCCCGGCCAGCCTTTATACATTACGTTGTTTTCAGCTTTAATCATTTTCTTCTGCTTTTTCTACACGGCCCTGGTGTTTAACAGCCGTGAGACCGCGGATAACTTGAAGAAAAGCGGTGCATTCGTTCCGGGTATACGCCCAGGTGAGCAAACGTCGCGGTATGTCGACAAGATCCTGATGCGTTTAACCCTGGCAGGCGCTATTTACATTACCTTGGTTTGTTTGTTGCCCGAGTTTATGCAAATGCGCTGGAACGTACCGTTTTATTTCGGTGGTACTTCTCTGTTAATTATTGTAGTGGTGACTATGGACTTTATGGCGCAGGCGCAAGCCTACCTGATGTCTCACCAGTATGACTCGCTGCTCAAGAAGGCTAACTTCAAGGGTACGGGACTGCCAACGCGGTAAGAAGAATCAAGACGATGGCTAAAGACGACGTCATTCAAATGCAAGGCGAGGTTCTCGAGAACCTTCCCAACGCAACTTTTCGTGTCAAGCTTGAAAACGGGCATGTAGTATTAGGTCATATTTCAGGCAAGATGCGTATGCATTACATCCGGATTCTGCCGGGTGACAAGGTCACAGTGGAACTCACGCCCTATGATCTGTCTCGCGCCAGAATTGTATTCCGCTCTAAATAAGCGGCCGGCTACAGGAAACTAGGAGTCAACCATGAAGGTAATGGCATCGGTAAAGCGGATCTGCCGCAACTGCAAGATCATTAAACGTCACGGCGTGGTGCGTGTTATTTGCACCGACCCACGTCATAAGCAACGTCAAGGCTAATCGCCGAAACGTAACGGATTTAACAAGGAACAGTCATGGCCCGTATTGCTGGCATTAACATTCCGCCGCATCAACACGCCGAAATCGGACTTACCGCTATTTTTGGTATCGGTCGTACTCGTGCTCGTAAAATTTGCGAAGCATCGGGTATCGAATATTCCAAGAAAGTGAAAGATCTGACAGACGCCGAACTCGAGCGTATTCGTGAACACGTTAACGTGTTCAGCGTTGAAGGTGATTTGCGTCGCGAAGTACAATTATCGATCAAACGTCTGATCGACTTGGGAACCTATCGGGGTATGCGCCACAAGCGTGGCCTGCCTGTACGCGGTCAACGTACCCGTACCAACGCCCGCACCCGTAAAGGGCCGCGTCGCGCTGCTGCTTCCCTGAAGAAATAATCGAGGAATAGAAGATGGCGAAAGCTTCCAATAGCGGCGCAACGCGCGTACGCAAAAAAATCAAGAAGAGCGTTTCGGACGGCATTGCGCACGTTCATGCGTCCTTCAACAACACGATCATCACCATTACCGATCGTCAGGGCAACGCGTTGTCCTGGGCTACATCGGGTGGTGCGGGTTTCAAAGGCTCGCGCAAGTCCACACCATTCGCTGCACAGGTAGCAGCCGAGTCGGCCGGACGCGTAGCGTTGGAATACGGTATCAAAACACTCGAAGTTCGCATTAAGGGCCCCGGTCCTGGCCGTGAATCGTCGGTGCGTGCGCTGAACGCCCTGGGAATCAAAATTTCCAGCATTTCAGACATCACGCCGGTGCCTCACAATGGCTGCCGTCCGCCCAAGCGTCGTCGCATCTAAGGGGAAGCATCTTGGCACGTTATATTGGACCTAAATGCAAACTCTCGCGCCGCGAGGGTACGGATTTATTTTTAAAGAGCGCTCGTCGCTCGCTCGACTCGAAATGTAAACTCGAGTCCAAACCCGGTCAGCACGGCCGCACTTCTGGCGCTCGTACGTCCGACTACGGTGTGCAACTGCGCGAGAAGCAAAAGCTCAAACGCATGTACGGTGTACTCGAAAAGCAATTCCGCAGGTATTTTTTTGAAGCTGAGCGTCGCCGTGGAAACACTGGCGAGACCCTGATTCAATTGCTGGAATCGCGCCTCGATAACGTCGTATATCGCATGGGCTTTGGCTCGACTCGTGCTGAAGCACGTCAGTTGGTCACTCACCGCGCTATCGAAATCAACGGCAGAACCGCCGACATCGCGTCCATGCTTGTAAAAGCTGGCGACGTAGTGTCGATTCGCGAAAAAGCCAAAGCACAATTGCGTATCCGCGAATCGCTCGACTTGGCTACCGGCCAAGGCTTGCCGCAGTGGGTCGAAGTTGATGCCAGCAAGCTGACAGGTACTTTTAAACAAGTTCCTGACCGCGCTGATGTCGCCCGCGATGTTAACGAATCGTTGGTTGTCGAGCTGTATTCCCGCTAATCTGCTGTTTATTCAGCATTTCAGCAACGTTGCAAGCCCACCTTTCAGCCAGAAACTGCAAGGTGGGCTTTGCGATGCCAATCGCCGGACTCCCGGCTTATCCGTCAGCCTTATCGGTGTAACGAGCCGAGGGTATTGAAAAGGAAACTACATGTCGTCTCAAGGTTTTTTAAAGCCCCGTTCCATTGAAGTCGTGCCCGTCAGCAAAAATCACGCCAGAGTCGTGATGGAACCTTTCGAGCGCGGTTACGGCCATACGCTGGGTAATGCGTTGCGCCGCATTTTGCTGTCGTCCATGACGGGTTATGCGCCCACCGAAGTCCAGATGACCGGTGTGGTTCATGAATACTCGACATTGGCGGGTGTGCGTGAAGACGTTGTCGATATCTTGCTGAACCTCAAAGGTGTAGTGTTCAAGCTGCATAATCGCGAAGAAGTTACGTTGGTATTGCGCAAGCAAGGCCAGGGTGTGGTTTTGGCCAGCGACATTGAATTGCCGCACGACGTTGAAATTATCAACCCCGATCACGTTATTGCCAACCTGACCGACGCGGGCAAGCTCGAGATTCAAATCAAAGTTGAGCAAGGCCGTGGCTATGTGCCAGGTAACGTGCGGGCCTTGTCGGACGATCGTACTCATACTATTGGCCGTATTTTGCTTGACGCATCGTACAGTCCTGTTCGCCGCGTCAGCTATGCAGTAGAAAGCGCCCGTGTTGAACAGCGTACCGACCTGGATAAGCTGGTTCTCGATATCGAAACTAACGGTGTTATTTCGCCCGAAGAAGCGGTCCGTCAATCGGCACGCTTGCTTATGGATCAAATTTCGGTATTTGCCGCGCTTGAAGGCGCCGACATTGGCACCGATATTGTTCAAAGCGGTGGCCGCACGCCACAGATCGATCCAGTGCTGTTGCGTCCTGTCGACGACCTGGAATTGACTGTTCGTTCCGCCAACTGTCTCAAGGCCGAAAATATTTACTACATTGGCGACTTGATTCAGCGCACCGAAAACGAATTGCTCAAAACGCCAAACCTGGGCCGCAAATCCTTGAACGAAATCAAGGAAGTACTTGCTGCACGTGGTCTGACTTTGGGCATGAAGCTAGAAAATTGGCCGCCCCTTGGCTTAGAGCGTCCGTAATTTTGTACAAGGCTTTAGCATGTGTTAAAGTCTTGCCCCTTCACCCGGCCCGCAGCGCAAGTTGATAGAAGAGCCGGTTAACCCGACGGTTTGCTCCGTTAAACCTTGCTAAGGCTGATTTTTTGGCCTTTTGGGGTGTAACGGCTGCACAATTTTTTGCAGTATCAGGCCGTTAACAAGATTCAAAGGAAATATCATGCGTCACCGTAGTGGTCTACGTAAATTAAACCGTACCAGCAGTCACCGTCTGGCTATGTTTCGCAACATGGCCGTCTCGCTTTTAACTCACGAAGCCATCAAAACGACTTTGCCTAAAGCAAAAGAGTTGCGCCGTGTTGTCGAGCCCCTGATCACCTTGGGTAAAGAGCCTACCCTGGCCAACAAACGTCTGGCGTTCGCCCGTTTGCGTGATCGTGATGCGGTCGTCAAGCTGTTTGCTGAAATTGGCCCTCGCTACAAAGAGCGTAACGGCGGCTACACACGTGTACTTAAAATGGGTTTTCGTCAGGGCGACAATGCTCCAATGGCCTTTATGGAATTGGTTGACCGTCCTGAAGTTGAAGAAGCGGACGACGCTGAATAAGTATTCGTTTGGATAGCGAACCTTGCCGTTCGTTATATTCGTTGCAAAGCCTCCTTACGGAGGCTTTGTGCTTTATGCCATTTCCAAATCAACCGTGACCTTCGTCGGCGCAGAAGCCGTAACAATGTACTGTCGGCGCTTCACCTTTGTGTTCACATTTAATTTGGAAATGGAATAGGCAGCATCTTTCCGGGCTCCCGTTAAAATAGCTTGTTATCAAGCACAAGGCAGGGCGGTCATGGCGGACGACGTCGTAGTGGTACTGAGTAATGCTCCCGATTTATTGCTGGCTAAGCGTATTGCGCATGTGCTGGTTGAAGAGGGTTTGGCAGCGTGTGTGAACCTTGGCGCAGCCAGCTTGTCTATGTACATGTGGAAGGGGCAGCTCGAGGGCAGCGAAGAAATTCCGTTAACCATGAAAACGACGCGCGCCATGTTGCCCGCACTCACGGCACGGCTTATTCAGTTGCATCCCTACGAGGTGCCTGAAGTACTGGTGGTGTCGGTTTCGGGCGGTTCCGAAAGCTATTTAAGCTGGGTGCGCCAGCAAACATTGCCGCATTAACGGGCATGAGCGGTTGCGCATAGCCGCACAAAAGACGTCGTGCCTGATTTCATCGGCGGGAATCCAAGTTTTACACAAAGGGAAGTATTCAATGTTGTTTTGGGCTAGCGGTAATGGGCGACTACGCAAGAAAGTATCGTTGTCTGGCTTAGCCAGCCTGTCTGCTTCGGGCCGCTGGGTGCGCCTGCTTGTACTTTGCGTGGCTGCCATGATGGTCGCGGCGGTTTTATTGCACAGCGCTACGGCGCACGCCCAGGAAGACTTCCTCGACCCGAAAGACGCCTTTGTCTTTTCTGCGGCTATGGTCAGCCCGACGCAAGTCGATGTTCACTTCAAGATTGCGCCCAAGTATTACATGTATCGCGAGCGCTTCGGGTTTGCACTGGCGCCCGATGCAGGTCTTTTGGGCATGCCGGCTTATCCAAAAGGTACGGTCAAGTATGATCCGACCTTCGAACGCGACCTCGAGGTGTATCACGATCAGGTAACGGTGCGTCTGCCTGTCGCTGCGGGTGCAAGCCAGCCCCTGACCCTGGCTATTACCAGCCAGGGATGTGCTGACGCGGGCTTGTGCTATCCGCCCATGACCAGCGAAGTCAAGCTTACGCCCACAGCCGCCGGATACATGCTTTCGGGCCCGGGGGCTACCGGTACGGTTCCGGCGCCACGTGACGAAATAGTTTCCCCGGACGCCGATGCAACGAATACCCCCACGGGTTTTGGCACTGCACTGAAGCTGGGGGATGTCGGCTTTGCGTCTTACCTGGCCCAGGCAGGCTGGATGCAAATCGTCGCGCTATCGTTGGTGCTGGGCGTTTTGCTGTCTTTTACGCCGTGCGTCTTGCCCATGGTGCCGATTCTGCTTGCCATTATTGCGGGCAAGAACGGTACTGCGCCGGCTGGGGCCGACGCCCGTTCGCGTATCTCTCGATGGCGTGGACTGTCGTTAGCTGCGGCCTATGTGCTGGGCATGTCGCTGGTGTACACAGTAATGGGCATTGGAGCAGGCTTGATCGGCGCGAGCCTCGCCGTGTGGCTGCAGACGCCATGGGTTTTAAGTGTGTTTGCGGTGCTGCTGGGGTTGCTGGCGTTAGCCATGTTTGACGTATTTACGTTGCAGGCGCCCACGGGCATGCAGTCGGCGTTGAATCAGAAGCTGGCCAAAATTCCCGGCGGGCACTATAGCGGCGCGTTTGTCATGGGTATGGTGTCGGCGCTAATTGTGGGCCCATGTGTGGCGGCTCCCCTGGCAGGGGTGTTGCTGTTTATTTCGCAGACCGGCGACTTGACGCTGGGTGGCAGCGCCCTGTTTGCCATGGCATGGGGACAGGGCTTATTGCTGCTGGTGGTGGGTGCGACTTCCGGTGCGCTATTGCCTAAAGCGGGTCCATGGATGAACGGCATAAAACGTCTGTTTGGCATTTTGCTGCTGGCTACGGCCTGGTGGATGGTCAATTCGGTGTTGCCCGCGTGGGTATCGATGCTGGGCTGGGCTTTTCTGGCTTTGTGGGGCGCGGTCATGCTGGGCGCATTCGAGCCCT
>DATCVA010000147.1:0-3571 GCA_036567205.1 Eoetvoesiella sp. | reverse complement strand
AGAGTGCTTAGCCGATGGGCGATCGAAATTGTGGTCCGGCCGCGGACTAGGTTGTCCAGCGCCTTTTGAATCTCTTGTTCTGTTGTCGTATCGACCGAGGAGGTTGCCTCATCAAGAATCAGGATGCGCGGATTGATCAGAAGCGCGCGAGCTATGGAGATTCGTTGACGTTCGCCGCCCGACAAGGCCTGGCCGCGTTCACCGACCAGGGAGTCGTAGCCATGGGGCAGGCGCAAGATGAACTCGTGAGCGTGAGCCGCGCGTGCCGCTGCGATAATATCCTGGCGGCTGGCGGCAGGGTTGCCGTAGGCGATGTTTTCAGCAATAGTGCCGAAAAACAAGAATGGCTCTTGCAGTACCAGGCCGATATTTTGCCGGTACTCGGCGATGGGCAGCAGACGGATATCGACGCCGTCGATGCGTATCGACCCCTCGGATACGTCGTAGAAGCGGCAGATCAGGTTGACCAGGGTGCTTTTTCCCGAGCCGCTATGGCCGACGAGGCCAATCATTTCTCCTGGCGCAATGTCCAGGTCGATACCCCGGATAATGGCGCGGTTGCCGTATCGAAACCCGATGCCGCGTAATTCAATGCGCCCTTTTACCTGTTCCAGGTGAACCGGGTTTGCCGCTTCCGGAACACTGGAAACATGGTCCAGAATATCAAAAATACGCTTGGCGCCCGCCGCAGCCTTTTGGGTTACCGAGACGATGCGGCTCATGGAGTCAAGGCGGATATAAAAGCGGCTGATATAGGCCAGAAATGCGGCCAGAACGCCCACAGTGATAGTGTCGTGCGCAACCAGCCAGATGCCAAAAATCCATACAACCAGCAAACCGATTTCGGTCAGCAGGGTCACAGTCGGTGAAAATAGCGACCAGATCCTGTTGACGCGATCATTGACCGCCAGGTTGCGATTATTGGCTTCGCGAAAGCGCGCAACTTCCCGCCGTTCCTGGGCGAAGGCTTTGACAACACGGATGCCCGGAATGGTATCGGCCAGCACATTGGTAATTTCGGCCCAGATGCGATCGACTTTTTCGAAGCCGTGGCGCAGCCGGCCGCGCACCAGTTGAATGATCCATAAAATGAATGGCAAGGGGACCAGAGTGGCTAACGCCAGCAGAGGATTGATGGAAATCAGTATGGCGGCGGTCATGAGGATCATCAGGACGTCGGTCGCAAAATCAAGCAGATGCAGCGACAGAAATACGCAGATGCGGTCAGATTCGGAGCCAATGCGGGCAATCAGGTCGCCGGTACGTTTGCCGCCAAAGTATTGCAGCGATAGTTGCTGTAGATGCTGATAGGTTGCTGTGCGCAAGTCGGCGCCGATACGTTCGCTGACCCAGGCCAGCAGATAAGTGCGTCCCCAGCCCAACAGCCATGCCAGCAACGAGGATGCCAGTAATGCGCCCAGGTACAGCTGCACGAGAGGCCATTCGATAGGCGCCCCGTTCTGATAGGGAATCAGTACTTTATCCATCAGCGGCATGGTCAGATAAGGCGCGACCAGCGATGCGGCGGTGGAGATCAGGGTAAGTAAAAAACCGATCAACAATGCAAGGCGGTAGGGCCTGGCAAATCGCCATAACCGCAACAAGGCCCAGGTTGACGAGGGCGCTTGAATTTGCGGAGCGCTATCGGGCTGTACGTCGTCCTCTGGCGCGGACGTGGCCAGCCCATCGGGTTTTCTTTCACGCTGGCGGTTGAATTGAGTCAGTAATTGCAGGGCGGCAGGGTTACGGCCCAGGGTGTAGTGCCAGCGCCGCAAGCGCGCGCGTTCGTCGTGCAGTTCCAGGGTGCCGACCCCGGCATGGTCATGGTGAAGCAGCTCCAGGCCTTTGCGCAGCGGCCAGGATTGCCAGTCGTGTGCGCCAGCCTCTTTGGCCAGCAGATGGCGGTCGGTTACAACAAGCAGCCCAGGCACAAAATGCAGCTTGGCGTCCAGGTCCATTTCCAGCCAGGCCAGGACGGTTTCGCCGGGCAACAGGCGCGGGGCCAGCAAGCCTTGCCAGTGGGCGGGCAAGGCGTCAGAGACCACACCTGCATTGTTCAATTCGGTTTTCATGGGATGTGCGGAGTCTGTCTTAAGGGCTGTCACGAGATTTGGTAGTGCGCTATTGAACGTCCAGAAACAACGTTTGCACAGTGGGTTAAAGGTTTTTTGTGGTTTTTTTGCATCTTGATACTCAATTTTCAAATCTTTAATTAATTTCTGCAACTTGTATAGCAATAGTTGGCCTGTTTAGTTTCATACTATGCCGACTTCGCACCTATGATCGGCGCGTAACACTCATACTCGTTCCAGATGACAAAAAAGTCGATTGAATTCATCAGCATGATGTTTTTGCAGGGGCCTGGCATATGGGCCTACCGGCCCGTAATTGAAGCGTGGGTCGATATTGGCGATCTCGAAGATTTCCCGTCCAATACCATTGCCGGCTTTCCCGAGCGTCTTGCCGCGTGGTTGCCCTCGCTGGTTGAGCATCGTTGCAGTGTTGGAGAACGAGGGGGGTTCCTGCAGCGTCTGCACAAGGGGACCTGGCCTGCGCACATCCTGGAGCATGTAACGCTCGAACTGCAGAGCCTGGCCGGAATGCCGGGTGGAATGGGGCGGGCTCGCGAAACCCCGGTGCGCGGCGTGTACAAAGTAATTGTGCGTGCCTGGCACGAACGTGTAACGCGCGCCGCGCTTTATACCGCGCGCGACCTGGTGATGGCGGCCATTGAAGACCGGCCGTTCGATGTGCCGGGGGCCATCGAAGAGCTTCGTGTACTTTCAGAGTCGCTGCGTCTGGGGCCCAGTACTGCGTGCATTGTCGACGCAGCCGATAACCGCGATATCCCGATTACCCGATTAAGTGACGAGAATTTGGTGCAATTGGGATACGGCGCCCGTCAGCGCCGTATCTGGACGGCCGAGACAGAACAGACCAGCGCCATTGCAGAGAGCATATCGCGCAATAAAGACCTGACCAAAGAGCTGCTTCAGGCTTGTGGCGTGCCGGTGCCGGAAGGGCAGATGGTTCTAAACCCGCAGCATGCCTGGGAAGTGGCCCTGGATATCGGCTTGCCGGTAGTCATCAAACCCAGCGATGGGAATCACGGGCGCGGCGTTTTTACCAATCTGACAACGCAATCCGAAATAGAAACCGCTTATGGCATTGCCTTGGATGAAGGCAGCGGAGTCGTGGTCGAGCGTTTCATCCCGGGTAACGAACACCGCTTGCTGGTGGTAGGGGGGCGCATGGTTGCCGCTGCCCGGGGCGATGCCGCTACCGTGGTTGGCGATGGGCAAAGCACAGTTTCCGAGCTCATTGAATCTCAATTAAATACCGATCCTCGCCGAGGCAGGGACGAAGATAGTCCGCTAAATCCGGTCAGGGTGGACTCGGCGGTCCGGCTCGAGCTGGACCGTCAGCAGCTTGCCGCGGATTCGATTCCTGTTGAAGGCAGGCAAGTACTGATTCAGCGCAATGGGAATGTGTCGATTGATGTGACCGATGACGTCCATCCCAGCGTTGCCGCGACAGTAGAGCTGGCTGCGCGCGTGGTTGGCCTGGATAT
>DATCVA010000146.1:0-3229 GCA_036567205.1 Eoetvoesiella sp. | reverse complement strand
GCACCCGCAACCGACTCCGTCCGGCTTAATGGGGTCAGGCTGCCCCAGCCCTTTCCCAGCCAGGGATCTTCAAGGCGCATATGCACCAGCGAAATCCGTGGGCTTTGGTTAAGAATGAACTGCGCCTGATGCTTTCCGCCGTAGACGGTCACCCCTTCCGTCCAGGCATTGGCTGATCCCGCCATGTGCGCATAAGCGGCGCGAACCCCGCGTGCGCGCCCAAGCATGTATGGAACACCCTCGCCCCTTTCCGCCGCGGTCAGATACACAGTGCGGACGCAGCCTCCCGCATCGATCGTCGTCTCGATATCCGGGTTCATAAAGAGAAGATCATCGTCCTGGTGTGCCACGAACACCAGATCCTTCATGCCATTACACTCGGCCAGCGATGGCGCTGCGATGACAGCCGACTGGCAAAAAACCAGGCTAAGCACACCAAGCAATACCGCCTGCCATTGGTACACGTGCACAATTGTCCTTTTTAAACTACGTTGTTTTTGCGCGCCTGCTGGCTTTAATCGAAGGTTCCGGCGAACCGGCCCAAGTCAGTTGATAGACCTGGCCGCGTCGCACATTGCCTACGAGCGCAGGGCGAAAGCAGACCAGATTGGTTCCCTCTTTGCGCCTGACACTTGGGTAGATAATGCCCATCGACCCCCGTTTTAATAATTTCTCTGCTAATTGCTGTGAAGCAATATAGCTTTTGGGATCTAAACAGTCGAGAAATTTTTGAGTTCCGCGCAAATCGTGGAACTCGCTGCTGAAATCGGCCAGCAAGGTTTGATAGCTTACGGAATCGTTGAAATAGTTGATTTCCGAATACTCGACCGTTTTATGAAAAACGATTTCGGCTAGCGCGGTTTCCATGTCGAAAGCGCAATACCAGGCGCCGCGCTGCCCCGAGTTGAAGCGGCTGCCTTCCGGACGCGGATAGGTAAAAGCGGCGTTGATCATTCGAAAATTGGGTACGCCGAACACGAGTTCGTCGACCCCGATGCCCGGCAGCCCTCCGCGCTCGGCCAGCAGGCGCTGATTGGTAGCGTTATCCAGGTCGAATAAATCTTTAAGATGCTGCTCGTTGTCGGACAACGGAGTTAAAACAGAGTCTTCCTGCCCTGCAAACCGCGAAGGCAACAGCCGGCACGTATCGAACTGCCGCAACAAGGAAACAAGCGGCATGCTTTCGCTCAATTAAACCCCGCCACGGCGGGCATCCAGCAATTGGCGTACGGTTTGCATGGCCAGCAATCCGCCTTCCAGCATGAACTCCAGTGGAGTTTTACCCGAAAAAATTATATTGCGATTGGGCAAACTTACCCATTGATCGGCCAGCTCGTCGCCATAAAGAATATGCAGAGCTTTATAAATTCCCAGCAAATACGAAATTCGGGTAATACGATCAACTTCGAGCAGGCGGTCGGGCTTTTTCTTCCATTCGTAAAACGCGCTGCTTGACAGCCCACCCAACAACATACAGGCGTCTTCATCCCGAAGCTTCCAGGCATCAGCGAGCTTAAAAAAACCCTTAAGTGCTGATTTTGACAGGCGCTCGCGAGCGGACTTTGAATTTAAGTCGATAACAACGGCCGGCTCGAAACGGCTGATTGGGTAGGCGTAGGCCAAGTCCATAACGGTCTCCAGATAAGGCTATATTACACTCCTTTCCTGGAAAACCAAAGAAAAATAGCAGCCAGCTATTTCGAAATCGCTTATAAGCAGGAAGCAAAGCGCGGACGGTACCTTGTAGGCAAGCGAAGCGCTGACAATACCGTTGTACGGCCGGCGACGCTGACACCGTCCAGGGTTGATTTGGCAATGGAATTTCAGATCGCGTGTTATCGGCTGGAAAGCAGCACCACCCCAATAATAATGATCAAACAGCCGATCCATCGGCTTGTACTGACTTTTTCCTTAAGAATAAAAAACCCGGCCAGTGTCGCGATCATTAAAGACATTTCGCGCAAAGGCGCCACCAGGCTCACCTGCGCGCCATGCTGCAGTGCATATAGCACCAAAATATACGCCATGGGTGAGATCGCCCCGACCGCAAGCGCCAGCTTCCATTTTCCGCGCATTTGCTGTTGAAATTGCTGGCGACGCACCCAGGCGGTTGGCGTCATCATTAGCGTAATGCTTAATGCGCCCAGCCAATCAAGCACGACCGGCGCAATGCCTAAACTCTTGACGCTGTATGCATCAGTAATCGTGTAGCACGCTATGAACAGCCCGATGAACAAGCCCCACCGTATACCGACCCATGACTGAGGCTGTAGAAATAGCCGCCAGTTTGCTTGCGTGGCAATAAGCAATACACCGCCAACGACACAGCTCATACCCAGTATGCCGTAGGTGGAAGGCTTTTCGGCAAGCCACAAAAAAGCCCCCAGCGACGCAAGCAGGGGCCCCGTTCCCCGTGCGATTGGATAAACCACCGATAAATCGGCCACCTGATAGCCTCGTTGTAAACAAAGACCATAAGCCAGATGAATCACGCTGGACAAGAGGATGAAACCAACGACCACCCAGCTCCAGGACATTGCCTGCTGCCAGAGTACGTATATCACCCATGGCGCATACAGTACTGTAGAGCACAAACGATAAGCAAAGACGAACGCCGCCCCTGCCGAAGCCGCATGTTTTGAGATCAGGTTCCAGCTTGCGTGAAGTATGGCAGCGAGAAGAACCAGCGCAAACGTAGACAGCGACAATCAGGCCGCTCAGAGGATGTTATTTAGCTCGGTTGCCGGTCGACATAAACGCGTTCCCTTGTCCGTTACAACAAAGGGCCTGTTTATAAGAATCGGGTGGGCGATCATTGCATCGATCAAGTCGCCGTCGCCAAGCGCGGGATTATCGAGTTGCAGATCTTGGTAGATGGCTTCTTTGCTGCGCATGGCCTCGCGTACGGTCAGGCCGGCATCGTTAATTAACCGGATCAGCTCGTTACGGCTTGGAGGTGTTTTCAAATACTCAATTACTTCTGGCTCAAGCCCATGCTCTTCCAGCATTTTCAATGTGGTGCGCGAAGTCCCGCAAAGGGGATTATGATAGATTTTTACCATGACGCCATGCCGTTAATTGTTATTAAGCGAAAATGCCATGGTAGCCTAGTTTTATACAGGCAACAAAGTGGGATTTTTACGCCATAAGGACGACACCGAGGTCTGATTAAGAGAGCTCAACCTTGGCACGCAAGCGTTTGACCTCGCCGTGCAAGGTCTTGCGTTGT
>DATCVA010000145.1:0-15262 GCA_036567205.1 Eoetvoesiella sp. | reverse complement strand
GGCGCTGGCGGCAATGCGCAGCTCGCCCGCCTGCAAGGCGCTTTCATCCATGGCCGTGCGCGGCACCTTTGAAGACAGCGTAAGGATGTGGGTATACGACAGTGGGCAACTGCGGGTGGATGCCCGGGTATACAGCCCAGGCGGCGATAACAGCGCGCCCGATGTCGATGACCCGGATTACGTGCCCGTCTGTAATACCGGCGACCGTGGCGACATGATTATCTACCGGTTGGGGTTCGACCGCCCCGGGTTTTCGGGGGTTATGGGCTGGTTGGGCATACAACTGCTGCGCTTCGAGCGCACCGTTATTATTCAAAACGAGCCTTAAGACATGATCAGGAAAAATCGACGCAGATCTAAAGGCCAGCGGGGCGTAGCAGCCCTGGAAGCTGCCCTGATTTTGCCGGTGGCGGTATTTCTTATTTTTGGCTGTGTCGAGCTTTACCAGTATTTCCGCGTGGCGGCGTTGTTGGATCGGGTGGCATTTAGTGTTGCCAACGGCGTTTCTATGCAGCGCGAATTGTTCGACAGGAATAATTGCACACAGTCTAATGACATTTGTGTTTACGGCAATATTGCACAAGACCTTTTTCAGCCGCTTGATTATGCGGCTAACGGCGGGTTGGTTATTAGTGTGTATGCCGCAACTGAGCCCGATGCTGATAACAAGGTAACGTGGGAGCAGGAACCGGCCTGGCCACCAAAGGAATTTAACGGAGCATCATCGGCTGTGGCCGACACCAGCGCATTTCCGCCGGCCCAGCCCGGCGATACCTTAATTGTTGCTGAAGCTTTCTATAAATACACACCGTTTGCAATGAGCTCGACATTCTGGACGAATCTGGGCGGCACTTCCAGCATGTACAGCCGTTTTCTCTTCCGGCCGCGTTTCGACGACTTACTCGAGCCGCCGTCCTGACGGCATTTCACAGGGGATCTCTATGGATCTGCGTACATTGTTTTCGGTGAAAAAACGTGCAGTTTCAAAGCAGCCCATACCCGGTGGTCGGGTGCGGCGTCGTAGTTTTTTTCGTGACCAGCGCGGCGCGGTAGCGCCCTTGTTTTTGGTTAGCACGGTAGCCGTTCTGGGCACGTCGCTGGGGGGGATTGACCTGGTGCGCTACAGCGTGCTGCAAGGGAAGATGCAACATGCCTTGGATGGTGCTGCGCTTTCGGCCGGCCGAAACTTGGAGCGCCAGATACCAACTGCGGGTACGGACGCGGAAACGGCATGGAAAGAGGATGCGTTCCAGTACTTCCGCACTAATTTGCCTGACGGCTATCTGGGCAGCGAGATCAAACCCGAAGATCTGACGATCAGTTATAGCGACGAGAGGAATGCGGCCGGCGGCCAGTACGTCAATATGGACGTAAAAGGGATTTTGCCGCTGGTTAGTTTTGGGTTTTTGAAGTTGCCCTTGTTCGAGGTTAAAGCTAGCAATCGCGCCGTGCGCCGTACGCGTAGCGATCTTGAGGTGGTCATGGCGCTGGATAATACCGGATCAATGACCGCCGATGACAGGATTGGTACGCTTAAAGACGCCGCGAAAGAATTAACTAGTATTGTTCTGGGGGCGGCGGCTGTGTCCGGCGCGCCTCATAAGGTGTATATCGGTTTGGTGCCATTTGCGGATACCGTTAATGTGGGTAGCACAGTTCAGACGCAAAAATGGGTAACCGAGAAAGCGGTGCCGGATGGGTACCTTAGTAAGTTTTGGGGGGGGTGCATTGTCGAGCCGCCTCCATCAAAGTGGGGCGGGGACAATCTACCCGCGCAAGCTCTGTTGCCGACTGCCGGTTTTCAACCTTTGCATGTGACATTGCCTACAGTGCTGGATCGGGCAAGCGATAACCATGATGGCCATAATAAAGACCATGGCAACAATTCCGACAAAGTTAATAACGGTAACAAAAAGCTTGACCGGAATGTTCTTGGTGATCATATGAAGGATACGGTCGCTGTTGATCCTGTTCCTGCGGGCTACCCGCGTATTGCGCCCTCAACGTCTAATCCACGTTGGTACGACGAGGATGTTGTTGAAGACAGCACTAGTTCTTACTATACGTTCGATCGCCGTGTTCGCGCGGATATTCTAAAGTCGCAGACAGGCTTTAATATCTACGCCGCGTTTGAACCGTCTAATTGCAAGGCGTCCCGTTTGACTCACTTCCTTAGCAATGATCTGACTACAATCAATACGGCTATTGATGCGATGAGCGCGCAAGGAAGTACCATAATTCCTACAGGGCTTTTGTGGGCCTGGCGGATGTTGAGCCCGAGCTGGCGTGGTATGCAAGGCTGGGGGGATCCGGACATGCCGCGCGACCCCGAGCCGCAGAAATTAACCAAGGTGATTGTCTTGCTGACAGATGGAGAGAACGCGCCTGGGTCGGGATCGGGCCCAAATAGTCCACTCGATTTTTCGTATAAGTTAGAGTACGACGTACAGGTTTGTCCAGATGCGAATCGCGGTGTGACATGCGACTCTAAACCACTTGTGCGGTACGAGAAATTGCAGCCAAAGTTTACTGTAGTAGAACGTTCGTCGGGTTCAACGAATTCGCCCATGAATTCGTTGAAAATGCGTGATCCGACAGGGGAAGATGGTAGCAGCACAATTGGATGGGGCAGCACCAGCCTGGGCCGCGCTTCGGTTAATAGCTATCTGGACAAGGTTTGCGAGAACGTCAAGAAAGATGGCAATGGCATCAAACTCTACACGGTGACATTGGGTGTGGATGTGGACACGGCTCAAATGGACAAGTGTTCCAGCGGGGCGGGATATTTTTATAACGCTGCCAATGTCGACGATTTGCCCAATGTATTCCGGTCCATCGCCGGCGATTTGACCGAACTGCGATTGACCCAGTAAGGGCGTTTTGCGCCTCACATGCCCTGGTGTGCCCTGTTACTGGGAACGCCAGGGCCGTTGGCGCCATCTAATCTCGTGACAGCATTTGAAAAAGCGGAGAGATTATGATGGCGCCAACAACAGCGCGGGCCATGTACGACCCGCCCGGTAAGTTTGGAAAAACCGGAGACGCACCGCAAGCGCAAGCAGTACTAGCGCAAAGGAGTCAGCATGAACATGCGTGAAAACATGCTGGCGTTGCCGGATATTCAGTCCCGGATTGATCGCCGCGGCTTAAGCATTGAAGCGGTAGGTATTAAAGATGTACGCTACCCTCTGGTAGTACGTTCGGCAGGGCGTAGCATGCCCACTGTGGCATTGCTGACCATGACGGTGGGGCTGCCTGCTACCAGCAAAGGCACCCATATGTCCCGGTTCGTCGAGCTGCTGGAGGCGCAGGCGCAGCCGCTAGGCCTGGAGGACTTTCGCTTGATGGTGCCTGCCATGCTGGGCAGGCTTGATGCGCAAAGCGGCGAAATTCAGATGCGTTTTCCGTATTTCATTAAGAAAACGGCTCCGGTGTCGCGCGTGCAAAGTCAGCTTGATTACGATGTGTGCTGGACGGGACGCGCACGGCGCGATGGCAATGTGGCGCTGCGCATGAAGGTTAGTGTGCCGGCCACCAGCCTGTGTCCGTGTTCGAAAGAAATTTCGGCTTATGGCGCGCACAATCAACGCTCGTATATTCACATTCAGGCCGATCTTGAGCAAATTATTTCGATCGAAGAGCTGGTCGGTATTGCCGAGCGTGGCGCATCGTGTGAAGTGTACGGCCTGCTTAAGCGTGCCGATGAAAAGTTCGTGACCGAGCGGGCTTACGATAATCCGAAGTTTGTTGAAGACCTAGTGCGCGATGTGGCGCTGGCGCTTGATCAGGACCCGCGTATAAAGGCCTTTGTGGTTGAAGCTGAAAACTTTGAATCTATACATAATCACTCGGCGTTTGCGCGCATTACACGTGGGGAAATGAATCCATAGGCCTCTTTTTCGCAGTGCACGTTATGGATTTTGATTCAAGGGAATTGATATGACTATTTACGATGCAACGCTAACGTCCAAACAGGATGTGGCGCAGGGAACGACGGCATTTTATTTCTCGAAGCCGGACGGTTTTGTTTTTAAGCCGGGGCAGGCGATAGACCTGATCTTGCCCGGCCCCAACGGTTCGGACCAAGAGGGCGATCGCCATGCGTTTTCCATAGTCAGCGCGCCGTTTCAGAACGAGTTGTGTATAACGACGCGAATGCGCGATAGTGTATATAAGCGCTTGCTGAAGTCCTTGAGTCTAAAAGGGGCGGTAAAAATAGACGGCCCGTTCGGCTCGCTGTGTTTGCATAACAAAGCCACAAGAGCCGGTGTTTTGATTGCGGGTGGAATCGGAATCACGCCGTTCATGAGCATATTGAAGCATGCGGCGCACGAATCGCTGCCGCAGCAATTGTTGTTGCTGTATTCGAATCGGCGACCCGAAGATGCGGCTTTTTTGCCAGAGCTGCAAGAGTTGGAACGGAAGAATCCGCGCTTTCATTTGTTGGCGACCATGACGCAAATGGCGCTGTCCAAGCAGCCCTGGACGGGCGAAACCGGCCTATTGGATGAAGCCGTGTTTAAGCGTGCCATTAGCGGCCTGCCTGAGCCGATAGTGTACTTGGCCGGCCCGCCTTCTATGGTCCAGTCGCTGAAGGCAGCGTTGGGCCGGGCGGGTATTGACGAGGACGATATTCGCACCGAAGAGTTTTACGGATATTGATTCCATTTCCAAATCAACCATGAACTGTATCGGCGCAGCAGCCGTACAAAGGTACTGTCTGCGCTTCGCCTTCGTGTTCACAATTGATTTGTAAGTGGAATAAGAGCCCTCTGATCAAGTCTGCCGGTGGTTGCATTCACCCGACAGCCGTTCTGCGGCGTTGGGATTTGGCGTGAATAGAACTGCTATTGATGCCAAATCCCGCCTTGCCGGCAAGACGCCTTTTTTAAACCGCTGCTGCGACTTGTTGTTTCTGTTTCAGCAACGACAGAGCGGTGTCTTCGATCATGTCTTCCTGACCGCCAACCATGCCGCGGCGGCCCATTTCGACCAGGATTTCGCGTGCGGGAACGCCAAACTTTTTCTCTGCGCGCTTGGCAAACAGCAGGAACGAGCCGTATACGCCGGCATAGCCCAGCGTTAGCGCATCGCGATCAAGGCGAATAGGGAAGTCCATAATCGGTACGACCAGGTCTTCTGCCACGTCTTGAATTTTGAAGACATCGACGCCGGTGTTGATGCCCATTAGCTCGCATACCGCCACAAGCACTTCCATGGGGGTGTTGCCGGCCCCCGCGCCCAGCCCGGCGGCGGCCGCGTCGACGCGATCTGCGCCTACTTCGATGGCGGCAATGCTGTTGGCTACGCCCATGGCCAAATTGTGATGGCCATGGAAACCCAGTTCGGTTTCAGGCTTAAGCGCATCGCGCACCGCCTGCAGACGTACCTTGACGGTGTCCGGCAAAAGGTGGCCGGCCGAATCAGTTACGTAGATGCAGTTGGCGCCGTA
Organism: Eoetvoesiella sp.; assembly: GCA_036567205.1. Classification (GTDB taxonomy): domain Bacteria; phylum Pseudomonadota; class Gammaproteobacteria; order Burkholderiales; family Burkholderiaceae_B; genus DATCVA01. The sequence goes on along the minus strand of DATCVA010000145.1, from coordinate 9,810 downwards.
GCTTTCCATGAGTTTGGCTTGTTTGACCAGCCCCTCGGGGCTGTTCATGTGGCTCATCATTAAAAAGCCGACGGTGTCCATGCCCAGTTTGCGCGCCAGGCTGATGTGCTGCTCGGCCGTGTCGGCCTCGGTGCAATGCGTGGCTACGCGGATGCAGTGCACACCCATTTGGTGGGCCATGTTCAGATGGTCGACGGTTCCAATGCCTGGCAGTAGCAACGCTGAAACCTTGGCTTTCTTAAGAACAGGAATGACCGCGCCCAGGTAGTCTTCGTCGCTGTGTGCGGGAAACCCATAGTTGACCGATGCGCCGCCCAGGCCGTCGCCATGGGTGACTTCTATCATGGGAATGCCGGCCTCGTCCAGTCCACGAGCGATGGTGGTCATTTGCTCCAGACTGATCTGGTGCTGTTTAGGGTGCATGCCATCACGCAAGGTCATGTCATGTAGAAGAATTTTTTTGCCTTTCAGAGTCATTTTCTAATCTCCTTTATTCGGTAACCGGTTCGGCCGCAGGCGAGTCGCTGAGGATTTTTTCAGCAAACATTTCTGCCGTGCGCGCTGCTGCTGCTGTCATGATGTCAAGGTTGCCGGAGTATTTGGGCAAGTAGTCGCCAAGGCCTTCGACCTCTAGGTAAATCGAGACCCGGTTGCCGTCGAATACAGGCCCGTTGACCAGCCGATATCCGGGTACGTACTTCTGGACTTCTGTGATCATTGCGTGAATCGATTCGGTGATTTTGGCTTGATCCGGTTCGGTTTCAGTCAGGCAATGGACGGTGTCGCGCATGATTAGCGGTGGTTCGGCCGGGTTAAGGATGATGATGGCCTTGCCTACTTTGGCCCCGCCTACTTTTTCGACGGCGCCTGCGGTAGTGCGGGTAAATTCGTCGATATTTTTACGTGTACCGGGTCCTGCCGACTTCGAGGCGACGGTTGCCACGATTTCACCGTATGCCACCGGCTGTATGCGTGAAACGGCGTACACCATTGGAATAGTTGCCTGGCCGCCGCAAGTAACCATATTAAGGTTGGTTTCACGTTTGCCGATGTGCTCTTGCAGGTTGACCGGCGGTACGCAATACGGGCCAATCGCCGCAGGGGTAAGGTCGATCATCATTACGCCAAGGGCAGTGAGCTTGTCGGAATTGCTTTTGTGCACGTACGCGCTGGTGGCGTCAAAGGCCACCTGGATGTTGTCCTCCTTGACGAACGGCAGCATGCCGTCTACACCGTCAGAGGTGGTTTTCAGGCCAAGTTCGCGCGCTTTTTTCAGGCCATCTGATTCCGGATCGACGCCAACCATCCACACCGGTTCCAGTACGGGACTACGCATAAGCTTGGCTAACAGATCGGTGCCGATATTGCCCGGCCCGATAATGGCAGCTCGCAGTTTGTTTGCCATGGTTTCTTCCTTGGTTATATGCGCTGGCGCGATCCGTAAACAGTTGAACGGAATGTTGAGCGCAAAAAATCGTTGTTCTGGAGATCCAATATCGCCGATGCCTCACCTGCTATGCAGTGGCGTTGCTGAACTCAGGCATCAATTTTAGTTGGCTAATGATATTTTTTCAACTACTGAAAGTAATTCTCAGTATATGAGAGAAAAGTGCGTTGGTGTGTTATTCCGTTATTCCACTTCCAAGGCAAGCGGGAGCTGTCGGCTTCGCTTGTCGTACAAAGGTACCGACTGCGCTTCGCCATCGTTACAGGTGATTTGGAATGGAATAAGACCTACCGTCAGGTGCGGCTATACCGCCTGATTGAACTGACCCTCAGCCATTTGCGGCAGGTCAGCCGCCCAGCTCGGCGCTGATCTGCTTGGCCGCCAGTTGCACTACGGGCGCCAGCGATTCCATGCGCTGGGGGGACATGTATTCCAGTGTGCTCGACAAGCTGATGGCGGCAATGATTTTTTTGCTGCCATCGCGAACCGGCGCTGCAACGCAGCGTATCGACAGTTCATCTTCCCCAAGATCGTAGGAATAGCCCAGTTTTGCGTAGCGGCGCATGGTTTCGAGCCATTGCGCTTTGCTTATGGCCGTACGCAGTAAATGTGCGCTGTGATCATAAAGAGTGTTCCAGACGTCCTCGGAATCGTCCAGCAATAGCGCTTTTCCGACGCCGGTGGATATAAGCGGTTTGCTGCCGCCAATACGAGAGCTGATTTCCAGTGGTCGACGGCCGGAAACTTTGTCCAGATATACGACGGAATCAAGCTCGGCATACGCAAGGTGCACGGTGTCGGACGTTTCCTGGGCCAGGCGCTTCAGAATGGGATGGGCAATGCGCGTCAGGTTAACCTGGGAATAGGCGCGAAACCCCAGCTCAAGCAGTTTGCGTCCCAATGTGTATCCGTGTTCGGGTTCTCGCTTGATGTAATGGCGTTGCTGAAGTACGGACACGATGCGGTGAGTCGTGCTGTAAGTCATGCCGGTTTTTTTGGCAATATCGGAGATATCGTTGATACCGGCCGATATGGCTTCGATCACGTCCAGTCCCCTGACAAGAGTCTGGCTGGTCAGTGTTTTCTTGCCGGTTTCTTTTTGCGAGTCCTCGGGAAGAGGCTTTTCAGGTTGGTTCATTCGATTTGCCATGCCGCGTTTCGCGGTTTTTTGATTAACCGCTGCTTTTGCTGTGTTCATCTGCTCGCCCCGGCCGATGCCGGGATCAGACACATTCTACGGTATTGGAATAATACGGGATTGGCGCAGACAATAGATTTGTAAGGCAAGCGAAGCCGGCGCAGTTCAGCATTGATTTGGAAATGGAAGAAAGGGTGAATGCATTATTGCGATGCCTCCCGATCCAGAAGTTCGCGTTTACGCTCGACACCCCAGCGATACCCTGAAAGCTCGCCATCGCTGCGCACCACGCGGTGACACGGAATGGCAACGGCCAGGTGATTGGCGGCGCAGGCCTGGGCCACGGCTCGTACGGCTTTGGGCATGCCAATTTTCTCGGCGATCTGCGCATATGAGGTGGTTGAGCCGGCAGGAATTGTGCGCAGCGCCTGCCAAACACGCTGTTGAAACACCGTGCCTTGCACGTCAAGCGGCAAGTCCAGGCCAAGCGCCGGTGCCTCGACAAAACCCACCACTTTAGCGACCACTTGTTCAAAGCCAGCATCGCCGCCAATAAGATTAGCCTTGGGGAATTGGTCTTGCAGATTCCGTGCTAACTGGTTGGGGTCGTCGCCCATCAGGATGGCGCACACGCCTAGTTCGCTTTGCGCAACCAGGATGGAACCCAGCGCGCATTGCCCGATCGCAAACCGGATGTTGGTGTTGACACCGCCCGCACGGTAGTTTTTGGGGCGCATGCCCAGCAAGTGGTTCGACGTTTCGTAGAAGCGGCTGTTGGAGTTGAAGCCCGCGTCGTAGATGGCGTTGGTGATTGATTCGCTATCGCCAAGCTTCACGCGCAGCCTTGCGGCACGCTGGGCATTGGCATAGTCTTTTGGCGTAAGGCCGGTCGTGGATTTGAACACGCGCTGGAAGTGATAGGGGCTTATGCCGGCTCGCTTTGCCAGTTCATTAAGCGTGGGGGCGGTTTCGGCCGCTTCGATATACCGGCAGGCGTCAGAAACAAGAGCCGCATGTCGCGCAGCCACCGCTGTCTGGTCGGCAGCCGTTCGTTCGCTGGGCCGGTAGCCTGCAGCTTGTGCGGCTTCGGGAGTGTCAAAAAATTCTACATTCTGTGGTTTGGGCAGTCGCGACGAACTGCTTGGCCGGCAATACACACCGGTTGTTTTCACGGCATAAACGAACTTTCCGTCGGCGGCCGGATCGCGGCTAAGTACGGCGGCCCAGCGGGGGTTCTGTTCAACCTGGCTGGCTTGATCTTTGGCTGATTGAGTGCGCGCTTTCATGACTAAATCCGTATGGCTTGTTCAATGGCCCCACTGTAGAAGTTTTTCAGCTTCAGAACACTCCGGCTCTTGCGGTCAAATTTTTTTGAGTTAATTTATTTACTGATTACTGATTACTGATTACTGATTACTGATGGTGATTGCTATTTGCTATTTGCTGGTTGCTGGTTGCTGGTTGCTGGTTGCTGGTTGGGGGCGATTCGGGCGGTTCGAAACGTAGCCAACGAGCTGCCAGGTTGCCGGGGGTAGCTGCTTAGCCAGCCCGGCGAAAAGTGAAGTTGATGCGTTGCGGGCCCAGCGTGGCGTGGCAGGCCTCTTTAAGCGGCATCACGCCGTGATAACGCAGTCGGTCGGCACCGCCCCACACGACCACATCGCCATGAAACAGCGGTATGCGCCGGGCTTTATCGCTGCGCTTGTATCCGCCAAAAAGAAACACGGCCGGAATGCCCAATGATACTGAAACAATGGGCGCGCTGTAATCTTTCTCGTCCTTATCTTGGTGTAGCGACATGCGTGAGCCAGGCACGTAACGGTTAACGAGACAGGCATCTGGCTCAAAGTGATCGAAGCCTGCATCCAATGCCGCATCGCGCGCCAGACGCAAGAACGCTTTGGGCATCGTCGGCCAGGCGTGCCCGGACTCAGGATCTTGTTCGGTATATCGGTAGCCGCGCCGGTCGCTTGTCCAGCCAAGACGACCGCAATTCGTCAGCGCTACCGACATGGAGTATCCGCCTGGCGTCACCATATGGCGAAACGGCGAGATTTTCTGAATTGCATCCAGCTCAGGCAGCAGGTCTGCCATATACGGCAATGCGAAGCCGCGCAGCACGTAAGCCTGTTCTTCCAGAGTTTCGCGCACGCCGGTCAGAGTGGATTCGAATAGATCGGGAGTCACTGTAAACCTTATCGTGAGCAATAAAAATAATACTGCTGCCTGTTCAGCCAGTAAACTAGGCCTGGATGGTCTGCCAATTCGGTAATTAATTAAAGCACAGCGTAGAACAGAAATTTAATGTTATTGAATTGTATGGATAATGAAAAAATCGCGTGCTCATAAAGCGCGTCTTCAACGTAATGATCTTGTACATGGTCGCTGGGGCATTAACGCGCATAACAGCCAGGTCATCAACATTGTTGGATTAACCACATCAAATATTCAAAAAGAAGTCAGATACTGCGATTGCAGACCTTGCTTCGATTAATGACGAATTGTGCTACTTGCAAAAGGAATTAGGTCGGCGAGTCAGTAGCGATATCGGCGGCCACGACCGCACCCGAGTCCAGCAGCGCTTGAGCCTGCTCGTCGCTGTAGCCCAGCCCGCGCAGAATGCTTTGCGAGTGTTCGCCTAATAAAGGAGCTGCGCAAGGCGGCGTGTTGTTGACTTCGGCGCTGAATTTAATGAGTCTGGCTATACCTTTGTAATTGCCTACTTTGGGGTGCTGAAGGTCGACGACAAAGCCTTGTTCGGCTACCTGGGGATCGTCGAACATGTCTTCGACATGCCGCACTGCCGAGCAGGGTACCGCCACGCCGAAGGCTTCTTCCCATTCCAGGGCTGTTTTCGCCTGGAGAGCCTGACGGATTACAGGTACGATTTCATCGGCGTGAGCGGCTCGTTTTTTTACCGTGTCGTACTTTTCATTGGTGGCTAAATCGGGTACACCCGACAAGGTGCACAGGGCATTCCAGAAATGCGGAGTATTGGCCGATATATATAGATGCCCGCTTTTAGTTGGGTGTATACCGGTAATGCCGCCGGAGCGCATGTCGCGGTCGATGTGTTTGGGTTCGTATTCGGCCATGATCAACCGTGCTGATTGCATGGCTAGTGCGCTTCCCAGCAGCGACACGCCGACTTCCTGGCCTTGCCCGCTACGTTCCCGCTGGTAAAGCGCAGCGGTTACGCCGTTCGAGACCATAGCGGCGGCATAGTAATCGACCGCCGATCCATAGACAATTTCGGGCTGGTCTTTACTTCCCTGAGAGGCGCAGATGCCGCTGCGAGCCTGCAGCACCTGGTCGTAGCCGGCCTTGTTGGCCAGGGGGCCTGTTTTGCCATAACCGGTCATGGAGCAATAAATAAGCCTGGGATTTATTTGTTTAAGTGTTTCGTAATCGATTTTCAGGCGTGGCGGCACAGACGGCCTGAAGTTATGGACTAGCACATCGGCTTCTTGCACAAGCTTTATTAGCACTTCGTAGCCGGCTTCTTTTTTAAGATCAAGGCAAAGGCCGGTTTTACCCCGGTTTACACCCAGGAAAGCACGGCTTTCTGCTTCCAGCGTGGATGGATACTTGCGCAGAGTGTCGCCGGCGGGTGGCTCGATTTTTATGACCTCTGCGCCTAAATCCGATAGCAGGCTGCAGCCGTATGGGCCAGCTATGTATGCACTTAGATCTAAAACTTTAATGCCGGATAACGGCGCTGAACTTGGTACTGACATAGACTGACCCATAATGTGTAATTCCATTTCCATACATAGAAATGGAATTACCTTAAACGTTAATAACTGAACTGTAAGCGGACTTATTTCTGAACGGTGATGTTGCTCTGGGCAGCAACTTTTTTCCATCGGGCAAGATCTTCCTTGATTATTTTTTGGTAGTCCTGTGCCGAAGCGGTGGCATATTCGGCGCCCTCGCGAACAAAGAAGTCTTTCATCTCGGGAGTCGTTACGACCTGTTGAATAGCCTTGTTCAGCTTGTTAATGATGGGGTCAGGGGTGCCCGCCGGAGCAAGAATGCCCCACCATAAGCTGAATTCGTAGCCTGGTACCGTGTCGGCAACGGGCTTCAGGTCTGGCGCAATGGGGCTGGCTTTGGGACTGGTAATGGCGATGGCTCTGGCTTTGCCTGTGTTGATGGCCGGCAGGATAGACGGACCGCTTGCGATCAGTACATCGACCTGGTCACCCATTAAAGCGGCTGTGGCGGGCCCCATGCCGCGGTAGGGCACATGAGTCATTTTGATGCCTGCCGCTGTGTTTAGCATTTCGGTGGCAAATTGATTGCTGCTGCCGGGACCTGAACTGGAGTAGTTAATGGCGTCCGGGTTTTTCTTGGCCAGGGCGATCAGTTCGGCCATGGATTTGACGGGCAGGCTTTCTTTAACAGCAACGATAAAGGGGCCCTTGGCCATTAATGCTACGCCTTTGAAGTCTTTTTCGGCATCAAAGGGCAAGTTTTTCTGTATGGCCGCATTGGTCGTAAAACTGGATGACACGGCGACGAGTGTGTAGCCGTCTGGCTTGGAGCGCGCAACCTGTGCTGCACCGATAGAACCGCTGGCGCCGCCTTTGTTGACGATGACGATCGAGGTGTCCAGCAACATGCCGAGCTTGGCGCCGACAGCACGCGCGAACGAATCGTTCGATCCACCAGGAGGATAAGGCACCACTAAGGTAATTGGCTGGCCGTTGGGAAACGGTTCGGCGGCGCCGGCAGCCGGAGCGAATGCGGTTGCAAGGCCTGCCACCAGCAGCATGCTGGCGATCCCGGTATGGCCTTTAAGGAATAATTTTTGTTTTAGCATTTTTTGTCTCCAATATAGTGAACTAATTATGGCTGGCAATCGACAGCGTTTTGGCCTGCTTAAGTATGGATTGAGCCCGTGCTACGAACGGAGCATCAATCATTTTTCCGTCAACAAGGTAAGCCCCGTTAACATCATTTTCCGCGGATGCTGCAACTACTTTTTCAGCCCAGGCTATTTCCTGCCGGGTTGGGCTGAAGACTTCATTGGCAATACTTACCTGACTTGGATGGATGCAGGTTTTACCCAGAAACCCCAGGTTTTTTGCCTGCAGGGCTTCCTGCCGGTAGCCTTGCGCATTGGCCACGTCGGCGTAGGCCGAGTCATACACAACACAGCCCGAGCGGGCTGAAGCCATGCGCAGCGCAAACATAATTGAATGCACGTTTTGTGCGTCATAGCGGGTAATGTTCAAAGGCTCGAACATGTCGCCCAGGCCTAATTGCAAGCCCCAGACTTTTGCATGCGCCGCTGCGATTTCGGCAGCGTTATGAAGCGCAATCGGGGTTTCGATATTGGCCAGTACTTTTATGTCGGCTTTGCTACTAGAGTTGGCGTTGAATGCGTTTTCAGCCTTGACCAGCAGATCGATGAATGCCAGAACGTCTCCGGTTGAGTCGATTTTAGGGATGTTGATGATGTCGACGTTTGCGTGGCATGCCGCTTTCAGGTCGTCTGTAAAGTATTCGGTGTCGAGCGGATTGACGCGGACAATAATTACCTTGCCGGTTTCCTTTTTTGTTTGCGCGAACGAACTGCTATTGAACAGCCTGGTCAACTCGTCGCGCGCGTAAGCTTTGCGGTCGTGAAGTACAGAGTCTTCCAGGTCAAAACTGATGGCGTCCGCCTTGCTATTCATTGCTTTGGCAAACAGCTCGGGGCGCGAGGCCGGTACAAATAATTTACTTCGCATTGTTGGGTCTCCTTGGATGAAGATTATGCACACTGAGCAGACCCGCGAGGTATTTGTTGGCTACCTTTAAAAGATATATATTCTATCTTTATGAACAGCACATTCCTGAACACTCTAATAGCGGTGCACCGCTACGGCTCAATGGCTGAAGCCGCACGCCGGCTTAACATTACACATGGCGCGGTGGCTCAACAAATGAAGGCCTTGGAAGAGCAGCTTGGTGCGACGCTTATTACCCGATCCGGCAAGACTGTGCATCTGACTAACGCGGCACACCGCATACTCGATAAATCACAGAAAATCTTGGATGACATCGACTCATTGACTGCATTGGCCAACACGCAGGAAATAAAGGGTGAACTGCGGCTGGGCGCGGGCAATACATCGCTGAACAGCACTATTCCAAATATTCTTGCAACCCTTATTGAACGTTATCCGTCGCTTCAGGTGTCTATCCGGCCGGGATTGTCGACCGAGTTTTATCCGAGTGTGGAAAACAACGAATTGGATGCCGCGATTGCCCTGGAGCCGCCGTTCGCACTTCCCAAAAGAGTGGGCTGGCGTCTGTTAAGCGAAGAACATTTCTTCTTATTGGCGGCTGCGCAGCATCAGGGAAGAAGTGCGCACGATCTGTTGAAGCAAGAGCCATTTATACGCTATGACAAGAATAGCTGGGTCGGTCAGCAGATCGAGCAGTATCTGAAAAGGGTTGGCATTGCTCCGAAAGAGCGGTTCGAACTGGCCTCCACGGAATCCATTTCACTTATGGTTAATAAAGGCCTGGGGGTTGCTATTGTGCCCAATGCGTGGAACCTGTGGAAACAGGGCTTGAATGTGGTGAGTCTTCCGCTTCCAAGTCCGTGCGCGCCCCGCCGCTTCGGTTTAATCTGGGCCCGCTCTTCACCCAGGTTGCAGTTGGTGGAGGTGTTCCTGAAAGCGGCAATAGAGGAATACAGGGTGTGAAAATAATGGGCTTGGTTTTTGCCGCCAGGCACCGGCTCACTGCTTAGAATAGGGAAGACATGCCCGCCATGTACTGCATAAGACATGGTCACGTATTAAGGTCAGACCATATAATAGGGGTCGTCTTCTATTGGGAGGTCGTTTTTAATGTGTTTCAGAGTGAAAATCGACTCGCCCAATAATATTAGCTCGACATTATCGAGCGCATTCAAAGGTGTTGAGCAGTGCATGATGAACTTATTTCCAAGAACTCCGGCGGGCCGCCGGTAGTGACTGCCGCGGCAGAGGCGCGACGTCAGCCTACATTTGCTCCCATCAAAGCAAAACGTGCTTTTGAGCAAGTATGCGAGCAGATTCGCCGGGAGGTGGCCGCCGGAACACTTCGGCCGGGCGATCGTTTGCCGCCGGAGCGCGAGCTGGCCGAGCAACTGGGCGTTAGCCGCACGGCTATCCGCGAAGCGTTGCGAAGCCTGGAAAATGCCGGCTTGGTTCAGTGCCAGCAGGGAATGGGCGGCGGTGCTTTC
>DATCVA010000144.1:0-6471 GCA_036567205.1 Eoetvoesiella sp. | reverse complement strand
GAACACCTTCGGTAATAAGAACGCCCGCTCCGGCTACGCCAGTTGGATGGAATTGCCAGAACTCCATGTCTTGCAAAGGAATGCCCGCGCGCGCCGCCATACCAAGCCCATCGCCGGTATTGATGAAGGCGTTCGTGGAGGCGGCCCAGATACGGCCTGCCCCGCCAGTGGCCAGCACAGTCTGCTTGGCTTCCAGTATGTAAATTTCGCCGGTTTCCATTTCGAGGGCTGTAACGCCCAGAACGTCGCCCGCTTCGTTGCGCAGCAAATCAAGCGCCATCCACTCGACAAAAAACTGAGTGCGTGCAGCGACGTTGCGTTGATACAAAGTATGCAACATGGCATGACCAGTACGGTCGGCGGCGGCACAGGCGCGTTGCACCGGCTTTTCGCCAAAATTAGCCGTATGGCCGCCAAAGGGTCGCTGGTAAATGGTACCGTCGGGATTACGGTCGAACGGCATGCCGTAGTGCTCGAGTTCGTACACGGCATTTGGCGCCTCGCGGCACATGAATTCGATAGCGTCCTGATCGCCGAGCCAGTCGGAACCCTTGACGGTATCGTACATATGCCAGTACCAGTTGTCCTCGCTCATGTTGCCCAGCGACGCACTGACGCCCCCCTGAGCAGCTACCGTATGCGAACGGGTAGGAAACACTTTGGACAAGACTGCGACCGACAAGCCCGCTTGTGCCAGTTGCAACGAGCAACGCATGCCGGCTCCGCCGGCGCCTACGACCACCACATCAAACTGGCGGCGAGGTAAGGAATTTTTGACAGCAGCCACGGCTTATAAACTCCAGAGAATTTTTGCAAAATAAACGACAGAACCAACCAACCACAGAATGGTCAGCACCTGCAAAAACAAGCGCAGGCCGGCGGATGTAACGTAGTCCATCCAGATATCGCGAATACCAATCCACGCATGCCAGGCAAGCGACAAGAACGCAAGCGTGGCAAGCAATTGCCCCACGGGCAATGCGCCCCAGTGGAATGTAAAGAGGAATCGCCAGCTTTCGAAATTCATCTCAGAGGTGAAAATAATTCCGAAAAAAAGCACCAGGGTGTAGACGGCCATGATAATTGCCGTACAACGCTGGACGATGAAGTCCATCGTACCGTAATGGGCACCTACAACCAGACGTTTTGTACCAATACGTTCTTGCGTCGCCATTACCAGACCCCAAATAATTTAAGACCAAACACCAGCGTCAGCGCGAGGCTGACACCGAAGACAATGCCGGCACTTTTTTGTGCGGCGACCTTATCCATTCCGATATCCAAGTCAAGCGTCAAGTAACGAATACCCGCACAGAAATGGTGCAAATAACCCCAGATCAGAACCAGGAGAACAATTTTGCAGAGCGGATTACTAACCCAGGCCTGCATGGCCGCAAAGCTATCGGGCGATGTAACGCTTAACGCGAACAAAGGCAAAATAACCAGCGGTAGACAGAGAAACAATAAAGCGCCGCTGACGCGATGCATAATTGAAGATTTTCCTGCAAGAGGAAGACGGTAGCTCAGAATCTGCGGAACGCTTAAATTGCGAAACTGCGGACGCGGCTTTGAAGCTGAATCGGACATGACGGCCTCGAGGTTATAACAAATTATTTATGCTAAAGCGCAACTAGTATTTTCGCCCATTTAGGGGATCAGTATCAAATCGACGAAAAAACCCTATTAATTCAAACTGTTTCTGTAATGAAACCGATCTGTTACATACAATCCCCTACGTACTTCCATGGGGCGGTCACCGTATGTGTATGACACGCGTTCCACGAGCAAGAGCGGGCTGGTGGCGGCTACCTGCAGCCGTTCCACCTGCTCGGTGCTTGCCGTTACGGCCCTGATCTTTTCGTCGGCACGAACCATGCTGACTCCGAATTCGGATTCGAACAGGCCGTACAACGGTCCTCGGTAACGCGCCAGCGACTCGGCCGTCAAGCCGCGAAACACCGATCCCGGCAACCAGATGTCGTCGAAAATGGTGGGCACCTGATCGAACGAAAGCACCCTGCGCAAATTCACGACAGTTTCACCGGTGCGCAATTGTAGCAAGCGGGCAATATCAACAGGAGCCTTGACGCGCCGGCAATCGATTATTTGGCTGCTTGAGACCGCCGGCTGGCCGTCATCCGGCGTAAGGCGCAAAAAACGATAACGAACTTTTGCTTCATGATGCGTGGCCACGAACGTGCCCTTGCCCTGCCGCCGAATCAGCAGGTTTTCGGCCGCCAGCTCGTCGATTGCCTTGCGAACCGTGCCCTGGCTGACCTGAAAGCGCGCAGCCAGTTCGAATTCGCTTGGAATGGATTCGCCGGGCTTCCACTCGCCCCGGTCGAGGCTTTGCAGCAGCAACCCCTTAATTTGCTGGTACAACGGGCTAAATGCCGCACTGCCAGCAGAGCGATCCGGACTACTAGACCGATCAGTTAAGGGTATATCAGACATATTCGAGGGCGAAAGGCATCCGGAAAAATTTAGCAAAACGCCTGTTATTTTCGCATGGACGGGGGTTTTTGTCTAACAGTCTTCTGTCTTATATAAGATATAAGATAATTGACGTTAACGTAAATTTCTACTAATCTTTCGGCCTGTGTACGCTTGAGTTTTCCAGCTTATATATATTGCCCATAATACATACTGCACAGTGTATGCGCTCCCAACGTTGCATATGTCTGGCGTCTTGAATCTTGCGCGGAACCAGCCGCTGCAGGTCGACGCGCTAAGGTATCAAGACGGGCGACGCCCCGAGCCACAAAAAAGGCCAGAGGAATTACACTGTCGAATGTCACCGTATTTACCTGTTTATCATTTATTACCGGAGATTGTCCATGTCCAAACCCGCCATGCGTGTCGCCGTCACCGGCGCTGCCGGCCAAATTGGTTACGCCCTGCTGTTTCGCATCGCCTCAGGCGAAATGCTGGGTAAAGATCAGCCCGTTATTCTTCAACTGCTTGAAATTCCAGACGAAAAAGCCCAAAAGGCGCTGAAAGGCGTCATGATGGAACTTGATGACTGCGCCTTCCCGTTGCTTGCCGGCATGACCGCCCATAGCGATCCGCGCGAAGCGTTCAAAGACGTCGACATCGCCTTGCTGGTTGGCGCACGTCCGCGCGGACCAGGAATGGAACGCAAAGACCTTCTGCAGGTCAATGCACAAATTTTCACAGCGCAGGGCAAGGCCCTGAACGACGTGGCCAGCCGCAACGTCAAGGTACTGGTCGTTGGCAACCCAGCCAATACCAACGCTTACATAGCCATGAAATCGGCGCCCGACCTTCCGGCTAAAAACTTCACAGCCATGCTGCGCCTGGATCACAACCGCGCTTTGTCGCAGTTGGCCGGCAAATCGGGCAAAGCGGTTGCAGACATCGAGAAGCTCATTGTCTGGGGCAATCATTCGCCGACAATGTATCCCGACATCCGCTTTGCGACCGTCGGCGGCGAAAGCCTGGCCGGTCTTATCAACGACGACGCCTGGAATCGCGACACCTTCATTCCTACCGTCGGAAAACGCGGCGCGGCCATTATCGATGCGCGCGGCCTGTCCTCCGCTGCGTCAGCGGCCAATGCGGCCATCGACCACATTCACGACTGGGTTTTGGGCTCGAACGGCAAATGGGTCACGATGGGCATTCCTTCTGACGGCTCTTACGGCATTCCCGAAGGCATTATTTACGGCGTGCCGGTTACCACCGCCAACGGCGAATATACACGTATCGAGGGGCTGGAAATCGATGCCTTCTCGCGCGAACGCATGGACTTCACGCTCAACGAACTACTCGAAGAGCGTGACGGCGTAAAAGATTTGCTGAAATAGTTCTACCTTACGAAGGCCCGGGCGACTGGGCCTTTGTTTTATTACCAGGAGATATATCCATGTCCCGACCTTCCTCGGCCGGCGCTTTATTCCGCCAAGCATTAAAAGAAGAACAACCGCTGCAAATTATTGGCGCCATCAACGCCAATCACGCCTTGCTGGCAAAGCGCGCCGGTTATCGCACCATTTACCTCTCGGGCGGCGGCGTTGCGGCCGGTTCGCTGGGCCTGCCTGACCTGGGCATCAATACGCTTGACGACGTCCTGACCGACGTACGCCGGATTACCGATGTTTGCGATGTGCCTCTGGTGGTCGATATCGACACAGGCTTCGGTCCTTCCGCTTTCAATATTGCACGCACCGTCAAAAGCCTGATTAAATTTGGCGCTGCGGCTTGCCACATCGAAGACCAGGTCGGCGCCAAGCGCTGCGGCCATCGTCCCGGCAAAGAAATCGTCACAACCCAGGAAATGGCGGATCGCGTCAAATCGGCTGTCGATGCACGCACTGATCCCGACTTTTTTATTATTGCCCGCACCGACGCCATTGCGGTCGATGGCGTAGACGCTGCCCTGGAACGCGCCGTCGCGTGCGTCGAGGCCGGCGCCGATGCAATTTTCGCGGAAGCATCCTACGATCTGGCTACTTACCAGCTGTTCACCAAGACGCTTAGCGTACCGGTACTGGCCAACATTACCGAGTTCGGCCAGACCCCGCTATTTAGCGTACAAGAATTAGCCAGTGCCGGCGTAGGCATGGTGCTTTATCCGCTGTCGGCCTTTCGCGCCATGAATAAAGCCGCCGAAAATGTGTATCAGGCTATTCGCCGCGACGGTCACCAGAAAAACGTAATCGATACCATGCAAACCCGTGAGGAACTTTACGACCGTATTGGCTACCATGCGTTCGAATCGCACCTTGACACTTTATTTGCAAAAAGCAAGACAAAATGAATTTCAATTAAAGTAATTCAGTACAGGAGCAGAGAGATGACTACAAGCACTAAGCAAGACGTACAAAAACCGGCCGTCAAGGCAAAAAAATCGGTTGCCTTATCGGGCGTTGTCGCGGGCAACACCGCGCTGTGCACGGTCGGCCGCAGCGGTAACGACTTGCACTACCGCGGTTACGACATTCTCGACATCGCCGACACCTGCGAATTCGAAGAAATTGCCCACCTTTTGGTCCACGGCAGCTTGCCTAATAAATCAGAGCTGAAAGCCTATAAGGAAAAACTGCGCCGCTTGCGTGGCCTGCCCGCGCAACTGCAAGTAGCTCTTGAAGCCCTGCCGGCAGCCAGCCACCCCATGGACGTCATGCGTACGGCTGTATCGGTGCTGGGCTGCGTTTTACCGGAAAAAGACGATCACAACGCCCCCGATTCGCGCGACATTGCCGATCGCCTGATGGCTAACCTGGGTTCGGCGCTCCTGTACTGGTACCACTATAGCCATAACGGTCACTACATTGATGTGCAAACCGACGATGACAGCATTGGCGGCCACTTCCTGCATTTGTTGCACGGGGAAAAGCCCAGCGACGAATGGGTGCGCGCCATGCATACCTCGCTCAACCTGTATGCCGAACATGAATTCAACGCGTCCACCTTTACCAGCCGCGTCATCGCCGGCACCGGTTCCGATATGTACTCGGCCATTGCCGGCGGCATCGGCGCTTTACGCGGCCCCAAACACGGCGGCGCCAATGAGGTAGCCTTCGAGATACAAAAACGTTACGACTCCCCGGATGACGCCGAAGCCGATATCCGCCGCCGCGTCGAAAACAAAGAAGTCGTCATTGGTTTTGGGCATCCGGTCTACACCGTCTCCGACCCGCGCAATCAAGTCATCAAAGAAGTTGCGCGCAGGCTGTCGAAAAAAGCGCAAAACACCAAAATGTTCGATATTGCCGAACGCCTTGAAACAGTCATGTGGGACGCAAAGAAAATGTTCCCTAATCTGGACTGGTTTTCGGCCGTGTCGTATCACATGATGGGCATCCCCACCGCCATGTTTACGCCTCTGTTTGTCATTGCACGAACCGCAGGCTGGTCTGCGCATATTATCGAACAGCGCATCGACAACAAAATCATTCGTCCCACAGCCAATTATGTCGGCCCCGACGACCAGAAATTCGTACCGCTCTCGAAACGCTAATAGCGACAGGGGGAAACGCAGGCTCAACGCCCAGCCGCTCCCCCACCTCCGGACATCATCTCTCTTCTTTCGGATGCCATGAACACAGCAAACCGCAAACCTCTACCCGGCACCAAACTGGACTACTTCGATACACGCGCAGCGGTCGATGCGATTCAGCCCGGCGCCTACGACAAGCTTCCGTATACCTCGCGCGTATTCGCCGAAAACCTGGTGCGCCGCTGCGACCCTGCCCAACTTACGGCTTCGCTCAAGCAGCTTATCGAACGCAAGCGCGACCTGGACTTCCCCTGGTTTCCAGCGCGTGTAGTTTGCCATGACATCCTGGGCCAGACCGCGCTGGTGGACCTGGCCGGCCTGCGCGACGCCATTGCGGCAAAAGGCGGCGACCCTTCGCTGGTCAACCCCGTTGTGCCCACGCAACTGATCGTCGACCATTCGCTGGCTGTCGAGCATGGCGGCTTCGAGAAGGATGCTTTCGCAAAGAA
>DATCVA010000143.1:0-14464 GCA_036567205.1 Eoetvoesiella sp. | reverse complement strand
GCCCGTATTCATCGAGACATCAAGGTTTTTCAGATTGTTTTGGCGCGCGCCAGTAATGCGAATTTGTGTGCTCATTACAATATGGTAATCGTTCTTTCGTAACCGGGTTGACCCCTGGTTTTTTGTGTGCTGGGGCAAGTTGCGGTAGAATGGCGGGTTAAGATTAATTTTGAACGCTTATTTTAAGGCGTTTACCATCATGTTGGCGGGTTCGTGTTTTTCATACCCCGCCGTGTAAAGATCGGAGATCACCATGGCAGAAATCAAACGTAACCGCCGCAACACCCTGGAACGCAAGTGCTTGGGCAAAGCTTTCAAGCGCCTTTTCATTAAATCGCCAAAAGGCGTATTTAAAATGCTTGAAAAAGTAAAACGCGCCTAAACAAGGCGCATCAAGCCATGCCGGCAAGTGCCGTTGTGGCTGCAGCTTCATAGGGCCGCTTCGTTGTTTAGTTGTGTCCTGATGTTGCAAAGGCAAGAAACCATGAGTTTTCCAGCTTGTGGTTTTTTTTTGGCCTATCATGGCTCGTATTGGCAAAATAAACACAAAAACCATGTCTACCTGGCGCCATCTTTTTACGGTTTTAACTCCAACTTATAACCGCGCCCACACCTTGCAGCGTGTATACGATTCATTATGTGACCAGTCCTTCCAGGACTTCGAGTGGGTTATTGTCGATGACGGCTCTACCGACAATACGCGTGAACAGGTATCGCAATGGGCGCAATCCGCTATTTTTCCTATTCATTATGTCTGGCAGGAAAATCAGCATAAAAAAACGGCCTTCAACAGGGGAGTCAGGGAAGCCCACGGCGAACTGATCGTGGCGCTCGATAGCGACGACAGCCTGGATACCAATGCCCTGGACACGATGGCACGCGCCTGGGGCGAAATACCCGTCGATCAGCGCGCACGCTATATTGCCATTACCGGTTTGTGCGCGACACCCGACGGCCGTATTGTGGGGGATATGTTTCCAGACGACCTTATCGATGCAAGCTCTTTGGACATGTCGTTTAAGTATCATGTCGGAGGCGAAAAGTTCGGCTGTATGCGCACCGAGGTGTTGCATAAATTTCCATTCCCCGAAGATGTCGAGGGTTTTGTTCCTGAAAGCCTTGTGTGGCGTTCGATGGCGAGGGCCGGATACCTGACGCGTTTTGTCAATCAGGTGTTCCGGGTTTACCACGACAGTGCCGATTCCTTGTCGGTGCAGGGCAAGACCAGCCAGCAGCACGCGCTGGGCCTATGGCTTTTGGCACAGGACACCGTCGTTGAGTGCCTGCCCTGGTTCCGTTACTCACCGCAAGAGTTTTTAAAGGCGGCTGCCCGCTATACGCGGTTTTCCTTGCATTTGAAACGCGCTCATCAGCCAACGCCGCCGGGCCGTACGTTGCGAGGCTGGGGGGCTTACGCGCTGGTGGGCTTGATGTGGCCGGTCGGCGTGCTGCTTTATTTGCGTGACCGTTCCCGGGCTTAGTGTCCTGCCTGGTTAATTCATCTGCTCAATTTAGGCGTCTGGGTCTTTGGTATGGCGAGGGTTCCAGGCATAGCGTTGAGTTGGTTTCGTTACACGCCGTGGTCGTGGTGCAGGGAAAATACGCTCCACGTGTCCCTGTTGGGCGCCTTCGCGCCCAACCCAGCGAGGCCTGGCTCGTCCGCGCCTGCGCGCTCCCTTCGCCGACGTCCCGCTGGCGGGCCCCTAACGTCGCGTATTTTCCCTGCACCACGACCACGACCACGGCTGTAATAGCGGCAATGAATCGGCGCTTGCGCCTGTGCTTGGGCCGTAACCCGGGAGCGTGTGTTATTACATTAGTGCAATGTGCGTGACGGGCTGATCACGGGCGGGTCGATATCGTCGTCAGGGTCCTGATTGTCTTCATCGTCGTTGTCTTCATCGTCGTCGTCATCATCAGGAATTGGTTCGTCAGTCAGGGCAAAAGGCAGGATATTACGCAGTTCATCGCTCCAGGCGATTTCCTCGCCTTGCTGGTCTATCTTGATATACCGCACGCCCTCGAGGTCGGACAGTTGAACCGCCCATAGGTATTCACAGTCGTAAATGTCGCCGTCATCGATGGACAGCCCGCCCTGATTGCCAATAATCCGGGCGCCGTTGCCGCCCACTTGAACCACCACTACATCGTCGGTAACCTCGTCCGTACCTAGCGGTACGGCAAAAAGCACCCATTCGAAGCCCGTTTCTTCGGCGTCGATGACTTCCGCAAGGACCGGTTTACCCATGTAGGCGCTAAGGGCATCGGCGGTGCGCCCGAGCAGGTCGAGCTCGTCGGGGGTAAAGATTAAATCGGGTTCAGGGTTGGAAGGCATAATTTAAACAGGCTGGTGGGTAAAGTTTTAAGTGTAATGCAGGTATTTTAGAACATCTGAAAAGCTCGGCTTTTATCACGGGCGGCTTTATTTTTCTACAGAGCCTACAATCGAGGCTTTCCTGTTTTTCGCATTTGGATGTTATGGCTCAATACGTATATACGATGAATCGCGTGGGCAAAATCGTGCCGCCCAAGCGACAGATTTTGCGTGATATTTCTTTGTCTTTCTTTCCTGGCGCCAAAATTGGCGTGTTGGGTTTGAACGGGGCGGGCAAATCGACATTGCTTAAAATTATGGCCGGCATCGATAAAGAAATCGAAGGTGAGGCTATACCGATGCCCGGGATTAAAATTGGCTACTTGCCGCAAGAGCCAATTCTTAATGCCGAGCACAGTGTGCGCGAATCCGTTGAAGAGGGATTGGGCGAGCTTTTTACGGCTCGCAAGCGTCTCGAAGAGGTTTATACCGCCTATTCCGAACCCGATGCCGACTTCGATAAGCTGGCCGAAGAGCAGGCCGAACTCGAGGCAATTATCGCCGCGGCGGCATCCAGCGGCTCTGACGACATCGAACACCAGATGGACATTGCGGCGGATGCCTTGCGCCTGCCTGCGTGGGATGCCGTTGTGGGCAAGTTGTCAGGCGGTGAGAAACGCCGCGTAGCTTTGTGCCGCTTACTATTGTCCAAGCCCGATATGCTGTTGCTCGACGAACCTACCAACCACCTGGATGCTGAAAGTGTCGAGTGGCTCGAGCTGTTCCTGCGCAAATTTCCCGGCACCGTCGTGGCGGTAACCCACGACCGCTACTTTCTCGATAACGCCGCCGAGTGGATACTTGAGCTCGATCGTGGTTATGGTATTCCCTGGAAAGGCAATTACAGTTCGTGGCTAGAGCAAAAAGACGACAGGCTGAAGCAGGAAGAAGCAACCGAATCGGCGCGGCAGCGAACCATTAAGAAAGAACTCGAATGGGTACGTCAGAACCCCAAGGGCCGGCAGGCCAAGGCCAAGGCTCGTCTGGCCCGTTTCGAGGAGCTATCCTCGCACGAATATCAAAAGCGCAACGAGACGCAGGAGATTTTTATTCCTGTAGCGGAGCGGCTGGGTAATGACGTCATCGAGTTCGAGAATGTCAGTAAAGGTTTTGGCGACCGGCTGTTAATTGACGACCTGAGCTTCAAGATTCCCGCCGGCGCTATTGTAGGAATCATCGGGGCCAACGGTGCGGGTAAATCGACGCTGTTTCGCATGATCGCCGGGCAAGATCAGCCTGACGCAGGTAGCGTAAAAGTAGGCAAGACGGTCCAGCTTGCCTTTGTTGACCAGTCGCGCGAATCGTTGCCCGACGAAAAAACCGTGTTTGACGCACTATCCGATGGCGCCGATTTGATCACTATCGGTAAATTTGAAATGTCGTCGCGCGCTTATTTGGGGCGCTTCAATTTCAAGGGCGGCGATCAGAACAAATTGGTGGGCAAGTTATCCGGCGGCGAGCGCGGACGTTTCCATCTGGCTAAAACGTTGATTGCCGGCGGCAACGTTTTGCTGCTCGACGAGCCGTCCAATGACCTCGATGTCGAAACGTTGCGCGCGCTTGAAGACGCACTGCTCGAGTTCGCAGGCAGTGTCCTGGTTATCAGTCACGACCGGTGGTTCCTGGATCGTATTGCGACTCATATCCTGGCTTTTGAAGGCGATTCGCAGGTGGTGTTCTTCGATGGCAACTATCAAGAGTACGAGGTAGATAAGAAACGCCGGCTTGGCGAGGAGGGCGCCAAGCCGAAGCGCTTGCGTTATAAGGCGTTGAAGTAAGCCGCCATGCCAATGTGTTGTTAATTGGCACGGGAACCGCAAATGCCTGTTACAAACTGCGAGGCCAATAACAGCTTCGGCGCGTTGTCCCCATTGACGTTCTTAAGGGAACAGGAACATGCCGTTAGGGCTTTGATACATTTTTTGCCTAAACTCACAACCGTGTTCTGAATAGTTTGGCATTCTGTGGATCAACGAAGTATCGTTAATTCAACGCTTACTTTACATTTCGGAGGTAAAAATGAAATTAGGCCAAATAAGTAAAATTGTTGCCGTTGGTGTGTTCTCTCTTGCCGCGGCCGGTTGTTCCTCGTGGGACAACATGAGTCATCGACAAAAAAGCACGGTAACCGGCGCTGGCCTGGGTGGCGTTGCGGGTGCAGTCGTAACGGGCGGCGGCATCTTGGGTACAGTGGGCGGCGCCGCTATTGGCGGCGTCATTGGCGACCAGGTTGGTAAAAACCGCTAGATTCGGAGCCATGCTGTAATCAGCAGGCTCTAAATTCTGATTTGCAAATAAAGCCGCTCCTTTTTGGGGCGGTTTTGTATTCTTAATCTGAAATGCGGGATGCTGCTGCAAAGCACGCTACCCGTCCCCATGCCGTTTCACTACGTCACCATGCAGTCGCGGCAGGGACCGCCCACGCGTGAGTCCGGAACGTCTGGTCCACCCCCGCCGCGACGTCTTAAAAACTAAATCCGCGACAAGTCAAAAACCACCAACATAAAACTTAAACGACTCTAACGGAACGGCTTTGCAGCAGCACTTACACTTATGTTCTAGGCCTGCTGCGCCTTTTCGATCAGGGCATCCAGTTTGATGGCGTCCGCCACAAACACACGAATTCCTTCCGCCAGCTTCTCGGTCGCCATCGCATTCTGGTTCAACTCAGTGCGAAACGCTATCTCGTTGCTGGCGACACGGGCCGGGGGGTGTCGTTTGGCTTCCTGAGGATCAAGTTCACGAGTGACGGGGGCGGGGTCAGAGGCCAGTTGATCAAGCAGTTCAGGACTGATAGTGAGCAGATCGCATCCAGCCAGAGCCTGGATTTGACCGACATTCCGAAAACTGGCCCCCATTATTTCGGTGGAAATCCCGAAAGCCTTGTAGTAATCGAAAATACGCTTGACGGACTCGACGCCCGGATCGGCTGTTCCGGCGTTGGCCGCCTCATTCCATTGCTCGCCGGCCGACTTTTTATACCAATCGTAGATACGGCCCACGAAAGGCGAAATTAATTGAACCTTCGCCTCGGCGCAGGCGACGGCCTGAGGCAACGAGAACAGTAGCGTAAGGTTGCAGGAAATGCCTTCGGCTTGCAGCGTCTTGGCCGCTTGAATACCTTCCCAGGTAGAGGCGATTTTGATCAACACCCGTTCCCTGTCGATACCGGCCTGGCGATAAAGCTCTATCAACTGATGTGCCCGCTTGATCGTTGCCGGCGTGTCGAAAGAGAGGCGGGCGTCGACTTCAGTCGAAACGCGGCCAGGGACGATTTTTAGTATCTCTTGGCCAAACGCGATAAGAATCCGGTCTGTTAATTGCGAGACCGAGTCACCCGAATGGTCGGCTACCGTTTTATCCAGCAAAGGCCGGTAAGCGTCTTTCTGGACCGCCTTGAGGATGAGCGACGGATTGGTCGTGGCGTCGGTAGGGCGATGCGCCCGCATCGCCTCAAAGTCACCCGTATCGGCGACAACAGTGGTGTATTGGCGTAAGGAATCGAGTTGATTAGTCATGAAAATACCAGAAAAAACAAGGATGTAAGTAGTCTTGGCTGCAGACGGTTTCAAAGAGTCAAGGCCACGTGGGCAGCCAGCTAAACAGCGGTAAAAACACGTGATTTAGCTTAATATACACTGGCGTCGCAACGTGCTCGCCAGTGCCGCGCCGTCTCAAGGTATAATTCCAAGGTTTACTTATTGACTTTATAACCGGGGTTTACTGTGCTGCCGTCACTCTTTCCTGAAGGGGCCAATGCGGCTCCTGCTGCAATCTTAGCTTTGGCGGACGGTACCATCTTCAAGGGTGTCTCTATCGGCGCCGATGGACATACCGTCGCCGAGGTTGTTTTCAATACCGCCATGACGGGTTATCAGGAAATCCTGACAGACCCTAGCTACAGCGGTCAAATTGTTACGTTAACTTATCCGCATATCGGCAATACCGGTGTTAACGACGAAGACGTCGAGTCAACGCGTATCCACGCGGCCGGCCTGGTCGTGCGCGACTGCTCGTTGCGTGTTTCCAACTTTCGTGCCACGCAATCGTTGCCCGATTATTTAAAGGCGCAAGGAATCGTGGCCATTGCCGGTGTCGATACCCGCAAGCTGACCCGTATCTTGCGCGATGGTGGGGCGCAAGGTGCTTGCATCATGGTTGGGAACGATGTCGAAAAGGCAATCGAACTGGCCAGGGCTTTTCCCGGCATGTCGGGCCAGGATCTGGCTAAAGTGGTATCTACTAAAAATATCGAGGAATGGGGTGAAGGCACCTGGCAGTTGGGGCAGGGGTTTAGCCGTCCGGAAACCGATAAATATCATGTCGTGGCCTACGATTTTGGCGTTAAAACCAATATTTTGCGACTAATCGCCGACCGTGGATGCCGCATTACAGTGGTGCCGGCGCAAACGCCGGTCGCTGACGTCCTGGCTCTCAATCCCGATGGCATCTTTTTGGCTAATGGGCCCGGCGATCCAGAGCCGTGCGACTATGCCGTTGAAACCACCAAGGTAGCCCTTGATAAAAAAATTCCGGTTTTCGGGATTTGTCTTGGACAGCAAATTATGGGTCTTGCGTTGGGTGGCAAAACCATCAAAATGAAAACCGGCCACCATGGTGCAAATCATCCGGTGCAAGACGTGCAGTCGCGCCGCGTTTTTATTACCAGTCAAAACCACGGGTTCAATGTCGATGTCGATACTTTGCCCGCCAATGCGCGCGTTACGCACATTTCGCTGTTTGACGGCACCTTGCAAGGCTTCGAACTTACCGACCGCCCCGCCTTTTGTTTTCAAGGCCACCCTGAAGCCAGCCCCGGCCCACACGACATCGTGGTGCTATTCGACAAATTCATCAGCCTCATGGCCGGACAAAAATAATTCAGCATTATGCCAAAGCGTCTAGATATAAAAAGCATTCTTATTATTGGTGCAGGTCCGATCGTTATTGGTCAGGCTTGCGAATTCGATTACTCGGGGGCTCAAGCCTGCAAGGCATTAAAAGCCGAGGGTTACCGGACTATTCTCGTCAATAGCAATCCGGCCACCATCATGACCGATCCGGAAACGGCCGATGTTACCTACATCGAGCCCATAACCTGGCAAGTGGTCGAAAAAATTATTGAGCGTGAAAAACCCGATGCGCTGTTGCCCACCATGGGCGGGCAAACAGCCTTGAATTGCGCGCTCGACCTGGCCCAGCACGGCGTCCTTGAAAAGCATGGCGTCGAACTCATCGGCGCAAATGCCGAAGCCATCGACAAAGCCGAAGATCGTCAAAAGTTCAAGCAAGCCATGACGAAAATCGGCCTTGAGTCGGCCAAGTCAGGTGTGGCGCACTCCATGGACGAAGCCTGGGAAGTGCAACGCCGCATCTCGAGCGACGCCAGTACATCGGGTTTTCCGGTGGTTATTCGCCCCAGCTTCACCATGGGCGGGTCCGGCGGCGGCATTGCCTACAACCCAGAGGAATTCGAGTCGATTTGCCGGCGTGGTCTGGAAGCTTCGCCTACACAAGAACTGCTTATTGAAGAGTCTCTGTTGGGCTGGAAAGAGTTCGAAATGGAAGTTGTCCGCGATAGCGCCGACAATTGCATTATTGTTTGCTCGATCGAAAACCTGGACCCCATGGGCGTACACACGGGCGATTCGATTACAGTGGCCCCGGCCCAAACGCTTACCGACAAAGAATACCAAATCATGCGCAATGCCTCGATTGCGGTATTGCGTGAAATCGGTGTCGATACCGGCGGGTCCAACGTGCAGTTTGCGGTCAATCCCGACAATGGGCGCATGATTGTCATTGAAATGAATCCGCGTGTTTCACGCTCTTCGGCACTGGCCTCCAAGGCTACGGGTTTTCCCATTGCCAAGGTCGCCGCGCGCCTGGCTGTTGGCTACACCCTCGACGAACTGCAGAACGAGATTACCGGCGGCGCCACGCCTGCTTCGTTTGAACCGTCGATCGACTACGTGGTCACCAAAGTTCCTCGTTTCGCATTCGAGAAGTTCCCCCAGGCCGACTCCCGCCTGACTACCCAAATGAAGTCCGTCGGCGAAGTTATGGCAATCGGCCGTACTTTCCAGGAGTCGTTTCAAAAAGCCCTGCGCGGTCTCGAAGTTGGGGTCGACGGGCTCAATCAGAAAACCACCGATCGCGAAAAATTGCAGGTCGAGCTGGGTGAACCTGGTCCCGAGCGCATCTGGTATGTGGGCGACGCTTTTGCACAAGGCTTCAGTCTTGAAGAAGTTCATGGCCTGACCAAAATAGACCCCTGGTTTTTGGCGCAAATTAAAGAAATTGTCGATATCGAATTGGCTCTCGAGCAAAAAACGTTGGCCGATCTCGATTACGACACGGTCTGGCAACTCAAGCGCCGAGGTTTCTCGGATCGCCGCCTGGCTTTTTTGCTTGATACTTCCGAAGCCGAGGTTCGCAAGTTGCGTCACCAGTTGGGCGTGCGCCCTGTTTATAAACGGGTCGACACTTGCGCCGCCGAGTTTCCCACCAATACGGCATACATGTACTCTACCTACGAGGACGAGTGCGAGGCCATGCCTACCGATCGCAAGAAAATCATTGTGCTGGGCGGCGGACCGAACCGTATCGGGCAGGGCATTGAGTTTGACTATTGCTGCGTGCACGCGGCGCTGGCGCTGCGCGAGGATGGTTACGAAACCATCATGGTCAACTGCAATCCCGAAACGGTCTCTACCGATTACGACACCTCGGATCGTTTGTATTTCGAGCCGCTGACGCTCGAAGACGTGCTCGAAATTGTGCATAAAGAAAATCCGGTTGGCATGATTGTTCAGTATGGCGGCCAGACTCCCTTGAAACTGGCGCGTGCGCTGGAAGCCAACGGTGTGCCCATTATTGGCACCAGTCCGGAATCTATCGATGTAGCAGAAGACCGCGAGCGTTTTCAAAAACTGCTGACCAAGCTGGGCCTGCGTCAGCCTCCGAACCGTACCGCCCGCACTGAGGGCGAGGCTTTGGCGCATGCAGCCGAGATCGGCTACCCGCTGGTTGTGCGTCCCAGCTACGTGTTGGGCGGACGTGCGATGGAAATCGTACACGAGCAACAAGACCTCGAGCGCTATATGCGCGAGGCCGTCAAGGTCAGCAACGACTCACCGGTATTGCTCGATCACTTTTTGAATAACGCCACCGAAGTGGACGTCGATTGCATCGCCGATGGCGAGCACGTGTTTATTGGCGGCGTCATGGAACACATCGAACAGGCCGGCGTCCATTCGGGCGACTCGGCGTGCAGTCTCCCTCCGTATTCGCTGTCGGAAGAAGTCATTGCCGAAATCAAGCGTCAAACATCGTTAATGGCACGAGCCTTGAATGTGAAAGGGCTGATGAACGTGCAGTTTGCCATTCAGGATGGCGATGTCTACGTTCTCGAGGTTAATCCACGCGCATCCCGCACGGTGCCTTATGTGTCTAAAGCCACCGGCCTGCAATTGGCCAAGATCGGCGCGCGTGCAATGGCGGGTAAAACGCTGGCTCAGCAAGGTATTACGAAAGAAATCATCCCGCCGTATTTTTCGGTTAAAGAAGCTGTGTTTCCGTTCGTCAAGTTCCCCGGCGTCGATACCATCCTGGGGCCTGAAATGAAGTCGACGGGCGAGGTCATGGGGGTTGGCGAAAGCTTTGGCGAGGCATTCGTTAAGTCGCAGCTGGCAGCCAGCGTGTTGTTGCCCGAGTCGGGCGTGGCCTTTATTAGCGTGCGTGCGCAAGATAAGCCTAAGGCGGTGGACGTTGCACGAGGCCTTATCGAGCTTGGTTTCACCGTGGTTGCCACGCGGGGTACAGCGGCTGCCATCGAAGCTGCCGGCCTGGCTGTTCAGGTCGTTAATAAAGTAACGGAAGGGCGTCCTCATATTGTAGACATGATAAAAAGCGGCGAAATTGCGCTGGTTATCAATACGGTAGAAGAGCGCCGCAACGCCATTGCCGACTCGCGCATGATCCGCACTAACTCTCTGGCGGCTCGAGTCACCTTCTTTACTACCATCGCTGGCGCGCGTGCGGCGGTTGAGGGCCTGCAGTACTTGCGTCAAGGGGGCGGTTTAAAAGTCTATTCCTTGCAAGAGCTGCATGCCTTATTGCCTGTGCAGTAACGCGGCAAGGCACGCATGAGTCGTGTTTTTATTACCGGAGCGAGCAGCGGCATTGGTGCCGCGCTCGCTTCTGTTTATGCGCGGCAGGGTGCGCAACTGGCTCTGGTGGGGCGTCGCCACGACGTTCTGCTTGCGCTGCAAAAGTCCTTGCCGGGCGACCATCAGGTGTACGTTCTGGATGTTTGCGACCGGCAAGCACTGCATGCGGCCGCCCGCGATTTTTTGTCGGGTGGCGCGGTTGATGTGGTTATTGCCAGCGCGGGAATCAGTGTGGGTACCCTGACTGAAGAGCTTGATGACTATAAGGTTTTCCAGGCGGTAATGGCGACCAATCTCAATGCTACCGTGGCTACTTTCGAACCATTTATTGCTTCGATGAAGCAGCGGGGTCACGGGCGCCTGGTCGGGATCGCAAGTGTCGCTGCCGTACGCGGCTTGCCGGGAGCGGGGGCATACAGTGCCTCCAAGGCGGCAGTTCGCAGCTATTGCGAAAGTCTAAGGGTTGAACTGAGCCTTTCTGGTGTGAAAGTTATTACCCTGGCTCCGGGTTTTATACAAACCCCGTTGACGGCTCAAAATCCTTACAAAATGCCGTTTCTGATGCCGGTCGAACTGTTTGCCAGGCAGGCGGTGCGCGCCATAGACAAGGCCGTCAGCTACAAGGTGATTCCGTGGCAAATGGGTTGGGTAGCCAAATTGCTAAGAGTGGTTCCAGATTGTTTGTATGACCGGATAGCGGTAAGGCGCGAACGAAAGCCGCGGCAGCATTAGTGTCCTGTCCGGTTAATTCAGTTATTCACAGGGCACTGAGCGCACTATTTTTCGGCTGTGGCTGAATATCGCCGTCCAGATAAAACCATTGTTCGTTTTCGAGTACGAAGCGACTGAGTTCCTTCAGGCGCCCGGCTCGACCCGCTTCGCGATAGCGCGCTGTAAACATTACCTGTGCCTCTGTGGCATTTAATTGCGTATGGCTATGGATTTCCAAACCCAGCCAGCGTGTGGAGTGGGGCGTTCCAGGGGATTCCAGCGTGAGTTCAGCGGGGCGTGTCGAAGCATGCCAGGTAGCCAGTATGTAGTCGGCATTTCCCAAAGCATAGGCGGTATAGCGCGAGCGCATTAGTTGTTCGGCACTGGGCGCCGGCTTATTGTCATTAATAAATGGCCCGCAGCAGTCTCGATACAGGAAGACGCCGCCTTTGCCGCCGCAGGGGCATGGCGGGTCATTTTGCTTTTTCTTCATGCCGGCTCGTTCGGTACGTTAATCGCAAGAAAACAAACTGTAAGTATAGGCTCTGCTGTGTCGGCTTCGCTTGCCGCACAAATCTACTGTCTGCGCTTTGCCTTCGTGTTCACAATTGATTTGAAAATGGAATTAGGCCTTGCCGCCTGGCCATGGCCACACGTACACTCTCGCGTCGATTAACTATTTTTTACTTTTTTTAAGGCATAAAAATGTCGAATACGTATTTTCCCCGTTGGCGCCAGGTCGTAGGCGCCGGGCAAGATGTGGTGGTGCAGCCCGACGAGCGTTTGTCATGGCCGCAAAATATTGCCATGGGCGCGCAGCACGTGGTTGCCATGTTTGGCTCAACCATACTCGCACCGCTGCTAATGGGGTTTGATGCCAATGTCGCTATTTTGATGTCCGGTGTCGGTACGCTGATATTCTTCGTTTTTGTGGGCGGAAGGGTCCCCAGCTATCTGGGCTCAAGCTTTGCGTTTATTGGTGGCGTGATTGCCGTTACGGGCTATGCCGGAGCAGGGGCTAATGGCAATATCGGCATTGCACTGGGTGCGATTATTGCCTGCGGTCTGGTCTACACGTTAATCGGCTTATTGGTGTGGTGGTTAAATGCGCGCTCTGGTGGGGCGAGTGAATGGATCGATACCTGGATGCCGCCCGTCGTGACGGGGGCTATTGTTGCCGTAATTGGATTGAATCTGGCCCCTATTGCCGCAAAAGGCGCGATGGGCGGGTCCACGTTCGATGCGTTAATGGCATTGATGACAGTGCTTTGCGTTGGCGGGATTGCTGTTTATACCCGTGGAACCGTTCAGCGCCTGCTGATTCTGGTGGGGTTGCTGTTGGCATGTGTGCTATATGGTCTGCTCGCCAATGGCCTGGGTTTGGGGCGGCCCATTGATTTTAGCGGCGTAGCTGTGGCGTCGTGGATTGGCTTGCCATCTTTTCAGAGTCCGGTTTTTAATCTGCATGCAATGAGCGTTATTGTGCCGGTGGCCATTATTTTGGTGGCGGAAAACCTGGGGCATATTAAAGCTGTCAGCGCCATGACAGGAAAAAATCTGGACGTTTATCTGGGGCGCGCATTTGTGGGTGACGGAGTGGCGACGATGGTTTCAGGGGCTGTCGGCGGTACAGGCGTTACGACCTATGCCGAAAATATCGGCGTTATGACTGTTACCCGTATTTATTCCACGCTGGTATTTGTAGTGGCTGCCCTGATCGCAATTGTGTTGGGCTTTTCACCCAAGTTCGGCGCCTTGATTCAGACCATACCAGGGCCCGTTCTGGGCGGTATGTCTGTAGTGGTGTTTGGCTTGATTGCTGTTGCGGGCGCGCGAATCTGGGTCGTAAATCAAGTTGATTTCAGCGATAACCGAAATTTAATCGTTGCTGCGGTTACCCTGGTTCTGGGGGCCGGTAACTTTACAATTCAATTCGGTGCGTTTAAGCTGGATGGCATCGGTACCGCTACGTTTGGCGCTATCATTTTGTACGCGTTGTTACGCTTGGGCAGCCGTAAAAGTTGCTAGTATTTGTTATAAAATATTTTGTTTTCATGGTCTTAGCTGGAAAAGGCAAGGCAAATTCCGCTCTCGTGCTTTAAGGGCTTGCAATTTGCCTTAACTTTGCCGACAATAAGGGCATGTCCCCGGTTCTAACCGACCCGGGGATTTGTTTTGAACTGACCAAATCGTTGTTTACAGCTATAAGAAACCAACTTTTCCTTTAGTTCGCACCTTTCGGGTGGTTCTCAACTACCCACGCATTTATTATCAGGCGCTCCATTACGCGGGGCGTCTTTTTACTTTTTATTCAGGAATATTATGTCTGCGATCCCGTTGACGGCGAGCGGCGCTGAGCGCTTGCAAAAAGAATTACACCGTTTGAAAACTGTTGAGCGTCCTGAGATCATTAACGCTATTGCCGAAGCACGCGCCCAGGGCGATCTCTCGGAGAACGCCGAGTACGACGCCGCACGCGAGCGTCAGGCCTTTGTCGAAGGCCGTATTCAAGAGCTTGAAGGAACTTTGTCCAACGCCCAGATTATCGACCCAACCGCTCTCGACGTAGAAGGTCAGGCTGTATTTGGCGCCACTGTCGAAATCGAAGACCTGGAATCCGGTGAACGTGTTACGTATCAAATTGTGGGCGACGTCGAGGCCGATATCCGTGCCAATCGCATTTCCGTGTCCAGCCCGGTTGCCCGTGCGCTAATTGGCAAAAGCGAGGGCGATGTGGTCGAAGTCAAGGCCCCCGCCGGAATTCGCGAATACGAGGTTTTGGGCGTTAGTTACATTTAATTGCCGCAGCCATGCGGCGAACCTTTTCGCCGCCGTGTAAAATAAGTGCGGATTACAGCCTGCGATTGCCTGGCTGGGTGCTTCGCAAAAAAGAAAAGCCCATACATAGAAGATGTTGGGCTTTAACAGATTTGCCGCTCTACCTGCCAGGAATGGCCGACGGGCAGTAGCGCCGGGTAGCTTAGCGTTTTCCGCCGCGGCCTGTTACGTT
This sequence comes from Eoetvoesiella sp., assembly GCA_036567205.1. GTDB lineage: Bacteria > Pseudomonadota > Gammaproteobacteria > Burkholderiales > Burkholderiaceae_B > DATCVA01. The sequence goes on along the minus strand of DATCVA010000143.1, from coordinate 198 downwards.
TCGGCGTGCGCCTGCGCGTAACGACATGGCGCTACCGCTGCGGCGTGGAATGCCATGTGGAGCAGTTGCAGCAGTGGCATTGGTTCTTGTAGTGCTGCCGGTGGCTCGACGTGCTTTCGGGGCGGCATTTTCCAACCGTTCGGTTTTACGTGCCGCGCGTTCGGCGATGTCGGCCTTGCGGGTACGGGTAATACCTTC
>DATCVA010000142.1:0-4708 GCA_036567205.1 Eoetvoesiella sp. | reverse complement strand
ACCGGAGAACATGTATGAAAACCACAGACATCCCGCGCGTTTTCACCCTCGCACGCGTTGAGCGTCTGGGCCGCGCCAACAGCCTCGCACGTCGCCTAAAAGCGATGGGCTACCGCATAGTGTGTGAAACTCCGCTGCCTGTCGATGGTAGCGCCCCATCTATCAGCGTAGATCTTGGTATATGCGGTGTGCAGCCCCTTTACGCGATTGGCAACGGGTCTTTGCGTGATATGCGCGCTGGGGTCGAGCGCGCGCTCATTGATGGCGTGTGGGTATCGTGGCCAGTCGTCGAAGTTTCGCGGACATCGTCGGTTTACCACAATGTACCGAAGGGGGTTGCGGCATGACAACGACAATCGCACAAGGTGAACACGTCGAGCTCGATAACGAAACTTACTTCGGGGCACGTCGGGCGTTGTCATTGGTATGGGCAGCGCATAAGATTCTCGTGCAAGTACCGGAAGGGCCACGGCTATCCCATGAGGCAATGGTTGAGATGTCCGAGCGTGTTGGGCACCTTATGGAGCTAGCCGAAATAGAAATAGAAGCGATTACGGCGTCTGATGGGTAATCGGATGGCCTTGCCTCGCTAATAGCCCGCGCAAGCGGTTTTTATATAATGGGCAGGCCTGCATACTTGAAAAAATAGTTAAACAAGCCTGCGGGGCGTTAAACGGGTTTTAAACATGGTATGTTCGATGTCGCTGCTTCGCTCTCGTATTTCGCCGCGAACGTGCCCGTCAAACAGCCGTGCATCAACTTGGACTCCTGGGCTACATGCAATGTGTAGCCCAAGAGTCCAGAGCTAGCCATATCAGTCCAATAGGCTGCCCGCTCTACTGAAGCCCTTCACCTGCCAAGTATTTTCTGTAACTGCAATCCTAGACGAAATAGTTCAGGAGAAAAGCAGTGACAGATATGCATTTGATGTCAGCCAAGAATAGCGAGCTTGAATCAGCTCTTCGTGATGGTTTGTTCTCAATATCTGAGTTTTTGGAAGCCGCTGGCCCTGCTTTCAGCGCGTTGGTAGAGCAGTCACCAGAAGCGGCAATTCAGATGGCGGACCAGTTTGGCGGATGGCGGATTTACATTCCGATCTCTTTGGCAGAAGGCGGCAAATCGCCATTAAATTCCGTTCCCCCGGCCATTGCACATTTAGTTATCAAACTGTATGGGCAAGAAACTCTAGAAATTCCTCAATTTACGGTTTTGCGTGCAACGATTCGCGGCCGCAAGGCTGCGGCTCTTCGGCGATCCGGTTGGCTCGTGAAAGAAATTGCAGCACACCTAAATTTAACGGAACGGCGGGTATATCAGGCGCTGGCGGAATCGGCTTGGAATGTTCCGCCAATAGCAAGGCAACGATGTTCAGAGCAAGATGCATACGCTGCGTATGTAAGTGGCCCTTCGTTCGCCGCAAATCGTAACTCACAGTCTCAGGAGATATTCAAGTGAGCATGAATACCAGACAGGCACGAGTCGTTGATCTCGTTCTTACCAACATCGCTTTAGGTTATACGCACCCCGACCGCATCGGGCATGTACTTTTCCCTGTGGTGGAAGTATTGCAACGCGGCGGGCAAGTTATTGAGTTTGGCAGGGAGTCGTTTCTCCGCTATGCAACCCGACGTGCTCCTGGGGCAAATACAAAGCGCCTGCGATTTGGCTATCAGGGCCGGACATTCTCGCTTGTGCAGGATGCCCTTGAGGGAATGGTTCCGCGCGAGCATTTGGAAGATGCTCTTGAGGTGCCGGGCATCGATCTTGGTGTTACTGCGGTTAACGAGATCATGGACATTCTGTCATTGTCTCTGGAGGTTGAGCAAGCCAAGATTGCGACTGATGCCGCCAACTACAAGGATAGCAACAAAGTAACGCTTTCCGGTACGGATCAATGGAGCGACCCAGCATCAGACCCAGCCCTCCAAATACGGGAGTGCGGCGATACCATCCGTGGCCGTATCGGTGCTCGCCCTAATGTGCTCGTTTTGTCGTCAGACGGATTCAATGTCTTGGCGGAGCACCCCAAGATCATTGAGCGTTTCAAATATACGTCTAGCGCATCGGTCACCACCGAGATGCTGGCGCGACTCTTCAATGTAAGGCGTGTCGCTGTTGGGGAGGCCGTGTATATGAATGAGGGCGATGAGCAAGTGCAAGACGTATGGGGCAATGATGCGGTGCTGGCCTACGTCCCTGAACGAATTTCAAGCGCACGGGCTCCATCTTATGGATACACCTACACTCTCAGGGGCCATCCCATGGTCCAGGAGCCCTATTTCGAGCGCAACGTAAACAGCTTCATATACCCAGTTTCTTGCGAGCGTATACCGGTCATGACGGGTATGGATGCAGGTTTCTTAATACAGAACCCGGTAGCGGCTTCATAAGGCAAGAGAGGCGCGAGATGGCAAACGATGCTTTGCGGTCATTAATAGACATTGGTCCAGAAAGCGTTGACGGGCTTTCAGACTTGGAGCTGCGCCGCGTCATGCAACGTAGCGCCTGGGTCCACGGCATGGCAAGGCAACGGCTTGAGCAGCGAAATGTAGTGTTCTCCGAGGAAGGCGGTCATGTAGATGGTAGCGTGCTGACCTTCGTCGGAACTGTTCGCCGACGACGCGCTTCCAATGGTGGCAGAAGTTGATAAGGGCGAGCATGAAAAGCCAGACGGTCCATATGGAGCAGCCAACGAACGATGGCGACCTTGAGCGGTTACGCACAAAGGTTAATGCGCGTTTGCGGAAGATTTCGACCCGCCGTACTTGGGCGGAGCGGAGGGTTGCTGGAAAAGTGCGACCGCAAGCTGCCGGATACTTCAATAGCCTCCAACGCGAGCTGTTTCAAATCATCAGCGAGGCGGATTAGTAATGTTCAAGGCCGGTACATCCGTGAGCGGCGTGAAGCTACTCAGGTACATGTGCAACGAAACAATAGGACGATACGCAAATGGCTAGTATGACGACAAGCATCGTGATGCAGTTGGTGGATCGGATTACAAGCCCGATTCGCCGCATCCAGCAGACCATGTCGAGATTGAGCCAAAGCGCCAGGTTTGACCGGCTTAGTCGCTCGGCGCGGCAGCTCGGTGTGCAAATGGGCTTTGCAATCCAGCAGGCGAAGGCGTTGGCGATGCGCACGGCAGCCCTGGGGGCAATGGCGGTGGCGGGGGCGTGGGGGGTCAGTCGTCTGGTGGGCCGGGTCACCGATGTGGGCAAAGCCATAAAGGAATCGTCCGAGCGGCTGGGCGTGGGCAGCACCTGGTTGCAGGAATGGATTTACGTTGGTCGCCAGTTTGGTGTGCAGAACGACTCCATGGTTGATGGGCTAAAAGAGTTGGGCCTGCGCGCTGATGAATTCATTATGACAGCCGGGGGGCCTGCGGCCGAGGCGTTCAAACGCCTGGGGATAGATCATAAAGACCTGCGCAAAACCAAGGGCAATACCGAAGCCATGTTTGACCTAGTCATGTCGCGTCTTCGCGGCGTGACAAACTTCGCCGCGCGCCAGCGCCTGGTTGATGAGCTTTTTGGAGGGTCTGGCGGTGAGCAAATGGCTGCTATGGTCAGCATGACTACGGAGGAAATCGAGAAGATGAAGCGGGCCGCGCATGATGCAGGCGGCATCCTGACTCCCGAGCAGATTGAGCAGTCCCGCGAATATAGCCGCCAACTGGGCGACCTTCAAAGCCGATTCTTTGGTATCCAATCAGTGATTGTGGGAGGTGTGCTGCCCGCTATCAATAACTGGTTGCTGAGAGTTTCGAGTCTGATAAGTGCCAACAAAGCAATGATTAGTGATGGCATAAACCAAGGTTTAACGCGTATTTGGAATGTTCTAAAAATGGTGGGTCGGGCGGTATCCTTTGTCGCCGATCGGGTTGGTGGATTTGGGAATCTGCTTATTGGCGTGGCGGGCATCATGGCGGGAAAGTTTGTGCTCTCTGTTGGTTTAGCGGCTTGGGGCCTGGGGGTCTTTGCAAAAAACGCGCTTGTTTGGTCGGCAACAGGGCTCCTGAGGTTAGGGCGAGGTGTAGCGCTCGCTGGAGCGGGTTTGGTGAGGTTCGCAGTCGGTGGCGTGGCTATGGCAGCTACATCATTGGTGTCGCTGTCGCGAGGGCTGCTTGGCTTGGCGGCGCGTGCTGTGCCGGCGGTAATCGGGGCAATACGGGCAATGTCTCTGGCATTGCTGACTACTCCCGTAGGCTGGATCATTACCGGCATCACGGCCGTGGCGGGTATTGCGTTTCTGCTTTACAAAAACTGGGATGGTGTGGCGGCCTGGTTTGGCAATATGTGGGAAGGGGTCAAGCGGTTCTTCAGCCAAAGCCCTGGGCAAATTGCCCAGCAGCTCGCTTCGTTTAGTCCGGCCATGCTGATCTACCGGAACTGGGGGGGCATTACGAGCTGGTTCGGCAAGATGTGGGAAGGCGTCAAGACATTCTTCACCCAGGGCATCGGCGAACTGGTCAAGCGGCTGGTGGGCTTTAACCCGGCCACGCTGCTGGGCCAGGGTGTTGATGCGGTCTTTGGCATGTTTGAAACCAAGTCACTGGCCGAGACCGGCACCAAGTGGATCAGCGGCCTGTGGGATGGCATTAAGGCGCGCTGGAGCCAGTTAACCGCCTGGCTGCGCACCAGCGTCGCGGATCTGACCAGCTGGATGCCTGACTGGGCAAAGGATCGTTTAGGTATCGGCTCCATGGCCG
>DATCVA010000141.1:0-5916 GCA_036567205.1 Eoetvoesiella sp. | reverse complement strand
AAGCCACAAGCCAGCGCCTTCACGGCCACCGGCTCATTGCCGGGCGCGCGGCGCAGCCGCGTGGGCCGTATGCCGTGACCCGACCAGGCTTTGGGCGGCAGCGGCGCCGTCCCCGGCGCCCACACCGTAGTGGCCGGGCGGATGCCGACCGCGTAGAGCATGCCCAATTGCGTGATGCCATCACGAAAGGCCGTTTCATCACCATAGCCGGCGTCGGCCAGAACCACCCCCATGGGCACACCCGCGGCAACGGCCTGGTGCATCTGCATCAGAGCGATTTCTGGCTTGGTCGCGAACACCATGTCCTCAGGAACACCCCCCGTCTTGCGCCGCACCGGGTCCGCCGCCCAGTCTTTGGGAAGGTAGAGTTGGTACGCGATGGGGAGGCTGCCCTGTGCGCTTGCCAGCGACAGACTGACGGCCACCTGGCAGTTGTCTTGCTTGCCCAACTGGCCGCAATACTGGCGGGCTACGCCCACCGAGTGTTTACCCTTCTTGGGAAAGCCCGTGTCGTCGATGATCCAGTAGCAGCCGCTCTCCAGGCCCAGCCAGGGCATGACCCACTCCCGCACGCCAGCCATCACGGTGGTGTCCGACCACTCGGACTTGGCCACAAAGTGATGCAGAGCCTGGTGCCGGGCGCTCGCGTGCAGGGGGTCAACGCGCGCGGCCATGGGCTCTACGCTTTTACGTGACAGGGGCAGCATCAGGCCCGTGCAATACCCGCTCAGCCCTGCGTGACGATCAGCATGGCCCAGCCCTTGGGACAAATGAGCGACGTACTGACTGAACTCCTTGGCGATGTCCATCATGCCTCCGACCCGAATTCCTGATGGCAATATTATATCAATTTTTATGACACAGTAAGACTAAGTAAGTATCCAAGCTGGCTCATGGAGTCGACTCATCGTCTGATAAATCGACTTGCATACCACCCCACGCGGTGATCTCTTTGTCGCTAAAACCAAGGTCAAATTCCATCATTTCCTCTGCACTGAAATCGCGATCATTTATTGCAGATCGAAAATGACCTGAAATTCATTGAAATCAACGACTTGTGCCAATGGCTTCCATTAGAAGGTGGGGCTAATGGAAAATGTCGGTTAAATCAATTGTGAACACGAAGGCGAAGCGCAGACAGTACGTTTGTACGGCTGCTGCGCCGACACAGCTCACGGTTGATTTAAATGGAATTACACGGGCACTACAAAAGCCTGAACCTCTGGTAAAGCACCTTGATTCCAGCGTTCGACCTGCACCAATGCCGATTGCGCGCTAGAACCCTGGGTTAATTGAGAAGTGCCAATATCGACAGTAAGCACATTGGGGTTGCCATGGCGTTCAAGCTGATCGTCCTGCGGGTCGAACCAGGCACCTGTCGGCATGGCCACGACGCCCGGAGCCATGCCGGAATCGACCACCGCCGCCGCGATGCAACTGCCCCGGTCGTTAAATACGCGCAATATATCGTTATCGTGAATGCCGCGCTGCCCCGCCTCGGCGACGCCGATATAAAGGCGCGCTCTGCCTTCGGTTTTGTTCTTCAGGGAAGTAGCCCCCGCGTCCATTTGCGAATGCAGCTTGTCGGGCGGCTGAAAAGTAATAAGGTGCAGCGGCCATTTTTCAGCTTGCGCGGCGCCCAGCCACTCAATGGGGGGAAGCCATGCAGGGTGAGGCGGACAATCGGCATAGCCGAATTGCGCAATATGGTTTGAGAACAGCTCGATTTTTCCCGATGGCGTTTTCAATGCCTGCCCCTTGGGGTCTTCACGAAACTCCTGGAACAAGATGAAGTCTTTTTCAGGCTCGGGAAGCTGGATGTAGCCCGCGTCCCAAAACTCTTCAAACGGCGGCGAGTTGAAACCAGCTTGCGCCCATTTTTGCGCCATACCTTCATAAATGAAGCGTATCCACTGCTGTTCGTCCCGCCCTTCCGTGAATGCATTTTCGTGCCCGGCCAGCGCAGAGAGTTCTCGGTAAATGTCAAAATCGTTGCGGCTTTGCCCATAGGGCTGAAGGGCCTGTTTGGAAGCCAGCACAAAGCGGTCGCGCGATGAACCGCCAATGTCGTTGCGTTCGAGCGTTACCGTTGCAGGCAAGACGATGTCGGCACGCCTGGCCGTGGGCGTCCACCAGTTTTCGTGCACGATAACTGTTTCCGGTTTCTGCCACGCGCGCACCAGCCGGTTCAGATCTTGCTGATGATGAAAAGGATTGCCGCCGGCCCAATAAATCATTTGGATATCGGGGTAAACATCGCCCTCTCCATTAAACTGGAAGGCTTCTCCCGGGGATAGCAGCATATCGGTAAAGCGGGCTACAGGTATGGCACGATTAATGGGATTGCGTCCCGATGACATTTCCGGCGCGGGCACAGAAGGCCTGGGGTTCCCCACTCCATTCATCGACCCATGCCCGAAAGCGAACCCGCCACCGGGCAAGCCGATCTGGCCAAGCACCGCCGCCAGCGCGATGCTTGCCCAATAAGGCTGCTCGCCATGGTGAGCCCGTTGTAATGACCATGCACATGTAATATAGGTGCGATGCCTGGCCGCTTGCAATGCAAGCCCCCGAATTGTGTCGGCCGGAACACCGCAAATAGCCGCAGCCCATTCGCAGGTCTTGGGTTGGCCATCCGACTCGCCGTTGACATAAGCCGCAAACGGCTCGAAGCCAGCACAATAAGTATTAACGAAGTGGCTGTCATGTAAACCGGCTGCGATCAGCGTATGGATCATTGCCATCATCATGGCCGTATCGGTATTGGGGCGAATGGCAATCCAGTCGGCTGTTATACCGGCCGGAATATCGCTGCGATGCGGGCTGATCACGACAAACTTCACGCCTTTGTCGCTGGCAGCCTGGACCCAGCGTTCGGCGCTATGCTCGCCCGCCCCTCCCGATGTAATTTGCGTATTGCGCAAAGGCAGACCACCGAACGCCATAAAAAGCTCGGTATGCTCTTGAACGTTTTTCCAATCTGTAACGCGGCCCGTAACCGGCGCATACGTGCCAATGACATGAGGCAGCAGAAACTGCGCTGCGCCCCAGCTGTAATTGCCCACCTGATTGACGCAACCGCCACCGGCGTTTAGAAATCGATGGGTCAGGGTGCGTGCGTGGTGCAGCCGGCCCGCGGACGACCAGCCGTAAGACCCGCCAAAAATTGCATCATGTCCGTAATCGGCGCGCACGCGTGCAAGTTCATCGGCCACAAGCTTGAGCGCCGTATCCCAGCTGACTTCGACGAAAGAATCGTCGCCACGCTGACTACGATCGCTGCGCTCACGGTCTTTCAACCAGCCCCGCCGCACGGCGGGCCGCGCCACGCGTAAAGACGAATGAATTGAGCCCGGCATGGATTTAAGTATGGCCGAAGGCGCCGAATCAAATGCAAAGGGTTCGCAATCGATAAGACGACCATTTTCTACCACAGCAGTAAAAGCCCCCCAGTGCGACAACGAGGGATAACGTTTTATTTCAGTAGCCATAACCGACTCACATAATAGGCAGGAAAAACCGCCAGGCGCTAGTGTCCCGCTGGCTCATTAATTCATTCCGCTCAAGGCAATTAACCTGACGGGAGACTAACAATAATCCAGTGGCAAGACTGTGGTGTACTTTAACTCTTCCATGGAAAAGCTGGAGCTGACATCAAACAGTGCGGCGGTTTGTATCAACCTTTTGTACACCTTATCAAAACCTTCAATATCGGGGACCACGACTTTAAGCAGGTAGTCGATTTCACCGCTCATGCGATAGAACTCGACGACCTCCGGCATATCGCGCACCCCGGCCGCAAAATCTTCCAACCACTGCGACTCGTGCCGATTCGTTTTAACCGCCACAAAAACAGTAACGCCCACTCCCAGTTTTTTTCTGTCGAGTAAACAAACCTGTTTCTGAATAATCCCTTCCTGCGTAAGGCGTTGAACGCGCTTCCAGCATGCCGTAGCCGATAAATGCACCTGCTCGGCAAGCTCGTTGACGGATAAGGTCGCGTCCTGTTGCAGCAAAGTAAGAATATTCTTGTCTTTCTTGTCCATATCGAATTATATCTTCCTATGTGGGCGCATACATTAGAATATTATTCTCTTTTTCTACGCATAAAGGCAAAATTATAGAATTTTATTAGCCCAGACGGATCCTATACTTAACCATCACACAAGGAACCACACTGGAGCTGATCCTCATGCAAAAAAACACTCAACTGGTTTGGGCCGGCCGCCACCCTGAACATCACAACGGGCTGGTCAACACCCCCGTGTACCGGGGCTCGACCATACTATCGGCCACAATGGCCGATTGGGCGAAGCTCAAGAAGCGTCAATCAGAAGACGAACATGGGGTCAGTACTTACGGGCGTTTTGGCACACCCACACATCATGCACTGCAAGAAGCCATTGCCGCCGTCGAGGGGGGTTACCGCTCGCTGGTGTACCCGTCAGGACTTGCCGCCATTGCCAGCGTCCTGACAGCCCTTTTGTCGGCTGGCGATCATATTTTGCTAACCGACAGCGCCTACTCACCCACAAGCCAGTTCCTGAACCGCACTTTAAGCCGGTTTGGCGTTCAGGTCAGCCGCTACGACCCATGCTCGGGCGCCAGCATTGATTCGCTGATCCAGCCCAATACGCGGGTTGTGTATGTTGAGTCCCCGGGTTCCGAAACCTTCGAAATACAAGATATTCCCGCTATTGCCGAAGTCGCCCATGCTCATGGGGCGCGGGTCGTAATGGACAACACCTGGGGCACTCCTTTGTTTTTCAAGCCGTTTGAACATGGTGTCGATGTATCGATTCAGGCTGCAACCAAATACATTACCGGCCACTCTGACGCAATGCTTGGAATCGCTACATGCAATCGCGAAACATGGACATGCGTCAAGCAAACATCGTACGACCTGGGCCAGACGGCCAGCCCGGATGACGCCTACCTGGCGCTGCGCGGCCTGCGCACCCTGGGCGTACGCCTGCAACAGCACTGGACGTCGGGCGTTCAAATCGCCCAATGGCTGGAAGCGCGCCCCGAAATCGACGCGGTATTGCACCCAGCGCTGCCCAGCCATCCGGGCCATACTCTTTGGAAGCGTGATTTTCTTGGCGCCAGCGGGCTTTTTGCCATTGCAATGAAGCCGGTTTCACAGGCCGGGCTCGACGCATTTATCGACAACCTGAAACTCTTTGGGCTGGGGGTATCGTGGGGCGGGTTCGAAAGCCTGGCGCTTCCCTTTACACCGGGCGGGCGTACGACCAACCACTGGAAATACGCCGGCCCTGGTGTACGCTTGCATATTGGGCTGGAAGATCCGTCTGACCTCATTGCAGATCTGGAAACGGCATTTGCCGCCATGGCCAGCACCGAAGCCGATATTGCGCAGAATGTCGAAGTGACTGAAAGCATTGTGTAGTATCGTCCAAGCATCCTGTTTATTTATTATTGAAAAAAGAGAATAGGCATCATGTCAAAAATGAAAATCGAAGGCTCGTTCGTCGCGCTGATCACCCCGTTCAACAAGGACGGCAGCGTCGATTTTGAGGCGTTTCGCACACTGCTCAACTTCCAGGAAAGCCATGGCACCAGCGCGGTGCTGATCATGGGCTCCACCGGCGAAGTGTCCATGCTGACGCAAGAAGAGCGCCACGCGATTATTGCCCAGACGGCCAAGATGAAGACCGGCAACATGAAGTTTTTCTACGGCTGCACCGGCACCAACACCGCCAGCACGATTGACCACCTGCGCTTTGCCCACGCCAACGGCGCCGACGGCGCCATCCTGGCCGCACCGGCCTACATCTGCGCCCCCGAAAGCGACATCGAAGACTACTTCCTGGAAGTGGCCGACGCCACCGACCTGCCCCTGGGCATCTATAACAATCCGCCGCGCGTCAAGACCGACCTGCACTGGGACAACCT
>DATCVA010000140.1:0-6543 GCA_036567205.1 Eoetvoesiella sp. | reverse complement strand
GAAGCTTTTTAATGCGGCCGCGGTCATTGCGCTTATTACGATTATTGTGCGCCTGCCCTTGTTTGGCGAACGCAAGCACACGCCTTTTAGCACCATCGCTTTCTTCTTGATTTTTTGTCTGTACTGGGTGGCTAACCCTGCATTACGGGACCACGGCCAAAATCTCGGAATACAACGTCCGCTAACAACCCAGCTACCTTACGCTTTGGTACAACGGCTTTGCAATACATCGCAACGCTGAAACCATCCCGAAATTGCGAGACGCGGTTCAGTTCAGTGCTCGTGGAGTCTTGCCGGTTGGTTAGCAACTTAATCAGCAAACACCTCGTCCAGCGAGCTTGCGTCCAGAATATTCAACGACCAGGTTTCCAGCTGGACGAGCGTAGCGGTCTGGATACGTTGTTGCAGGGCTTCAGGCACAGGGCCGAATTTGCGAGTGAGCTGACGTTGCAACAATGAAGCTTCGCCTTCCACGCGTCCTTCTACACGCCCTTCAAGCTTGCCTTCATCCAGGCCTTCCAGCCGCCCCTTTTCCCATCCGCGCTTTTCACTCAAGCGTTCTATGCTGGTGACGAATGCCATTTTATGCTCCTGTTCCATGCGAATCATGGCCTGCTCGAAGGCCGGTTCCAGTGCGGCCGGCAGCGCCATCATCCAATCAATAATACGCAATAATCGCAAGGCCTCTTTTTTGCTGTAGCGATACCGATACAGCAGCCGCACAATCTGCGTTTTAGACACCAGACGCTGCGAACCGTTCTTACCGGTGACTTGCGCTTGCAACTGCGCCATCACAACCACGGCAAAGGGATTGCGGGCGGCCTCTTGCTCCAACGCTTCCCAGTGATCCATCCAATTAGCTAAGTGTACGACACGAAAGCGAAACTGCCCACTATTGGCCTCAAGGTTCCCCCAGGAATACGTCAGGTGAGTGTCATGGCCACGGCTGGCCGTGAGCACCGCCAGACTGACCAGTTCCATAGGTTGCTGCGCACCGTGCGGGCCGGCGATGCCGCCGATATAACGATCCTCAATACGCCAGGCATAGCGAAACATACGCCGACCGAAGGGTAGCAGCGTTGCGGCATTCATTCTGCCGCCTTGAACCTCCACGTGAACCAGAACACAAAAGGCTTGCTGACTTTGCCCGACGACCCGCACCAGTTTGTCGGCGTACAAGCGGCCCCGACCCTCGCCCCGCGTAATCGCCTGCAGCTCTTTGTCCAGGAACACCGGCGGATGGCTCCAGTCAACTTGCGCGTACAGCCAAGGAGCCAGCAAGCGCAGGAAATCCTCAAAGTAATAATCCAGCGCCTCTTTCCAGGGACCGTCGTAGTCGGTAGCGGGTGCCGCCATGGCCGGCCTTTAAAGTAACTATAAAAGGTTTACTTTAAGGGCTCGTACAGTGGGGCGACAGGTCCAGAGAGCGTAAATATCCATGCGAAAAAACACGCAAATCGGGAAGTGTTAAAAAGCCGACGTCAGCGCGCTGACTAACGGCCCCAACGTTAACTGTAGCTCTCGATCACCGCTTAAACGATTTTCATATTCAGACAGAAGCTGCCGCACCTTGCCATCGACAAAAACACCAGCGGCCGCGACGAGAACGGCTGCATCGACAATGCACGGACCATGCTTAAGAACCTGCTCTAGCGTGAACGAGAAAAGCGAAACACCCCAGTGTCTTACTGCCCTGCGCGCCAAATATCGCATAGCGATGATCCGTGCGGTCCAGCAGGAAGCCCCAGCAGGCGTTGGCAATCGAAGAGGATGGTTCTTTTTCGATGAAAATGGGGCTGTGGTGGACGAAGACTTAAATGCGCCGACTATGAATATAAACCTCGGTAGATGTCACTGCTAGCTGTGCATCTCCTTTCGCTCTGGTTGAAACCTCCATCGGAGAGATTGTTTTTCTACTAGGGGCCCACTTCCTTCGCACCAATTGCCATTGCGAATTGTTCACCAAAGGCAGTAGATTTAAGTTGCCCTTTAGCAATGCTTAATTTGTCGCGGGGCGGTACATCTTGTGGCACCCAATACCGATATTCTGGGCGTTCTGTTACCCAGTCGTAGAAGCTTTCAGCGCTAAATGCTGTGTCATAGCTGACCGTAACAATCCCAAGACGAATCCAATTATCTACCATTACAGGAAGCTCCTGACTAGTAAACGGAGTTCCGTCGCCGTTGGTAAGTGGTGTCACATGTGTTTGTAATATTCTAAAACTCTCCGGAAATGAAAACTTTATAAGCGAGTTTTTTTCTTTGTGGGTTTCAAGTCGAATCTGCACTATTGGGAATTGAGATTGTTTTAAAATAATTTGAAGAAGCTTGGCTTCAAACCCACTCAATTGCTTGATAATCTCGGCAAACGCTGGATGAGCCTTTGCAGCACAACGATTATCCATTGCGGTAGCAATTAACCGAAGGTACATATTCTTAAGGCTATCTTCTTCATGTGTAAATGCTAGGCCTTGAAGAACGGGACCGATTATTGATGAACGTGGTTCTTGTAAATTTTCAGATGGGATATCCCCTGCTATCGCCTCGATATCAGCCGAAAATTTTTTCTCAAAATACGATCGAGCTTTAGCATAGCCAAAATTGACAGCGGCAACTGGGAGTAATCCAACATTAATGAATTCGGTAAGCGTCTTTGCTGACTTAGCAAGGTTGGACCCACTAGACTTTACATCTGGATGATCACCTGCAATCTTGAGTACACCACCAATGAGCTCAATCGTGTCTTTAGCGACCTCGATCGGCCTTTTCGATTCATCTCCCATCATTGCACCTTTCCCCTAGAAAACCTGGACAACTATCGCGCCATAGTAACTCTCCATGAGTCGCGACTGCCAACGGTTTGTCCAACAGGCGTCCAAAATTAGCTCATACCATCCGTTCAAAGTACCGCCTCCAGCCCCTTGCGATCCAACAGGTTTAGAAGTTCCAGAGACGGGTTGGATTGCGCTTATCGCCTTGCTCCCTACTTGCGAATCGTTGAAACGCTGGTATTGAGCACCTTAGCCAGCACTGTTAGGCTAAAGTTAAGCTTTTCGCGCATGGCGCGAATATCTTCGTTGTTGTAGACAGGTATTGGCTCGAGACAAAGAGCATCGCAACGGTTCATCGTGCGCTTGCTGACGAGCCCTTGTCGATGCAGGTCATTGGCAGTTTCATGCACCGCTGCAAGTATTGGGCTTTTTATCCGGATTTTATTGGTCATTGCAGATTTGATAGCAACTTAATCGGCAAACACCTCGTCCAGCGACCTTGCGTCCAGAATATTCAACGACCAGGTTTCGAGTTGCGCAGGGGACGCGTCTTTCAGGCGCTGCTCCATCGCTTCGGTCAAAGGGCCAAACTTGCGGATGAGCTGACGGCGCAAAATAACGCACTCACCTTCTTGCCAGCCTTGTTTACGCCCTTCACGGCGCCCTTCCTCCAGGCCTTCCATTTTCCATTGATGCGTCCAGGAACGTGAGTGTTCGCTTAACATGTCTTTGATCTCCAGTAAGCCCTCTGCGCCGGGAATAGCAACATTGGGCAAAGCGCGCGGCAGCAGCACGTGGCGGGTCCAGCTGGCAAAGGCGCGACGCAGTTCGGTGTATTCGGGCCCCTGTGTAGCATTATGGATAGTTTGCATCAAATGCTGCACCTGGGCAATGCCCTGGTTGTGCTCCAGCTGAAACAGCAGCGTCGCCAGATTGTGCTCGGGCAGTAGGCCAGAACGAACCAGCGCACCCTCATCGACCAGAAGATAACGCATCTGCAGCATGTAGGGGCGCAACGCAATCGGCGCCGGGTCGATAAGCGCGCTAGTGCTAAGCGGCGCTGTCCAGGGCTTGACGCCGCTATAAAGCACCACGGGCAACACTAGCGGCAAGCGCCCGCGCCGAGCGATGAGCTTGCGTCGCACCAGATTTTCGTACAGCAGACAGCAATAGATGGCCACCCGCAGCGCCATGATGTGGTCATTGACCGACTGATGCTCCAGCATCAGCAGCACGTACAAGTCCGCGCCATCGCGCCGCGCAATGCGCCAGGCCAGATCCCCCTGGCGCTGGCGCAGCTTGTCGGTGACAAAATCAGTGGCAAGGGCTGCAGGCTGTGCCAGTCCAAAAGCGCTATCCACGGCTCGTTAACAATACCTTCGAACAGGCTACGCACCAGTTGCGGGTGGCTGAAGAGCTGGCGGTAGCTGGCATCGTGGCGATTCATACGGCATCCCATTGGATAAAGGGATACCCACTATAGGACGCCTGAACAAAAATCAGTCAAGCAGTGAACGGAAATAGCACTGCGCAAAAGTACGATATAGCAAGAGGCATCCAACTTACTTAATCACTCCGCAGGCGATGCGTGCGCCCCCGCCGCCCAGGGGCTGCGGCTGGTCTGAGTGGTTATCGCCGCCTTTATGGATCATTAGCGCATGTCCCTGCACCTGCGACAATGTCTTCAGACGCGGCGCCAGCACGGGGTTGCTGGCCTTGCCGCTTGCCTCTACATACAGCGCGGGCAAGTCGCCCAGATGGCCGTCACCCCATGGCAGGCCATGTTTGCCCGTTTTTTGCGGATCCAGGTGGCCGCCCGCGGCTCCGGCTGGTGTCACCTTGCCATCTTTATTTTCAGGTTCGCAACTGGGTTTTTCGTGAACATGGAAACCATGCAGGCCGGCGGCAAGTCCATTTAGTTCAGGTTCAAAAACCAACCCGTACTTCGACTCGGAAATAACGACGGTGCCGATAGCGTTTGCATTGCCTTTATCGTTGACTTCATGCATTTGCACCGTAATGTCGGCGTGGGCCAGGCCTGTCAGGCAAAGGCCCGCACACGCGGTAAGGATGGCTGAGGCGAGTTTCATTGGTTCTCCTTTAGATAAGGCAAGGGGCAATAATGGTTGTCTGACACCCCAATGTGAATGCGAATCCAGACTCCGCAGTGCTCAGTCTAGCGGCATGAAAACCGCTAAACCATCACCGTGCTCTTGTGCTTCCCCGTTTCGTAAGCACGAGAACACGCAGAGCAGCAAGTCCTGTACCCAGGCCCGAGCTGCGGCGATGACGCTGACTTAAGCCTGCTACACGTCTTCGCAAGCACAGTAAGGCCCGGCCGGCTACAAATGCGATTACTAAGGCCGCTCAAAATACTACGGCTGTAACCTGCCCAGTGGTAGAATCACCCAGCCTAAAAAAACCTCTCCAAACCATGTTAAAACTATTTTCCCGATATATGTATGTAGGCGTGGCCAACACGCTCATTCATTGGGCAGTGTTTGGGGTTGTATATCACTTTAGTGGCGTGCAATCCACTAGCAACCTTATCGCGTTCTTCGTGGCAGTCACATTCTCGTTTTTTGCCAACGCAAAATTTACGTTTAAAACACAAGCGACGCGTTTTCGCTACATCGCCTACGTTGCATTTCTAGGGCTATTAAGCTGGATAGTGGGCCGCGTAGCGGACGCCAGCCAACTGGCGCCGCTATTGACGCTGGTCGTGTTTTCGGGAATTAGCTTAGTCGTTGGTTTTGTATATTCGAAGCTAATTGTTTTTCGGAGCGAAAAACCGTGAAGATATCCTTAGTCGTTCCCGTCTTCAACGAAGAGGACGCAATACCAATTTTCTATCGGGCCGTGCGCAGTTACGAACCTTTATCCGGTCACGATATTGAAATCGTATTTATCAACGACGGAAGCCAAGACAGCACCTCACACCTGGTCGCCGCGTTAGCGCTACAAGACCCGCTGGTTGTCCTTGTCAACTTTTCGCGTAACTTCGGCAAGGAACCTGCCCTGTTTGCCGGTCTTGAATTTGCAACCGGCGACGCTGTGGTCCCTATGGATGTCGACCTTCAAGACCCCATCGAGGTTCTTCCCCAACTGATTGAAAAATGGCAGAACGGCGCCGATGTGGTGCTGGCCAAGCGTGCCGACCGATCAAACGACAGCTACCTGAAGCGCAAATCGGCGGGCTGGTTTTATACCCTGCACAATACCATTTCCCAACCAAAAATCGAGGCCAATGTCGGCGACTTTCGTCTGATGTCACGCCGGGTTGTCGAGTCCATTAAGCAACTGCCCGAACGCCAGCTCTTCATGAAGGGCGTTCTATCGTGGGCGGGCTTTAAAACAGAGATCGTCGAATATACCCGGGCCGAACGCGCTGCGGGCACAGGTAAATTCAATGGCTGGAAACTGTGGAACCTGGCGATTGAGGGCATTACCTCTTTCAGCACCGTCCCGCTGCGGGTCTGGACATATATGGGTCTGGGAATTGCTACATTTGCGTTCCTGTATGCAATATGGATGATTGTCGAAAAACTGATATGGGGCAACGCAGTACCCGGCTATACGTCGCTTATGACGGCTATCTTATTTTTAGGCGGCGTGCAGTTGATAGGCATCGGCGTCCTGGGCGAATACGTCGGACGCATTTATACGGAAAGTAAAAACAGGCCGCGTTATATCGTCGACAACGTCGTCGGCGCCGCCCATAAAAAACCATGATCACTTCCGTCCCGGGCCACAGTCGCTACCTAAGCCTTCT
>DATCVA010000139.1:0-2388 GCA_036567205.1 Eoetvoesiella sp. | reverse complement strand
ATCGCCATCGAGCTTGGTAAGCACAACACCGGTTAACGGCAAAGCGTCGGCAAACGCCTTGGCCACATTGACCGCATCCTGGCCCTGCATAGCGTCAACCACGAACAAGGTTTCGACCGGGTTCAGCAAGTCGTACAGGGCGCGAATTTCGCGCATCATGTCTTCGTCGATACCCAGGCGGCCTGCCGTATCAACAATAAGCACGTCGAAAAACTGGCGCTTGGCGTGATCGAGCGCCGCCCGCGCGATATCTTCTGGCTTTTGCGATGCATCGGAAGGGAAAAATTCCACCTTGACCTGTGCGGCCACGGTTTTCAACTGCTCGATAGCGGCTGGACGATACACGTCGGCGCTAACGACCAGAACCTTCTTCTTGCCTGATTTACGGCCGTTCTGAACGTGACCGCCTTCGCTGAGCCATTTGGCCAGCTTACCGGTTGTAGTGGTTTTACCGGCCCCTTGCAAACCGGCCATCAGCACCACGGCCGGCGGCTGCGCCGCCAACGACAATTCGCTGGCATCGGCCCCCAGGTCGCCGCCCATAAGCGCGGTCAGCTCTTTATGCACCACCCCCACAAGGGCCTGGCCCGGGTTAAGGCTGCCCGCCACTTCCTGTCCCAGCGCACGCTCTTTGACGCGTGAAACAAAATCCCGCACAACCGGCAAGGCCACGTCGGCCTCAAGCAATGCCATGCGCACTTCGCGCAGCATATCCTGGGTGTTGGCCTCGGTAAGCCGTGCTTCGCCACGTATGGTTTTAACGACGCGGGAAAGGCGTTGGGTCAGATTGTCGAGCATAACGATGGTTTCGCTTAAACTAGTTGATATCTTGGGTTAAGGTCTAAAATTACCCGAATGGGGCATTATGCCCTACCCATCTAATAAACTTCAGGGACTATGTCTTCAGGCATTGTATTTCACTCTTTAGCTGCACTTGCGTACGCGATACTGGCCATTTCACTTTGGCGTCCTTTATTACAGGACAACACCGAGCCCCGGGCCGGTAAAGCCGGCCGTATTTGCCTGCTTGCAGCCATCATCCTTCATGGCATCGGCCTGCAACAGTCGATAATGCTTGAAAACAGCTTGCATCTGGGATGGGCGCTGGCCCTGTCGGCGGCCATATGGCTGGGACTGATCGTGTTCTGGCTTGAAAGCCTGGTCATCCGCATCGATGGCCTGCTGCTTATTTTACTACCCGCCGCTGCGGTCGTCTCGGCATTGTCCGCGCTATTCCCCACAGGCCACGTTGTCGTCCATAGCAACAGCGATTTACTGCGCATACATTTGCTGATTGCGCTAACCGCCTACGGCTTGATTACCGTGGCCGCGTTTCAAGCCATGCTAATGGCCACGCTCGACCGCTCGCTGCATCGCCCTGCCGAACAAACAGCCAATCGCAACATTTTAAACCGGGCCCTGGACTCCATGCCGCCCCTGCTCGTCCAGGAACGCTTGCTGTTCCGTCTGATCTGGGTAGGCTTTTTTATCCTGACCCTGACGGTCATATCGGGCATGGTCGTGTCCTTGCAGCTAACGGGCTATATGCTGCCCATGGACCACAAAACCGTTTTTACGCTGCTGTCATGGCTTACCTTCAGCGTACTCCTGATCGGCCGGTACGCCCGGGGCTGGCGCGGCCGTATCGCCTTGCGCTGGACACTGGCCGGCTTTGCCTTCTTATTGCTGGCCTATACCGGAAGCCGGTTTGTTCTAGACGTTATTCTGCTGCGGAGCTAATGTGGGAAAAGTATTATTTTGGGTGATCGTTATTATTGCGGGGCTGCTGATTGCCCGCATTCTTGCCCGCCATCACGAAAAAACCAAAGTGGCTGCCCCACAACCCAAGCAGGCATCGCGCCGGGGCGCCCCCCCAATCAAACAGCCCGAATCCATGGTTCGTTGCGCCCATTGCGGTATTCATATGCCGCGCTCCGACGCCGTACTTACCGACGGCCAAACATGGTGCAGCGCCGAACACGCCAAGCTGGGGACTCGCCAATGACGGTCTTTGCCCTGGACAGCCGCGGCTGGCTAAAGCCGCACACCAACGTTATACATGCAGCCTCTCCGAACTTCGATAACCGTCCTCGCGGCGTCGAACCTACCTTATTGGTAATACACAATATCAGTTTGCCGCCCGGCGAATTCGGCGGGGCCGAGGTTATCGACTTCTTCCAGAATCAGCTTGATTATGACGCCCACCCCTGGCTGGCGCGATTGCGCGGCCTGACCGTATCGGCGCATTTCTTTATCCGGCGCGACGGCGCCATTGTGCAATTCGTGTCGACCCAGAAGCGTGCATGGCATGCCGGCGTCTCGTGCTTTGATGGCCGCGAACGTTGCAACGACTTTTCCATTGGAGTCGAGCTGGAAGGCACCGACACC
>DATCVA010000138.1:0-15607 GCA_036567205.1 Eoetvoesiella sp. | reverse complement strand
GTTCGGAGACGTGGCCGAGTGGTTGAAGGTACTCCCCTGCTAAGGGAGCATGCGGCTTATACCCGCATCGAGGGTTCGAATCCCTCCGTCTCCGCCAAGTGCTGTTTGTTATATAACATTAAGCGCTTAGGTCTGAATTTGAAATAGGTTTTACCACTAAGCATTACCATGCTGGGCCCGCTGCTACGGCCTGATGCATGTACGAAATGGCCCCCGCAAGGGGGCTTTTTGTTTTGCACCTCCTGCGCTAGTGTCCTGCCTGAACTTGAGAAGTAAACTAACAAGGCGGGACATTAGGGATGCTTTTTTTTGGGCAATATCCGGAAGCGGCAGTTTTACATTCTAAAGGAAGGTTCCATGGAGAATCTTGACGTGTTGGTGTTGCGTGCATTGCGTGATTGGCGTCTGAGCGCCAAGCATGCATTGCTGGCGACCGTGGTTCGCACTTGGGGTTCGTCGCCAAGACCGGTAGGTTCTGTAATGGCCTTATGTGAAGACGGAAGCGTTATCGGCTCTGTGTCAGGCGGGTGCATCGAAGACGATTTGATTTATCGCTACACAGGGGACGACGCCTGCATTTCAGATCAGCCGCCCAGTTTTCTGAAATACGGCATCACTGCGGATGAAGCCCATCGTTTCGGACTGCCTTGTGGCGGCACGCTGGAACTGCTTCTGGAATACAACCCCGAGCCAGAATCGTTAACCGAGCTGGTGGCGGCGCTAGAGGAAGGCCATCTGGTCAGGCGTGTCTTGCAACTTCAGAGTGGCCAGGTGCATCTTGAAAGGCCAAATGCCCCTGAACTGTTGCAATGCAGTCCGGTTGCCCTGAGCAATACGTTTGGGCCCGAGTATCGCATGCTCATTATTGGCGCCGGGCAGCTGTCTGAATATCTGGCAACCATGGCATCATTCAGCGGGTTTGCGGTCACCGTCTGTGATCCGCGAGATGGCTACGCCAATAGCTGGTCGTTGCCCAACACGAAACTGCTCACGATTATGCCGGACGATGCCGTTGTAGCGTTTAAGCCCGATAAGCGCACTTGCGTAGTTGCGTTGACGCATGATCCAAAACTGGATGATTTAGCCTTGCTGGAGGCGCTGCATACCGACGCTTTCTATGTCGGAGCAATCGGCTCGCGGCGCAATAATGAAGCCAGGCGAGCCCGGATGATAGAGTTTCTTGAACAAACGCCCGAAACAGTGGCGCGGCTACGTGGCCCTATTGGCGTTTATATTGCCAGCAAAACTCCCCCAGAGATTGCCGTAAGCGTGATGGCGGAAATCATAGCGATTAAAAATGGGGTGTCTTTACCCAGTTCGGTAGACGTGACCCATGCAAAAAATTCCGAGCTGCAGTGCTAGTGTCGTGTCTGGTTAAGAAGACAAACTAACCAGACAGACACTAGGCGATGAATTCACGTAGTTCGCGGCGTTGCGGGCTTGGCGTGCAGATTTCTTAATTAACTGTAGCACCCGAAGCTTTGACCACCTTGGCCCAGGAGTTCACTTCCGACTGGATGAATTGTCCGAACTCGGCTGGAGTGGTTTTAACGGGCACGGCCCCCAGGTCGTCAAAACGCGACTTGACGTTCTCTTTGAATAAAGCGGTTTCGATAACCCCGTTCAGTTTATTGACGATAGCGTCGGGGGTTCCCTTGGGGGCAATTACGCCAAACCATGACGATACATCGACGGAAGGAAAGCCTGATTCTTGCAGTGTCGGCAAGTCGGGGGCCGTTTTAGAGCGTTCGGCGCTGGTAACGGCCAACGCACGTAGCTTGCCTGCTTCGACGTGTGGCCATGCCGACGGCATGTTGTCGAACATAAACTGCACCTGCCCCCCGATTAAGTCTGTAAGCGCCGGTGCGCTTCCTTTGTAGGGGACGTGTGTCACATCAATTTTGGCAAGCAGTTTAAACAACTCCCCGGCCATATGAATTGACGTCCCGCTTCCGGATGACGCGAAATTTAATTTTCCGGGGTTGGCCCGAGCGTACTCTACAAGCTCTTTAACGCTTTTTACGGGTACCTTGGGGTTAACTACTAATACATTAGGAACCTTGACGGCCAAAGCAACCGGAGCAAAATCTTTGACCAGATCGAATCGCAGGTCTTTATACAAGGTTTGATTAATGGCGCTGGTGACCGCCACCATGTACAGCGTGTAGCCATCGGGTGCGGCGCGCGCCACGATTTCTGTGCCGATATTGCTGCCTGCGCCCGGACGATTCTCGACGACGACGGGTTGCCCCAGAGCATCGCCCATTTCCTTGGCCAGGATGCGGGCCACCACGTCGGTTGAGCCGCCTGCCGAAAAACCTACGACTAAGCGAATGGGATGATCGGGGTAGGCGGCAAATGCATTGGTTGAGAAGCCCACTGCGGCTGAGGCAGCCAGGACAGCGGTTAGCGTTTTAATGCCTGAACATAATTTGCTGTGTTTTAACAAAATCGTCTCCTCGGTTAGTTAAGTCCATGGCGCAGGCTGCTTTATAAATCTGATCCGATTGTCTAATAGATTTCGAATATTTGAAATAGATAATTTCTTTCAGCATGGGGTCGGCAAAAACCCTGGATGGCTAGTGCAATGGATTTTCGCCATCTATCATTCAAGTGTGCTGATCGGTCTGGAGCGGCAAAATCTGCTCGAACAGGCGGGCGTATGGTGAGCGAGCCGGCCATAGTATGCCCAGGCGGCGTGCAGGCGGGGTGCCGGGCAGGCGCAAGGCCGTAACGCCCTGGGGCAAGGCGCCGGGCTGGATCCAATCCGGCACGAGCGATACGCCCAGCCCCATTCCTATTAGTGTCAGAATTCCTTCCAGGGAATCCAGTTCGAACCTCTCGGTTGGATGTAATCCGTGTTCCTGCAGGTATTGATCAGTAAGGAAGCCGCCCCAGCCCCGCCGATCGTACCGAACCAGAGGATGTGTCTCAAGGATTTCCAGCGCATTGGCGCCGGCAAGCGAGCTTGGCGCCAGAACGACCAAGGGTTCGTCGCGCAATGCGCGCCAGGCCAGCGATTTAGGGATTCGGAACGGCGGCGCCACCAGCAGTGCCGCATCCAGCTTGCCTGCGGCGAGCTGATGGTACAGGTCTTGAGACGTTCCTATCTCGATAAATACGCTAAGGCGCGGATGATGGGCAACGGCGTTCTTCAGCAGTTCGGGGGCAATATTACTTAATGAGCTGCGGATTACGCCAAGTCTGAGGTCGCCAGAGAAATCCTCGGTTGAGGCGACTTCCTTCAGCTTGTGGAGCTCGCGCTGAAAGTGCCGGGCTCGTTCCAGTACTCGCGCCCCTGCCTCTGTCAGGCGTACGAATCGGCCCGACCGCGTAACCAAAGGCATGCCGAACTCGTGCTCCAGCACGCGAATACGTTGTGCCAAAGCGGTTGGCGTCAGATTCAGGCGTCGAGCGGCTTCTGCCATAGAGCCGCAGTCGGCCACCATGACGAAGGAGTCTAGAAAGCGTGTCTCCATGGGTTTTCAATTTTTTAAGAGTGAAATAAATGTTCAGTGTGAATAGCTAAAAATTAAATTGTATTGGCTTCTGAAAGGATACACAATAAAACCAGGTTTTGAACGCGAGATAGGAGATTTCATATGACCATAGCTGTTAAGCCGCTCGATGCGGCGATTGTTCGCGCGTTGTCGGGCGTGACTACTGCAACTCTAACGACTGTTTTGTTGAAAAAAGGTTTGCGCAATGTCTGGATCCGCCATGCGCGGCCCTTGCAATCAGCTTCCCCTCGTCTGGTTGGCCGCGCATTCACCTTGCGCTTCGTGCCGGCTCGCGAAGACTTGGCTACCCCCGCGTCGTGGGGTTCGCCTATTTCGACCCGTGCGGCCATCGAAGCCATGCCCGCCGGTTGTATAGCTGTGGTGGACGCGATGGGCGTGACCGACGCAGGAATCTTTGGCGATATTCTCTGCTCCCGCATGCATAAGCGAGGTGTTTCAGCGCTGGTTACCGACGGTGTAGTGCGCGATCTGGCGGGAGTCATGGAGACCCAGTTACCTATTTGGTGCCAAGGTACCGCGGCTCCTCCATCGGTGGCCGGGCTGACTTTCGTGAACTGGCAAGAGCCTATAGGCTGCGGCGGAGTGGCTGTATTTCCGAACGACATCCTTGTGCTTGATACAGACGGCGCCGTGTTGATTCCCGATGGACTGCTCAATGATGTGGTCGAGGCTGCGGTTGAGCAAGAGCGTCTGGAAGGCTGGATTATGTCTCAGGTGGATGCCGGCTCTTCACTTCCCGGGCTTTATCCGCCGAACGAAGCGAATCAGGCGCGTTACGCCGAGTGGCGCGAACAGAATGTAAAGTAGCCAGGCTAAGAAAGCATATGAAACAGTATCAGCCCTCCCACGCTACAGCAGCAGGCACTGGCGGTCAGGCTTCCGCCAGTCATTGCCCCCGCCATTTGCGCCGTATTCTTTCGCTTGACGATTTCGAGGCTGCCGCAAGACGTCATTTGCCACGTTCTGTTTTCGGATATATCTGCGCGTTTGCCGAAACAGGAAAGTCGTTTCATGACAACCGGGCGTCATTTGCAGATTATGGATTCATGCCCGGTGTCATGCGCGATGTCTCCGCCAGAACTACGCAAACCCGCTTGTTCGACAAGGTTTACTCAGCGCCGTTTGGGGTGTGTCCGCTTGGGCTAAGCGCATTGTCCGCCTATCGTGGCGATTTGATCATGGCTCAGGCGGCTGCCCAGGCCGGCCTGCCAATGATTATGAGCGGATCTTCCCTTATCCCCCTCGAAGAAGTGGCGCAGAAGGCGCCGGACACCTGGTTTCAGGCTTACCTGCCTGGCGAGCGCCCTAAGATCGAGGCGCTGGTCGAGCGAATTGCCCGTGCGGGTTTTTCGACTTTGGTTGTAACGGTCGATACGCCGGTGCCGCCTAATAGCGAAAATACCGTGCGCATGGGGTTCTCGGCGCCGTTGCGGCCAAGTCTTGAACTGGCATGGCAGGGTGTGACGCATCCTCGATGGCTGATCGGCACTTTCCTTAAGACGCTATTAGATCGCGGTATGCCGCATTTCGAGAATAATTACGCAACACGAGGCGCGCCCATTCTTTCGCCGACGGTCATGCGTGACTTTTCCGAGCGGGGCAACCTGGGGTGGGACGACCTGCGCGCTATTCGCCGGCAATGGCAGGGCAGGCTGATTATCAAGGGTGTTCTGAATACAGAAGACGCCCGCATATCGCGCGACCTGGGCGTCGATGGCATTATTGTTTCTAATCATGGCGGCAGGCAGCTTGACGGTGCTGTGGCTCCGTTGCGAGTGCTTCCCGATATTGTCCGTGCCTGCCCGGACATTCCGGTCATGCTTGATGGCGGCGTGCGTCGAGGGACCGACGTGTTGAAGGCGCTTGCATTAGGCGCGAGGCTGGTTTTCGTGGGCCGTCCGTTCGGGTATGCAGCTGCGATAGGCGGCTCGGCGGGTTTGCAGCGCGGTTTTGATTTACTGACCCAGGAAATTTCGCGCAACATGGCCATGCTTGGTGTAACGCGCATCGACCAGCTCGATGCAGGCAAGCATCTGGTTAAGTCCAGTAAATGAAATAGCGGCGGAAAAGCTTATTGCATGTCCAACCCGTCCAGGTTTTCAAGCAGCCGCTGTTTTCCCGCCAGTACATGTTGTTCCGCAAGCTCTTCAGCTAGCGTTGCATTGCCGTCCAGGATTGCGTCCACGATAGCGCGATGTTCTGCGTTGGAGCGCTGCATCTTGTTTGTGTAGTTGAAAAAACGGCGGCGAAACAGATGAAGTTCGTTGACATATTCATCATAAGCTTTGGCTGCGTGCCTGTTGTTGCTGAACTCGAGGATAAGCTCATGGAAATGCAGGTTTAACTCGTAATACAAACTGCCGTCGTTGGCTGCCGTGGCGGTTTCCATCTTTGCTAGTTGCTCTTCGAGTCTCTGGCGCCGTTCCGGCGTTAGATACTCGGTGGCTCGCCGAGCGGCGAAACCGAAAATCAGCGCGCGTAAGTCGTAGCTTTCCAGCATATCGCGCACCGTCATCTGACGAACGAACATGCCTCGGTGCGCAATGGAAGTCACCAGTCCATGGCCAGCCAGTATTCGTATTGCCTCCCGGATGGGGCCGCGACTCGTGCCCATTTTTAGCGCGAGTGCAGCCTCGTTCAGGCGGGAACCGGGTTCGAGCTCTCCGGAATAGATCAGGCGTTTGAGTTCATCAACCACTGTTGTGGCAAGAAGCTGGTTTTTCTTTTGGGCAATTTCAGTCATTTGGAATACTGGATTTGGTTAAACGCCTTCGATTCTAAGTACGTTATTTAATAATTATAGGCGAAACTTTATGCTTTTCTAAATAGATAGTTCTCTATTTTATATTTATTGCAATTTATTCTTATAAAACTGTTGACAATAAATTTAGGTTTCTTATAAGATTGTGGGGAATCGAAAACCAAAAAATCATCGTGAAGAGTGATTCCGGGCTGGATCCGCTCGATAGGGCGTCCGAATGTCTACTTCAACTAGTCAAGGAACCTGAATAAGAATGACTGCACAGCATTCCCCATTGCCGCTCTCCCCCTATAAGGTTCTTGACCTGACGCGAGTGCGGGCAGGTCCTACGGCCGTCAGGCAGCTTGCCGATTGGGGCGCCGACGTCATCAAGGTAGAAGAGCCCATAAACCCCGATACTGAAACCGAGATGGGCGGTATACGCCTCGGGCCGGATTACCAAAACCTGCAAAGAAATAAACGAAGCCTTTCGCTCAATCTGAAAGACCCGGCGGGGCAGGATGTTTTCAAGCGCTTAGTGCAGCAGGCTGATGTCGTAATCGAGAATTATCGGCCCGATGTCAAGCATCGGCTGGGCATCGATTACGAAACCTTGAAAGCAATCAATCCCCGGCTGGTCTATGCAAGCATTTCTGGTTTCGGCCAGGATGGCCCGTATGCGAAGCGGCCAGGATACGATCAAATCATTCAAGGCATGGGCGGCATGATGTCCATTACCGGTTTGCCCGATCAAGGGCCTGTGCGGGCCGGAATTGCTATTGCCGATACCACGGCAGGGCTGTATGGCGCGCTCGGCATACTGATGGCGTTGCTCGATCGCGAGCGTACTGGCGTGGGGCAATGGGTACAGACATCACTGCTCGAAGCGCAACTCGCTATCCTCGATCTGCAAGCGGCACGCTGGCTGGTCGCCGGTGAAGTTCCAACGCAGGCAGGCAACAATCATCCGACGATTATTCCAACCGGCCTGTTCAACGCTAAAGATGGATTAATGACCTTGCAGGTTCCCGGCCAGGTAATGTGGGAGCGTTTTTGCAAGGCAATGAACCGGCCAGACTGGCTGACCGACGCCCGTTACAGCAGCAACCGTGATCGTTCCGCAAATCGCGACGAGCTGAACCGCGCGATTGAGGCGCTGTTCAGCGAGCAGCCTCGCGAGCACTGGATCGGCCTCTTGAATAAAGCGGGCATTGCTTGCGGCGCTGTAAACACGATTGATCAGGCGTTCGCCGATCCTCAGGTTAAAGGCCTTGGAATCGCATGGCCGGTTCAGCACCCCCAGTTGGGCGATATCAGCCTGGTCGGCCAGCCCATACATAGCAGCTCTTATAAGCCGGATGTGCGCTCGGTTGCGCCCATGCCGGGTGAACATAACGATGAAATTCTCGGGGCATTAGGGTTTGCGCATGCCGAGATAGCCGCATTAAGGAGTCAAAATGTCATTTGAAGAAACGCCCGCCTTGCGCTATCAGAAACAGAATCAGATCGCGACCTTAAGCATTGACAACCCGGCCCGCTTGAACGCCATGACGTTCGAAATGTGGAAGTCCCTTCCCGACTTTCTCGAGCAGGCGAAGAGTGATCCTGAAGTAGGCGTACTGGTGTTGCGCGGGGCAGGCGACAAGGCGTTTTCTTCGGGTGCTGACATTTCGCAGTTCGGGGCTCGCCGAAGCACCGAGGAAGGCGTCAAGCTGTGGAACACCACCGTATCCGAAGGGGTTGCGCAACTGGCTGCATTTCCCAAACCGGTTGTTGGCCTGATTCGCGGTTTTTGCTTCGGCGGCGGCGTCGGCCTTGCCTTGCATTGCGATTTGCGATTCGTGATCGACGACGCTTCATTCAGCATCCCTGCTGCACGGTTGGGCGTTGGGTACTACCCTATGTGGTTACACCGGCTTAGCGCATTGGTTGGTCCTGCCGTGGCAAAAGAAATCATGTTTACTGCGCGGCGCTACAACTCAGAGCAGGCGCTGGCGGTGGGACTGATCAATGGCATCTATAACGAAGACGAAGCGCTGGATATTGTCCGGAAAATCAGCAAGCTTGCACCGTTAAGCCACACGGCAAGCAAGCTGGCGATTGACGAGGCAGTCATTCCGGGAAGCTATGGGCTTGAACGTTGCGAACAAGCGCTTAGCGCATGCTTTTCCAGCCAGGACTACATCGAAGGCCAGGCGGCGTTTCGCGACAAGAGGCCTGCGGTGTTTTCAGGCCGATAGGCCTGCCATGAACGCTGGCCTTTCCATGGCATCAAGGTTTTTACGGCCTGGGGGTGGTGAAGTGCCCGCGCATGGCGGCTTGAATATAAAAAGAATCAGAACTCAGGAGACATATCAATGAAGATTGCAAATATCAAGGCGAGCTTGCATCGTCATGAAATTGACTTGCCGGGAATCGGAAAGTCGATAGAAAGCCGTATGTTCGTATTTGTTGAAGTCGAGACCGAAGAAGGGCTGACAGGTTTTGGGATTACTGGCTCAATTTTGCCGTGGGCTGTGATAGCGTGCATTGAAAATCATCTTGCGCCCGCACTGATCGGACGCGATGTTTTGCAAACAGAGGCCATCCACTCGCTGGTCTGGAAGCAGCTTAACAGCAGGGCCTATACCGGCGTGATCTCGAACGCTCTGTCAGCCATAGACATCGCATTGTGGGACATCCGTGGAAAGAAAGAGCAGCGATCGGTGCACGACTTGTTGGGGGGATTTCGAAACTGGGCTCCCACTTACGCGACGTTTGGCTACCCATTCTTCGATGCGCAGCAACTTGACGAATACGCGCGCAAGTTTATCGCTGATGGACACAAGATGTTAAAGATGGTCGTGGGCGGCGATTCATCCCGGACGTGGAAAGACGATGTGCGCCGGGTTCAGGCTGCCCGGGACGCTGCCGGTCCGGATATCGATTTAATGATTGACGCCAACTGCTATTTCAATCCCTATGAGGCGCGCCTGCTGGCCCGGGCGATCGAGGACTGCAACGTCATGTGGTTCGAAGAGCCGCTGCAACAGAATGATGCCCGGGCGTTAGCCGACTTGCGAAGCCATACATCAATTCCGATCGCAGCGGGACAGATGGAGGGCAATCGCTGGCGCTATCGCGAGCTGATCATGCACCATGCCGTGGACGTAATCCAGCCGAATGTTCTTTACAACGGGGGGTTCACCGAATCGCTCAAGGTGGCGCATATGGCGCAGGCATTTAATCTGCCAATGGCCAACGGAGGAGGCTGGCCGATTTTCAATATGCATCTTTTGTGCGGGCTGATGAATGGCGGCCCGGTCGAGTTTCATTATGGAATGTGGCAGACCGGTAAACATTTTTTCCATGGCACCCCTGATCCGGTTGAAGGAAAAATGACCTTGTCGGGGAAACCGGGGCTCGGATTCACGCCAAATTACGATCATCTGCGTGATGCGCGCGTTACCGATCCGGAAAAAAGTCGCTTTGACGGGCGGGATAGCCATGGCTATCTGCTGCGTGAAGCGATAGGGACGTAGTGTTGAACTAAGTAGTACTAACGGAGGAAGACAAATGAAAATATCAAAAGAATCGCGCCGCACCGCGATAAAGCTGGCTCTTTGTGCGATGTTTGTTGCCGCGGCAGCGCCTGCGGCGGTCAACGCGAAATCTGATTATCCGACTCAGAATTTCAAGATGATCATCCCTTTCGGGGCAGGCGGCGGCAGCGATATTCTGGCTCGTACAATCGGCGGGGTCATCAAAGACATGAAGCTCCTGCCAGGTGAGATCGTGTACGAAAATCTACCCGGCAGTAGCGGAGCGCGAGGCTATAAGGCTGCTGCCAGCCGAAAAGGAGACCCTTATACCCTGGCCACGGTCAGCGTCAGTTTCTTCACCACGCCAATTCTGGGTGGCGCACCATTCAGCCTTAAGGATTTCACTCCCATCGGGGCAATCTCGATGGCGCCGTATGCCATGATGGTCAAAACCGACTCAAAGCTCAAGTCTCTTGCCGATGTGGCGAAGGCTGGCCGCCTAACGACTGGAACTGTCGGGGTCGTATCGGACGCACGCTTGCTGGCTGACATGGTTAGTAAAGAGTTGAAGGTTAAGGTGGATGCCGTTCCTTTCGACGGAGAGGGTGAGATTGTTTCGAATGTACTGGGTGGGCACGTGGACTTCATGTTCGGCAACCTAAGCGAGGTCATGCCTCAGATTGAAGCCGGAACCATGCGTGCAATTGCAGTCAGTACCGGCGAACGATTGCCCGCATTGCCCAACGTTCCTACTTTCAAAGAGTCTGGCTATAACGTCGAGCACGTCATGTTGCGTGGGCTGGTGATGCCGGCGGGCGTTTCGCCCGAAGTTGTCGCCTACTGGGAAGAAATATTACGCAAAGTTGCCCAGAGCGACGAATGGAAGGCGAAGTACCTGGATCGCTTCAAGGAAGAGCCGCGCTACGAAAATGCCAAGAACTTCGCAGTTTTGTTGCAGCAGACGAATGACAACTATGTACGCGTCATGAAGAGCTTAGGCATTATCAAGTAAATCGTATGTTTTCGTGTGCCAGGCCACCGGATGTTGCTGTCCGGAGGGTCTGGCGCTGACATCCATTCTTTATAAGACGATAGCGGTCGCCCTGATGCTAATCATGAAAATAAATTTTATAGACAAGATTTTTGCCATCCTCTTATTTCTATTAGGTTCGTATATTGCGATTACCGCTATTTCTTATGGGTACGCGCAGGGCACTTCGCCGGCATCGGGATTTTTCCCTTTCTGGATGGGGGTCTTAATAGCTGGGTTAAGTATTGTGAACTTCGTACGTAGCCTGATCGGTAAAGAGCATCTCGAAGAAGAACTCGAAATTCCGGGGTTGATCAAATCGCTCAAAATCGGTGCGGCCTTGCTCGTGTTTGTATTCACAAGCGACTACCTTGGCATGGCGATTGGCTGTGGCCTGCTGGTGCTGGTAATCGGCTGGATCATTCGTCCGGAATGGGATCGGGTGTTCGCGTCAAAAATTATTGCGACAGCGATTCTTTTCCCCATAGCAGCCTACGTGATGTTTGGGGTTTATCTGAATGTACCAGTGCCGAAGGGCATTCTTGGTTTCTGAACCCGGCCTAACGAAATACGAGCGCTGGGCATTATGCCCAGCCTGGAGAATATAGTGGAATCATTAGCTTTGTTGGCGGGAGGCATCGCCAATGCGTCTTCGCTGAGCGTATTGCTGGCAACTCTTGTGGGTGTTCTGGTTGGCTTGCTGGTTGGCGTGCTGCCAGGTCTTGGGCCTGCTGCGGGCGTCGCCATCATGTTGCCGTTGGCGGTGGGTTTTGGCGGGGTTGAAGCCATTGCGGGTTTGGGGGGAATTTATTATGGGGCAATGTTTGGCGGCGCTGTCACGTCTATTTTGCTTGGAATCCCCGGTGAATCGGCATCAGTAATGACGGTCATAGACGGGCATGCGATGGCCAAGAAGGGGCAGGCCGGCGAGGCGCTGGGCCTTAGCGTGTTTTCGTCGTTCATCGGTGGAGTGATCGGCCTTTTGCTCATGGCGACTCTTGCCTTGGTCATTGCCCGGGTGGCCTTGCGGTTTGGCCCTACGGAGATGACTGCTGTAATGGCGTTTGCTTTTTCCCTGGTCAGTGTACTGGGCGGGCGGAACATCATCAAAGGGTTTACCGCATTATTCATCGGAATTTGGGTCGGCATGATAGGCATGGATCCAATCGCTGGTCCCGCGCGCTATACCTTTGGGCTTCTTGATCTGATTGATGGCATTGACTTTACGATTATTGCGGTCGGCATATTCGGGTTGTCCGAGATATTCCTTAGCTTGTCTGACAAGGTTTCCGGATCGACTTCGGTTGCGTCCTACTCGTTTCGCTCGCTGTTTCCTCGAATAAGCCACATTCTGAAGTGCAAGGGGGCCATTCTCTCTGGTTCGCTTATTGGCGTCGTTGTCGGTATTTTGCCGGGTGTCGGGGCGACTGTGGCGACGATGCTGGCGTATGCCGGTGCAAAAAAATATTCCAAGAATAAAGAAGAGTTCGGCCACGGCGCAATGGAAGGGGTAGCGGCGCCTGAGGCGTCAAACAACAGCGCAGCCTATGTGTCAATGGTGCCGATGTTTACGCTTGGCATTCCGGGCTCGGCGACAACCGCAATTCTGATGGGCGGCTTGCTGATGATCGGCCTTCAGCCCGGGCCGCTGCTGTTCACGAACAATCCCGAGTTTGTCTGGACAGTGTTTGGAAGTTTCTGGGTTGGAAATGTAATGCTTTTGTTCTTGACGCTATTGCTGATCCCGCTCATGGCCTCCATTGTGTTCATTTCCACTGCTTTGCTCTATCCAATAGTGATCGGGATTATTCTGTTCGGTGTGTTTTCCATTAATTTCTCGATGTCCGATGTGCTGATTGCCCTGGTGGCCGGGGGTGTGGGCTATGCGATGCTGAAACTCGATTATTCGCCCGTTCCGCTAGTGCTGGGCCTGGTTCTTGGGCCGTTGCTGGAAAATAATATCCGGCGCACACTGATCTTGTCGCAGGGCGATCTAAGCGTCTTTTTCAATCGGCCCATTTCTTTTGCATTCTTTTTGGCGACGCTGCTGGTTATTTTGTTCCCTTTGCTTGCGAAATGGCTACGCCACCGCCAAGTCCTCCGGGCAGCAAGCTAACCATACAGCACACTACGACACGTAGCGGTATTAGATAGCCCCCGCTGCTTGCCGGTAATGCCGGCAAGCAGCGGGGGCTATCTTGGTTTTCGGATCGTTGCACCGGGCTAGCGGGCAATTCCGGTGTTTTCGGTGCTGAAACCCGCACATGTTTTTAGTTCAGTGCAGACTGTTCTGTAGTAGTCTTTGGAATAATATGAATATACCGGAGACAAAGTTCATGTTTAAAGTTTATGCCATTAATGGCATTACGCCCGTCGTTCATCCTACTGCCTACGTGCACCCCAGCGCGGTTCTTATTGGCGATGTAATCGTCGGCCCAAACACTTATATTGGTCCCTTGGTCAGCCTGCGCGGCGATTTCGGCCGTATCGATGTAAGGGCGGGCGCCAATATCCAGGATTCCTGCGTATTGCACGGCATTACCGAGACCGACACTATCATTGAAGAAGACGGGCATATCGGGCACGGCGCTGTCATTCACGGGTGCCGCATCGGGCGCAACGCTATGGTGGGCATGAACGCGGTGGTTATGGACAATGCCGTGGTAGGCGAGGCCAGTATTGTGGGCGCCATGGCTTTCGTAAAAATAGGCATGATCATTCCGCCGCGCAGCATGGTGGTGGGCATGCCGGCACGCATATTGCGCGAACTGACCGATGACGAGATTGCCAACAAAAGCCTGGGTACGTCAATGTATCACCTGCTTGCGCAGCGCTCGTTGCAAACCATGCGGGAAGTAACGCCGCTGTCCGAGCCGGAAGAGAATCGTCCAAGGCTTACTGGCGAGGTCGTGTACCCGCCGGCCAGGCGGTAAAAGCCCAAGGCCGGTAAAGGTTTTCGGCTAGCTTCAAATTTGCGAAAGGTCGTCAAAAATATGGCCGTTCAGGAAGATAGAACGGTCTACGGTACGAATGTCGGTATGTCCGCAAAATGCCATGGTGGTATCTAATTCGTTGGCGATAATTTCCAGGCAGCGGCTTACTCCGGCCTCGCCGGCGGCGCCCAGCGCATACAAGAACGATCGGCCGATAAGCGTGCCTTTGGCGCCCAGGGCGATGGCCTTGAGCACGTCTTGTCCTGAACGGATACCTCCGTCCATCCAGACTTCAATGTCGTTGCCGGCGGCCCGGACGATACTGGGCAGGGCTGCGATGGACGATGGCGCGCCATCCAGCTGCCTTCCGCCGTGGTTAGAAACAATTAATGCATCGGCGCCGCTATCAACTGCGTAGCGGGCGTCTTCAGCGTCCATGATGCCTTTAAGGATGATCTTGCCGCCCCAGACTTTTTTGATCCATTCGATATCGTTCCAGTTCAAGCTCGGGTCGAATTGATCGGCGGTCCATGATGACAACGAGCTGACATCTCCCACGCCTTCGACGTGGCCGACAATATTTCCGAATGATCGGCGCGGCGTGCCAAGCATGCCCATGCACCAGCGTGGTTTGGTCAGGAGGTTAAGCATGTTTTTCAGCGTAGGCTTGGGTGGTGTCGATAAGCCGTTTTTAATGTCTTTGTGGCGCTGGCCCAGAACCTGCAGATCGAGAGTCAGGACCAGGGCCGAGCAGTTCACTGCCCTGGCGCGTTCGATCAGTCGTTCCATAAAGCCCCTGTCGCGCATCACATATAGCTGAAACCAGAAAGGTTTCAGTGTATTTGCCGCGATATCTTCCAGCGAGCAGATGCTCATGGTGGAAAGGGTAAAGGGGATGCCGAATTTTTCGGCGGCTTTGGCTGCCAGGATTTCGCCGTCGGCGTGCTGCATGCCCGTTAATCCAGTGGGAGCAAGAGCGACGGGCATGGCGACGTCGGCGCCTAGCATGGTGCTTCGAATGCTGCGCTTTTCGATGTCCTGAGCGACACGTTGTCTAAGCTTCAATTTCTGAAAATCGGCTGCGTTGGAGCGGTAGGTGCTTTCTGTCCAGGAACCCGAATCGGCGTAGTCGTAGAACATTCGGGGCACACGGCGCTCGGCGAGCCGGCGAAAATCTTCAACGCAGGTAATTTTGGATAATGCGGACAAAACAGTCTCCTGGGCGACATTGCCCATGGGAGGGCGTTAGGCTTTAGCGATGAATAATAGTCATAAATGGCTACATAGTGCTAGTGGCTGGCCGTTTATCAGATTATTGTTGTAGGCGTAGGCCATTCGTTTTGCCGTTTTGGCTACCCGGCAAGACAAGCAAAAGATTCTATGTTATAGTTACGCCTCTTTCGCAGCGGCTGTAGCTCAGTTGGATAGAGTACTTGGCTACGAACCAAGGGGTCGTGGGTTCGAATCCTGCCAGCCGCGCCAGAATTTACCAAAGTTATTTTTGGTTAGAAACCGCCTAGAGCTCCAACTCTCTAGGCGGTTTTTTTTCGTCTGCGTCCATTGCATACACAGGATTCGTTTTCGGCCTTTGCCACGTAAAGCAATTACTTTACGTGCTGCGCTTTTCCAAATGTTAGCTCGGCATGCCATGGTTGCCCGAGAACCCCAAGAACCTGTCCTTGGCGTTACTATAAAGCCACTACCCGGTTTTCAGGCATCGCTCAGTGAGGGCGTTATGAACGATCAGTTCAATTTGCAGCGGTTTGTCGATGCTCAGCAGCCTGTGTTCAACGCTGTTTGCACAGAGCTGCGCGAAGGTTGCAAACGAAGTCATTGGATGTGGTTTATTTTTCCGCAAATCC
>DATCVA010000137.1:0-7713 GCA_036567205.1 Eoetvoesiella sp. | reverse complement strand
ATTATGGGCGTGACACTGGCGAAACTGCTAGACCTGCACCCGATTTTTGGCCTGGTGGCAGGCTCGATCACGCTTGTCGGGGGACATGGCACAGGAGCCGCCTACGCGGATCGCTTCGCCCAAGTGAACAACCTTCAAATGGTCATGGATTTAACCATGACCATAGCCACGCTCGGGCTGATCGTGGGCGGCATCATCGGCGGCCCCATTGCACAGTACCTTATCAACCGCTACAAACTGCGCTCATCCGCCGAACAGAGTGCTAAATCACATGAGTTCAAAGAATCGGCCGCCCCGATCAGCACGGTTTCCGCCCTGGGCGCGCTGGCCGGCATCTTCACCGCATTAATCGCTGGCCAGTGGCTCGCCAACCGGTTTTCAGGAGGAGCGGTCACCATTCCCGCATTTTTATGGTGCATGCTTATTGGCATTGCCATTCGCAATTTGCTGCCGTTTGCGGGACTCCGGTTTGACGACCGGGCAGCAGAACTGATATCGAACGTCTGCTTGTCGCTGTTCCTGGTCATGACCATGATGACCTTAAGCCTGGTGGATGTCGCGCTTTCCGCCGGCCCCTTCCTGCTGATCATCCTGGCGCAGATCGTCCTGACCTTCCTGTATGTCGTATTCGTCTGCTTTCGTTTCATGGGCCGCGACTACGAGGCTGCCGTCACCTCGGCCGCCTTCATCGGCTTTAACATGGGGTCGACGGCAACGGCCATGGCCAATATGCAGGCAATCACTTCCCGGCACGGTCCGGCGCCCACCAGTTACTTGATTGCTCCACTGGCTGGCGCTTTCTTTGTGGACATCATGAACGCATTCGTACTGACTGCCATGCTGGCCTTACCTTTCATCGGAGGCTGACCATGCGGGCCATTTTTGCTTGTCTATTTATTAGCCTCCTTACCGCCTGCAGCGCAGGCCCCGACACCGACACGCTACGCGCCGGCGTCAGTGAACGCCTTGAGCAGGCGCTACCCGCCGGCACTGTCGAGCTTGCAAGCCTCGAGCGGCGCGGCTCCCAGTCCGACACCAAAGCGCCCGCCGGCGAAGTCCGGCGCATCGTGTACTTTGATGCAGAAATCAAACTTGTCAAAGACATGGATTTTGGCGCGTGGAATGCGCCCGGCATCGCGGGGCTTGTTTCTGCGCTTGGTGCTGGCCCGAAGGGCATCGAGGGAATCACCTCAGGGGGAAACAAGGCCGGCGATGTGATACGCGCTCATGGAACGGCGCGGTATCGGCAAGATGGCCAGCACTGGGTTGCCGTTGTTCCGGCAGGATACCAACCACCGGTCGCGCCCGAACTGGCCACCGGCGCCACACAAGGCACCGGGGCGCTTCTGGCTGCCATACGGAAGGTGGTCGACGCATTCCCCAGAGACACCTCTCCGGAGCAACATGCAGCAATCGAACAAGAACTTGCCGTCGCCCAGGCAAGCATACGCGCGCGGCTTGCCCGTGTCTCGAATGGCTATGCCATAGCGGCAGGAGCCGAACATGGACAATATTTGCGTGTGGCGAGAGCTCTGTTCAATAAGCGTGATTCCCGCGCCGTACCACTGATTACGCGCGGCGGCGAAGAAAACTTGCAGCTTTTACGTGCAGGCAAAGTTTCGCTCGCCCTGGCCCAAGGGGACGCAGCCCTGGACGCCTATGAAGGAACAGGCGCTTTTCAAGGCCAGGGGCCCCACGTCGCGCTACGCGCCATTGCCAGCCTGTACCCTGAACCCGTGCATGTACTGGTTCGAGCCGATGACAAGCTAAGCTCGATTACAGACTTGCGGGGCAAGCGGGTTGCCATCGGAGAAGGCGGTTCGGCGTCACGAACGACGGCGCTGCGCGTACTGGAAGCTCACGGCCTGGGTCTTCGGGATATTGTTGCGCAAGAACTCAGCATCAATGCAGCGCTACTCGCACTGCAGACAAAAGAAACTGACTCGGTATTACAGGTCATTGGAACACCGGCCGATAGCGTACGCGATTCGCTGATGGAAATTCCATTGCGGATGCTACCCATGTCACAGGGCGCCATATCCAAACTCACCGAAGCAAAAGCGGGTTATTTTCCGTACTTGATCGCCAAAGGCACGTATCCCAATCAGAAAGAAAACGTTCAGACTATCGCCACCGCGGCTCTTCTATTAACAGACACCGCCTTCTCCGATGCCGAGATCTCGTCACTAACACGCAGGATTTTCGAAAAAGGCCACGACTACTCTGCGCTTGGCAGCGCACAAGGCGCTCAAATCTCCATTGCAACAAGCCGCCTGGGTCTTTCCATACCCATGCATGCAACCGCAGCTAAAACACTGGAAAGCCTGACCTCGACACAACCGTCCGAGCCTGACGCCGCGCCTGAAAATACTCAAGCAAACTAAGGTCATTACTAATTTCTTAATCTTGATCGAGGTGACAAACGTGTCTTCTGCAATGAATAAGCCGCCAAGCGCCACCGGCGCACCGGGCGGCTTAAACGACCCTGTGCATAACAGGCTGCTTGGCGCCTGATCAAAAGTGGCCAGGAACCCCAAGTTTCAGCAGGCACTGGCCAACCGCGCCATTCAGGCACGGGACGTTACGCTGGCGGGTCCGATGTTCTGATTCACACGAAAGATATTGTCGGGGTCGTACTGCCTCTTGATCTGCGCAAGACGATCGTAATTAGGACCATATGCAGATCGCACACGATCACCTTCATCGGCAGTAAGAAAGTTCACATAAACTCCGCCGCTGGCAAAGGGTGCCGAGGCTTTAAAAAAGTCTCGCGCCCAGCTAATGCAGCGCGTGTCGTCGGACGGATCATCCCAGCGACCGTGAACGTTCATGACGAACCTGGCGTCGCGGTGCGCATACGCCGTAGAATCAGGAGCTGGCCGTTCGGTGGCGCCTCCAATGGCACCGAAAAAAATCTCGCACTGCGAAGATGGAAGTTTTGCGATGGACTCGATGACGGCATCAAAAAGCCCGTCTTTAAGTGTCGAAAAATTATGCGACTTCCAATAATTACGGGCGCCTGGGGCAAGCAAGGGGTCAAAGGCCTTTTGCCATGCCGAGTAAGGCTGAACGCCAACATGCTCGCCCAGCAAACTGCCGAACTTGCGCAACGGCTCGATTAACTTCTCGCCCTGCTTCGGATCACCCGCATAGCATAGCGCCAGGACTACGATCTCTTGGCCATGAACCTCCCGGGAGAGAAACGGCAGAGGCGGCGCCTTGCGCAAAATAGTCCATACGGAGAGTTCGTCCGGCGCCTTGGCGATAAACTCGCGGTATTGCTGCAGTATCGATTTTGCTTCAGAGACGGGGAACACCATGAGCCCGCTCAACAACTCGGGGCCAACAGGGTGAAGCCGAAACTCGAAGCGGGTTACCACGCCAAAATTGCCGCCGCCCCCCTGCAAAGCCCAGAAAAGATCGGCGTTTTCGGTTGCGCTGGCGCGCACGACGTTGGCATCCGCCGTCACAACTTCCGCAGACTCCAGATTGTCAACCGTCATGCCATACTTACGACTAAGCCAGCCAAAACCCCCACCCAGCGTCAGCCCGGCAACACCAGTGGTGGAATTAATACCCAACGGAGTTGCAAGCCCTTTTCCCTGGGTGGCGGCATCCATGTCCGCAAGGGTGGCGCCGCCTTCGACGATGACCTTGCGTTGGGCCGGCTCCATGCTTGTAGCTTTCATCTGAGACAGGTCGATTACGATGCCATCGTCACAGATGGCATTGCCCGCAATGTTGTGCCCGCCACCGCGAATGGCAAGCAAGAGGTCGTTATCCCTGGCAAAGGTCACGCCGCGAACGACATCCGAGGAGGTGGAGCAACGGGCAATAATCGCAGGACGCTTGTCGATCATTGCATTCCAGATCTTGCGCGCACTGTCATATCCCTCGTCATGTGGAAGAAGAATTTCTCCCTGGAAACTGCTTTTCAACCCATCGATTTTTTTGGCTTGCACAGTAGACATGATTTTCTCCCATAGTGCGTTATCGCCAGATGCGCCGTTTAAGGCGCAGAGCCTGCCGGCTATGCTGGATGATATGGGATTAACTGGGCACGGCTAAGTCAAGCACTTGCCCGATAAGATCTTGGTCAGGAAGTAGTGAAACCGGCACCGATGCGTAGCGCCCTGTCCGACAGACTGCAACCAGACAAATGCGCGACGCATCTTTCACTACATACTATACGCTCATCCCCCTGACGGCTGGGCAATAATATCAATCCGGCAATGGGGGTTCATGCAGCCTTGCTAGCGCAGGAAGCGTCTGACGGCTTTGGCTTCCAGAGCCAGCCACAGCAGCGGCAGCATTACCGCAAGAACAACTAGGCCCTTCCCTGCCATATCCTGGTCATCCAGCAAATAAAAATTGCATAAACGAACAGAGTCGTCCTGATACAGTATTCCAGCAATTGCCATCATCCAGCAAAAATTGCCGGTAAAAAACAACTTTATCACGGCGTTGGCACGTTCAATTGAGTCGATCAACAGCGCTCCGGCGGCAAACAACAGCGCAAACTTCATCAGATCAACCCAAACAGACAGCAGCACCGAGTCCAGAACCTTCGGTATCATCCAATAGGCCCCAACAAAACTTACCGCTACCAACCCCGCAAGGCCATATTGATTGCCAGACTGATACAAAGCCGATATACGACGGCTGAAGCGCCCGTGCAACCAATAGCCGCTGAAGGACCACGCCTGGCAAGCCAGTGCGCCCGAAACCACGATAAGCGGGATATGCACCAGCATGTGCATGGACATGGATCGGGTCAAAAAACCTTTAAAGCCTACAGCTAGCACCCACAATAACGCGCTGCCAAGCCCGCAAAGCCAACTTGGCGACAAACCTTTGAGCCCGATACATGTTCTGCTGCGCCAGCAAGATTTCATCAGTCCAATACGCCCGATAAGTAATTAAGGAAGCTGAACAAGTCCCCGCGCCGCAGGCACCTGCCCGCCCTTATTGCGGCCGTCTTTGCACCGCCGCAACCTGCAGTATGTCTTGCGGATTATCGTAATCGATAATATGTGCCAGACGGCCATCCGCCATCACAATATGATAAGCGGCATTGTGTTCAAACTGGCCCAATGGGGCAGGCACCACGATAATTCCGAACGCATCCAGCAACTTTCGGCGTTGTTGTGGGTCGGGTACGCTGGCAAACTGCCAAATCGCCGGATCTGAACGCATCTGACGGGCGTAACGAGCCAGGGTCGCGGGGGTGTCGGCCGGATCAAAGCTGATGCTCAGCAGGCGAACCTGATGGCTTAACGCTTGTTCCTGGATAGCCTTTTGCAATCGCTGAAACTCGGCCCCCAGGGCCAGACAAACCGACATGCAGCCGGTATACATGAAATTTACGACGACGACCCGCCCGTCGGATTTCAAATTATGCAACAGCTTATCGTTGCGGTCGGACTGAAGCCATAAGGCCACATCCGGCAACGGCCTAGGTTGGCGTTCAATAGCGGCGCGCCGCGCCGCCTCGGTGGTTACCACGGTAAACCCGTCCGTCTGCCAGTAAATGGCCATAACCCCAATCAGACAAACCATCACCAAAGCCAGCACGGCCCTCATGATTGCGGCCTGCCCGGTCTATTTAAGCTTGGCCAGATCTTCATCGCCATTCCAGGGTGCAGTTCTGTCCTTGGTGGCTTCACGCTCTTTCTGAACCTGAGCGGCGTCGATTGGCCCCGCCGAGTTGCCAAAACTTGACCTTACATGGGTTAATACAGCGGCTATTTGCTCATCGCTAAGTGTTGCCGCGAACGGCGGCATTGCTCCGTTATAAACCGTGCCATGCACCGTCAGCGGGCCGGTAATGCCGTGCAACAGAATCTGGATGATTGCCGACTCTTTGCCCGCTATCCATTCAGAGCCGGCCAGTGGCGGAAAGACCCCGGGCAGGCCGGCTCCGGTTGCCTGGTGACAGGCAACGCAATTGGCAGTATAAACCTGGCCACCGTCGACGGCGCCGCCGGTACTGGCGGCAACCACAAAATCGGCTGCCGTTCGCCGATCCCCCATCGCGGGAGGGTCGGACTGATGCGTTACGGCTATATAGGCCACAGCCCAGACGAACAGCCCTCCTACAATCAGTATCACAATCCACGGAATGGGACGATTGCTTTCATACGGCTCGGGCATTTCCCGCCGTTCAGCTTCAATTTTTTTTGAAAAGTCAGACATATTGAATTCTCCGCGAGGCAATCAATCGCTTTAGCCTAGGGCCAACGATGCAGTCAGCCACCGTAACGCCTACTTGGCTGCGGGAGCCTGTTCATTGCCGCCCTGGTTACCGGACGGCTCCTGGCTGGCCGGGGGATGCCGCTCGTTAGGCACTGCCTTGATCGGGTAGGTTCTATTAAGAGAAAGCAGGTACTGTGTCAAATCCAGGGCTTCAGGCTTAGCCACCACAACCTTGTCAAGGGGAGCAAAGCCGGGGGGCAAATTAACGACCTTGTCGCCGGGTTCCGCCTGGTCTTTGATGTCGAACATATACGGATATGAAGGCATAATGCTGTCGGGGACATAAGCCCGCGGCTGATATAAATGCCCTAATTGCCAATCTTCGCTGGGCTGGCGCGCACCGATGTTCAATAGATCAGGCCCTGTGCGAGAAGTACCCAGCAAATGAGGCGAATCGTAATAATAGTCGCCCGCCACCGGCGCCCGCCCCCAGCCGCGCTGAAAG
This sequence comes from Eoetvoesiella sp., assembly GCA_036567205.1. Taxonomy (GTDB): domain Bacteria; phylum Pseudomonadota; class Gammaproteobacteria; order Burkholderiales; family Burkholderiaceae_B; genus DATCVA01. Next base: position 1,013 of record DATCVA010000137.1, on the reverse strand, counting down.
TCAGGCGCCTGCGACTGGCTGCGCGGTTGCTGACTGTGGCAATAAACACAGCCGTTTTCTATGTAATGCTGGCGGCCGCGCAACTGGGCGGCGGTATATGGCTTCAACCCATCAGAAGGCGGTACATCCGACAATTGAACATAAGGAATCACTACCAGCGTCGCGGTTGCCAACGCCAAAGTGACCATCGCGCCGCTTAGAAGTTTATATTCGCTCTCCATGCTCAAGCTCCTTCCATTACTACTGAAGTGGCCGTACGTTTATGAAACAACGCCGGTCCAACCCTGGCTGGGCCATGGCGCAAGGCCATCGCAATAAAATGGAAAGCAAAGACCAAATGGCCAAGAGTCATCAGGCCACCACCAATGGAACGGGCCTCAAGATACGGAATCGTGACTTTCACCGACTCTATAAACGGCTTGGCTGCGTCAAGCATATATTCCCCCTGCAACCACCCTCCGATGGACAGGCCCACAAAGTACACCCCAAACCCCAGCACAACCAGCCAAAAATGCAATGCAATCAATTTCGGGTATGGCCACTCCCATGCCATGACACGAGGCATAACGAAATAAATGCCGCCAAACATGACCATCGCCACAAAGGCATATAAGCCCAGGTGAGCATGGGCAACCGTAAAATGCGTAAAATGGGTAACGGTGTTGATGCTGCGCAAGGCTTCAAACGAACCCTGCACCGAGCTCAAGGTGTACATCATTCCGCCAAACACAATAAAACGCAGTGTAGGGGAATAGATCAGTGTCCTGAAATTACCTCGCATGGTCAGATGCTGATTTACCGAAAAGGCCAGTACCGGAACGATCATCATCATGCTTTGCACGATAGACAAGGTAACTAGCCACCCCGGAACCGGTCCGCCCACCAGATGATGGCCGCCGACCTGGCCATAGAAAAATGCCAGCGCCCAAAACCCCAGCAAAGACAGGTTATAGGACTGGATTGGCCTGCCGATAATCTTGGGCAGAAAGTAATAAATACAGCCCAGCGCAATG
>DATCVA010000136.1:0-10444 GCA_036567205.1 Eoetvoesiella sp. | reverse complement strand
ATAAAGGTTTTCTTTACGCTTGCCGTTTGCGAGCCGCTTAATACCGTAAAGAATTTCCGCTACTGTGAGGGCGGTAATCGCTAGCTCGCTGACGGGTTGACTATCAACCCATGCCAGCACCTGCTCGTTTGGCGCTGGGCGCATCAATTCGGACAGGACGTTGGTATCCAATATGATCATTTTTTGAAGTCTACTGACCGTGCTTTTTCATCGCGGTTGGGCAAGGCAAGCTCAACACCGCCGTCGTCGGCGAAACGAGATCGTATCCGACTGCCTAGCCCACGATTTTCCAAGGACGATACAAGGGCGCGGCGCAAAATCAAACGGGCCTCTTCTTCCATTGAATGGCCATGATTAGCCGCCTTGAGGCGCAGGCGCATCTTTAAGTCATCGTCTAAATTACGGATGGTAATACTGGCCATTATTTCACCTTAATTATGCTATCAATGATTGCGTTGATAGCATAACATGCTATTGCCCTTACACCGCTTTTTGCGCCTCGGGGCAAGCTAGCGGAATACATGGCCTTGCCGGCAAGATCCGGACAGTGGAGTTAAAAACGCCTCGGTTGCATTTCCACGCCGAAGCGCTGGCCGTCGGCGTCTTCGGCCTAACAGCTATTTTTTTGATCGGTATTAAGCGTGAGAGACAGTTTGCGGTTGTAGCTTGATGCCTAGTGCGCGCATCACTTTCAGGATGGTGCCAAAACTTGGGTTGCCTTCGCCGGAAAGGGCTTTATAAAGGCTTTCTCGACCCAGGCCAGTGTCCTTGGCTAGCTGAGTCATGCCTTTGGCGCGGGCAATGTCGCCCAGAGCAGCGGCGATGAACGACGCGTCATCACCAGCTTCGTCCATGCAGGCTTGTAGATACAGCACCATGTCCTCTTCCGTCTTGAGGTGCTCGACCGTGTCCCATTTACGTAGTTTGATTGTTCCCATGATGTCCTCTCTACAATTGTTGCGCCAATTCCTGCGCGGCTTTGATCGTTGTCGAAAACCTCGGTGGTAAGGACAGTTTTCATGGATTCCATTGTATAAAACAGGATACATTTGTGCAACTGTTTTATTTTGCCCTGTATTGCGGGGCTTTTTATTTGGAGGTGGGTATGTTTGACACTCCCAAACGCAACTACACGGAGGTGAACGACTGCGTTGAGACGCGGTACGGTGACGGCGCAGCATGATGAACTTAACTAAATGATCGACAGCCCGCCATCCACCATTAACGTGGCGCCAGTAATAAAGCTAGCCTCGTCACTGGCAAGCCAAAGAATAGGCCAGGCAATTTCTTCGCTGGTGGCCCACCGCTTAAGAAGGGATTTATCGTTGCGTGCCTGCTTCAGCTCTTCCAGTGACTTACCGCTGGCTGTTGCTTTATTTAACTGGAATGTCGTTAACGTGGGCCCGGGGCAAATAGCATTAGCGCGAATACCGTGCACAGCCTCTTCGCACGCAAGTGCGCGTGTCATTGCCAAGATGCCTGCTTTGCTGACGTCGTAAGTAGCCATACCCTCACGAGCGGCCACCGCATAGCACGAAGACACATTTACGATGCTTGCACGGCCCGACTGCCGCAGTGCGGGCATGGCTGCTTTGCAAACATTCGCGGTACCAATGACATTTACATCGATGACGGCGCGCCAGTCTTCGCCGGGAATATCGGCAATTGCCCCGTAACTGCGCCGGGCGGCATTATTAACCAGAATATCCAGCCCGCCCAGTGCCGCTATTGCGTTGGAAACGGCGGTTTGAGTTTCAGCCTCATTGCCTAGTTCCGCGACGCAGCTTACCAGCCGCGCACCCGTAAGCTGTGCTTGTATGGCACTTATCGTTTGCGCAAGCGTCTCGGCGTCGCGATCCAGCAAAATCACTTCAGCGCCTTGTTGGCAGAATATTGCAGCGGTGGCTGCGCCTATGCCTGCCGCAGCGCCGGTAATAAGCGCCTTTTTTCCCTGCAAACGCCCGGCGTCTTTATCGGCGCCATTAGCTGTTTTGATCATGTTGCATCCTTCTTGGTTTTAACTATTCAGGCTGGATGCCGGATTGCTTGATCAATGTGGTCCAGTAGTCAAGTTGGTCCTTAACATATTGGGCAAACTCTTGGCGAGAGGCGGAGGGCTGAACATCAAAACCAACTTGCGAGAGCTTGTCCTGGATCTCTTTCTCGGCAAGAAGGCCCTGAAGTTCAGTCGCGAGTTTATCGGCAATGGTATCTGGCAGGTTTGCCGGCCCAAAAATGCCATTCCATGGATTCAAATCAAAACCAGGGATGGTTTCGGCAATGGCTGGGACATCGGGAAGCAGCTTGGAGCGCTTTGCCATTGTCACGCCCAGCGGCTGAACCTTACCCGCCATTATGGACGGAAGCCCGACAACGAAATCGACAACATTCATATCAATGTGGCCGCCTAAAAGGTCACTAAATGCCTGCGGAGCAGATTTGTACGGTACCGTTAGAAATTCAATTTTCCCCAACATCTTCAGCATTTCACTGGACAGTAGCGCCGTCCCATTGGAGCTGGAAGCGGTAAGCGAGTCAGGGTGAGCACGGGCATAGTCAATAAGATCCTGCATACTTTTTACCGGCAGTTTCGTATTACTGACGAGGATGAAGGGCAAAATGCCTGTCCGCGCAAGCGGAGTAAAGTCCTTGATGGGATCGTATCTAAGGTTTTTGAAGAACCCCGGGTTAGCGGAATGCGACGTGCTTGTCGCCATTAACAAGGTGTAGCCGTCGGGCTCGGCCCGGGCCACCAGGTCGGCGCCGATTTGCGCGTTCGCACCGGGGCGGTTTTCAATTACAACAGGCTGGCCAAGTCGTTGCGACAGGCGCTCGGCGATGATGCGCGCTATGCCATCGGTACCGCTACCCGCAGAAAACGGAACAACCAGGCTGATTGGACGGTCGGGATAGCCTTGGGCTTGAACCAAAGTACTGGTCAATAACAGCACTACGGTCGACAAAACACTTAGAAGATGGTTTCGCATGGTTTTTTAGTTGGGCGTTAAATAATGAAGGCTTGATTAGAGCGATAATGCAAAATTGGGTCAATTTGATAATTACCATTCATTATTAGTCTTAGGCTATGTCATTAAATTTAAAGTACCGGCAACTTAAAGCGTTTTCCCTGGTGGTCGAGGAAGGTTCCTTTGTTGCTGCGGCCGATCGCCTTGCTGTAACACAGCCCTCGTTTTCGGCGCTGATCAAAGCCCTTGAGCAAGATGTGGACGTACAGCTTTTTGATCGCTCGACACGTCGCTGCGTGCTTACCGATGCCGGGCGCACCTTCTATGAGCAAATCAAAACCGCATTAGATAACCTGGAGCACGCCTACCAAAATATCAAAGACATAGGCTCTGGAACGGCGGGCCAGCTGACACTATTTGCCCTGCCTTCGTTGGCAGCAAGTATTGTTACAGCCGCCCTGGTTGAATTTCGAAAAGCCCATCCGCGCGTGCAAATCGAACTTGTGGAACAAAAAAACAATCGCATCCTGGAGGCAATTCGAAACGGCGAAGCCGATATAGGCATAGGCAGCGTCATACAAGAAAGCACCGAACTGGATTTCGAGCTTCTTTTAACAGACCATCTTATGTTTGTCGTGCCAGACAAGCACCCCATGACATCAATGCGCCCGGTATGGGCCTGTGCCAACAAATTCCCACTTATTGTCATGAACGCGGGCCCCGTTGAGCATGCATTAAAACAGAACGCAGCCCAGCCAACCCCTGCTTATCAGGTGCAGCACGCAGCCACCGCACTCGCCATGGTTCGCGGCAATCTAGGTATAACAATACTGCCTTCCAGCATTGGTTCGGACCTGAACCTTGACGGCTTGACCTGCCTGCCCATACTCGGCGAAATGTCCACCCGTCAACTAGGCCTTATCACCAAGAAAAACGTTCGCCCAAGAGCCGCCGCAATAAAATTTGCGGAAGTAATTCGGGCCCAGGCAAGATAGCCGTAAATTCACGCATGGATAGAAAGCTCGGTGCTCCCCGCTTCAGACCTGGCCGTGTTCCAGGCACCAGCCCTGTGCGGCTATTTTTTGTCAGGCGTGCGCAGGCTCACGAAACGATATAACGGCTGGCCGTGGCTTTTTCTCGGCCTGCCACAAGTCATATTGAGCCTGCATGTTTATCCACATTTCGGCGCTCGTGCCGAGTGCGTCGCGTAGCCGAAGGGCCATATCAGCAGAAATGCCCGCAGAGCCATTGAGTATGCGCGATAGTGCGGTGCGAGTGACTCCGAGCCGGGCGGCTGCCTCCGTAACGCTCAGGTCGCCGAGGTAGTCCCGAAGCACTGCGCCCGGATGGGATGGGTTATGCATGCGCATAGTGATCTCCTAGTGATAGTCCTGGTAGTCCACCAGAACAGCGTCTTGGCCTTCAAAATAGAAGGTCATCCGCCAGTTTCCGCTGACCGACACAGCCCAATGATCTTGGACGGATTGACCTTTTGGGTTCTTGCCCGACAGTTTGTGCAGTTTCCACGCTGGGGCGCTCATATCCTCGGGCGCAACCGCCGCGTTGAGCGCAGTTAGTAGAATTTGCAGCCGGTTGGCGTGCTTGGCCTGAATAGCGGCTTTCGATCCTGTCTCGAAAAAGACTTGAAGGCCTTTGTGTCGGAAACTCTCAATCATTCGTGTAGTGTAAAGCATCGATACACGGCATGCAACAGCAAGCTTATTTGTTTAAATATTGCCTATTCCACGGTCTCGGCATCACTGTTCGCTCTAAAAGTAACTCGATAACTATTGATTCTGGGCGATGAGTGCTGGGGTAGTGTGAATTACGAAGGATAGGTGTGTTGCGCTATGCACCCAGCAGCCTGCGCGTTAGCAATGACTGCATATCCCGCCGGCCGTCGGCGATCAGGTAGATAACTACCTGGGCGTCTACGACTCGATAAATTACCCGATACGGTTTGAATAGGGCTTGGCGGTATTCCCGAATTCCAAGCACGAGCAGTTCTTTTGGATAGCTTTTCCGTTCCGGAAAACGTGACAAGCTATCGGCCACGTCCAACAATTGATCGAGCACGTGGTTGCCGCTGGCAATGCCGTCAAATTCCACAATGTAGTCATAAATTGACTCAAGGTCGTGCTCGGCCCCGGCGGTTAGCACGACCTTGTATGTGTATGACTTACTGCCCTGTGGCATTAGGGTTTAGCGTTTTTTGCGCGCAGGCGCGCAATTACATCGGCGACCGGCTTGACGTTGCCTGCTGCGAGCTCGTTGTTGCCCAGCGCCAGAATTTTCAGCAGCGCCAGGGTTTCTTGTGTTTCTTCGAACGAGGCTACATCTTGAAGCACCGCCTTCGCTTCACCGTTTTGAGTAATGATCAAGGGCTCGCGAAGTTCGGCAAGTTCCGCAAGGACTTCGGCAGCGTTTGCCTTGATATAGCTGATTGGCTTGACTTGGGTGGAGTAACGCATGGCAAAGCCCTTTATTTACACAGGACTTAATATAGTCTTTATTAAGTTCGGCAACAAGCCTGTGTCTGCCTTATGCCTTATAACGATGGGCTGGCTCGTACTATTGCCCAATGCCATTTTCGTTTATTTCGCTAGTGATTACGTCATCAGCATAGGATCACATGGGCTCTGCCCTTCATTCATATTGCCCGACTCCTTCAGCCAGCCCTCGAAATTTCGATGGATTAACGTTTTAGGCACGCCTGCCGGCGTAAGGCTGAAGTATTGTCGGCTAGAAGTTCGTACTTCAGGAAATGGCGCCACCAGGCGGCCGGCCGCCACGTCACGATCCAGCGTAGGCATGGGTCCCATTCCCACTCCAAGGCCGTCGATCAGGGCTGCATAGGTCACATAAAAATGGTCGAATCGCTGACGCCGGAACTCGCGCGTTCCCTTGTATGCGGCGGCGTCCAGCCAGTGCTGCCATTGACCCGGACGGGTCTCGGTGTCTAGCAACACATGCGTTGAAAGCTCTGACGGGCTATGTAGCGGCGTGCGTTCCAGCAAGCTGGGGGCCGCCACCAGGGTATGCCATTCTTCAAGAAACGGAGTGGCTAAAAAATGCTCGTTATTGGCGGCGCCACGTCGAATGGCCAGGTCGAAGCTGCCGGACAGTGATAACTGCTGGGTGGTGGCGGTTTGGACCTGTATTAAGCTACCGGGGTAGCGCTGGTAAAAATCGGGTAGCCGGGGAATTAACCAGCGCATGGCAAACGTAGCGGGCGCGCTGACGCGCAGCAGCGCCGATGCGCTGCCTTTGCCGTAACGGCGGGCGGCTGACTCGATTTGCTCGAATGCCACGCCAACTTCCAGGGCGAATGCCAGGGCATGCTGGGTAGGCGCCATGCGCTGGCCCGACCGCTCAAACAGTTTTTGGCCCAGCCATTCTTCCAGTACTTGAATTTGCCGGCTAACTGCGCCGTGGGTAACGTGCAGCTCTTCGGCTGCGGCCGTGTAGCTGCCAGCGCGGCAGGCGGCCAGGAAGGCGCGCAGGGCCGGCAAGGGCGGGATTCGATTCATTAAGTAGCCCCATACGTGAATAATACTCACACAAACGCGATAAACAATCACAGCACGGTAGTTTTGAACACGTTATTGTATCGGCATTGCCATTACGCCAACCATTCTTTTGAGTTTCCGCATGACAAAAACAATCCCCCTGCATGGCCGCCACTATCGTTTGCCCGCGCTTCCGACGGTGGTCATCTGTATTGATGGCTGCGACCCCGAATACATTGCGCAGGGCATCGCCGACGGCATTTTCCCCACGATTGCGCGCTTTGTGGAAAATGGGTTCTCGGACATCGCCGACTGCGTCATGCCTTCATTCACCAATCCCAACAACGTATCCATCGTTACGGGCGCACCGCCCGAGGTGCATGGCATCGCCGGCAATTATTTTCTGGATCGCAAGACCGGCGACGAAATCATGATGACCGACGCCCGGTTGCTTATCGGCGAAACCTTGCTGGGGCTGATGTCGCAAGCGGGTGTGCCTACAGCGGCGATCACGGCCAAGGACAAGCTGCGCAAGGTACTGGGCCACAATATGAAGGGGATCTGCTTTTCGACAGAAAAAGTGGCCAGTTGCACGGTTGAAGAGCATGGCATTAGCCAGGTCGAGGCTTTGGTCGGACGTCCGGCGCCCGATATGTACTCGGGTGACCTGTCCTTGTATGTGCTGGACGCCGGCCTGGCTTTGCTGCGTCAACAGCGTGCGAAGTTGATCTACTTGTCGCTGTCGGACTATATCCAGCATAAGTATGCGCCAGGCGCACCGGAATCGAACGCGTTCTTGTCGGCCCTGGACCAGCGGCTGCAGGCGTTTGTGGATGCGGGCGCTATTGTGGCGTGTGTGGCTGACCACGGCATGTCGGATAAAACCGGAACCGATGGCAAGCCTAATATCGTGTTTTTACAAGACGTTCTGGAACAGCGCTTTGGCGCAGGCAGTGCGCGCGTTATTTGCCCTATTACTGATCCCTTCGTACGCCATCATGGTGCATTGGGCTCGTTTGTACGGGTGTATGCCGCAAACGCAGAGCAAATTCCGGCAATGTTGCAACTGATTCAGGGGCTTGCCGGAGTAGAGCACGTATTGACGGGCAGCGAGGCTGCAAAAGCAATGCAACTGCCCGCCGACCGCGAAGCGGACCTGGTTGTGATTGCACAGGAATCGTACGTGTTGGGATCGAGCCATGCGGAACATGATTTGTCGAGCATTGGCGATCGTCCTTTACGATCGCACGGCGGTTACTCGGAGCAGCCGATTCCGTTTTTACTTTCGCATTCTTTGACGGATGAGTATCTTCAGAGGGCGGCTTCGACACGATTACGTAATTTCGATATTTTTGATTTTGCACTAAATGGCGTTATGGCGCAGTTAGTATCGCAAGATGAATCGGATTTATTAATGTCTGCCTGATTTTATAAATTATTTACCATTTAATTTGAATTAATTTTACCCATTTTATTATGGCGTAAATGGTCGGTTTCTTGCCGGCCATTTACGCCATTTTTTATTTTAAAATCAATAACTTATATATTGAAATAAGCAGCGCTTTGTCATCTGTTTGCAATGATGAAAGCCTATTATTTCAAACATGAAATCCGTTAAACGATCCGTATTAATTATGTGCGACAGTCTGCGTCGCGACTTAATCAATTCCAGTAACAGCCCGGTGTTAAGCAAACTTATCAACGAGGCCTGCTGGTTTTCTAACGCGCGCGGGGTCTTTCCGTCGACAACCCGGGTCAGCTCTGCTTCAATTGCCACGGGCTGCCTGCCCGCCCGGCATGGGCTGCTTGGCAACACCATGATCCTGCCCGAGGCCCATGGATTACGCTGTCGTTCGGTAGGCAACCCTGATTTTCGCGAACATATGCGCCGCGCTACGGGCCAAACCTTGACGGCGCCGACGCTTGCGCAACGCGTCGCAAAATATGGCGGCGCCTGCATTATGTCTAATGTTTCGGCCGGCGCGGCCTACTTCCACGACCCCGACGGTTATGGCGATGTTTACCATCGTGCCGGATCTTATGGCCCCGGCAATCGTCCTTATACCGGCGCTGAAGCCATGGAAATCCCTCAGGGGGCGCCGGGTGATATAGAAATGACGGCCCGATTCTGCCAGCGCCTGCTTGGCCCCGACGCGCCCGTCATTTCCACGCTATGGCTATCGGAACCCGATCACACAGGCCACGCGACGGCCTTGGGTTCGCCACAGCACCAGGATGCAATCAGGCACGCCAATCAATGCGTCGAACAGGTACTGGACGCCGTCGCCATGCTACGGCGCCGCGGTGAAGATATTCTGCTGATGGTGGCGTCCGACCATGGCATGGAAACCGTGATTGGCGAAATTGATGTGGGCCGGGCCTTGGTGCAGGCGGGCTTGAAAGCCGCGGCCGACAGCAGCGATGTGGTGATTGCACCCAATGGCAGCGCCTGCATTTTGGCCGTCGCGCCTGAAGCGCAAGACCGCACTGCCGCCATCGGGGAATACCTTGATGCACAGCCCTGGGTCGGTTCAACGTACGCCGGCGACCAATTGTCCGACCTGGGATTGCCCATAAACAATCCGGGCTGCACGTTGGCTATTGCCATGCGGCACAGCATGCAGCCCAACAAGCACGGCGTGGCGGGCAGCACCTGGATTGCGTCTGATCCCGAAAAAAACACCAGCTACCAGGGGCAGGGCCAGCACGGCGGGCTGGGTGTCAATGAGCAGTCGCCCTTCTTGATCGTGCAAGGCGGCCACTACACGGCGGGCAGCACAGTCAGCCAGCCTGTTCAGCTTATTAATTTTGCGCCGACCATGCTGCGCCACCTTGGCTTGCCCTTTGACGACATGGACGGCACGCCTCTTCCTTTTCCTTATTCCGGTGAATCTGCACAGATCGCCGCCATTCACGCTTACACGGATCCTGAATCATGAATCGACGCACATTGCTTAAACTTCTTGCCCTGACCGCCGGTGCGGGGGCTTATTCGCCGGCTCTTTACGCCCAAAGCGCTGGCACGCCCAAGCGCGGCGGCACCTTGAAAATGGCTTTGCTGGGCCTGGATACCGCCGACCCGCACCGCCATTCCGGCTCGATCGCCGTGCAGCAGGTTTACGTGGAAACGCTAACCAGCATCGCCAACGACGGCACGGTCAAGCCCTTCCTGGCCGAACGATTCGAAATTTCCGACGATGGCCGCAGCTACACCTTCCATTTGCGTGACAAGGTGTTGTTCCATAATGGCCGGGCCATGACGGCCGAAGACGTACAGGCCAATTTCACGCGGGTGCGCGACAAAGTTAAAGGCGGCTGGTTAAGCGGCGCCATGAAACTGGTAACGGCCATCACCGTTCCGTCGGCCGGCACCCTGCGTGTTGACCTGGCCGAGCCGTATGCGCCTTTCCTGAACTTGCTTTCAGAACTTTGGATCGTGGCGCCCGAATCAGATGGCTGGGACGACACCATTCGCCAGCCTATTGGCACCGGCCCTTTCCGGTTTGGAAAATGGCAGCCTAATGTCAGTTTCCATGCGCCGGCCTTTGACAAGTACTGGCAGGAAGGCTTGCCTTACCTGGATGCTGTGGAGTTCGACCTGCGAGGCGATACCGATAAAAGCCTGGCGCTGCGCGCCGGCGATGTGCATATTGCATCGGTGGGCAACGACAAACTTCAGGCGTTGCGTACCGATGGCCTGGACGTTCAATTCCTTAAAGATACCGCGTGGTATTTCCTGTCGTTCAACAACCGCAAACCCTCGCCATTGATGCAAGACGAACGCGTGCGCCAGGCGATTGGCCTAAGCATCGATAAGCGTGCCTACATGAATTTTATTGGCGGCAAGGACGCGCTTGTCAGCGACCAGCCGGTTCGCCCCGACACGTTCTTTTGGGACAAGGCGCTGGAAGGCCAGGACCCGTTTGCCAAGCCGGACCTGGTCCGCGCACGGGCGCTGCTTAAAGAGGC
>DATCVA010000135.1:0-6314 GCA_036567205.1 Eoetvoesiella sp. | reverse complement strand
GATTATGAAGCAGTTCGTTTGGCTTGTCAAGTCGGGGTGGTTCGTCGTGGTGGCCGTAAAGACCTAACCGTACAAACCGCCAACCTGGCGCCACTGCCGCATGCTCGACCCGGCCAACAGGCCTTTGGTTTCACTGCGCTTGGCCGTCTGCACCGCGGGTAAACCCTAGGTGCTGGAGCAGCGAAGAACGAAACTATAGCACAGGTATTTTGTGCCGCGCAAATGGAAAACGGGGAAATAATACGGAAAAGCGGCCTTTCGTGACCAAACAATCCATAAGCCCTTGAAACAAAACAGTAAGATATTTTTAACCGGAATGAAATAATTCGGGGTCACGGGCCCGATTCACGAGAAAGGGACGAAAAATGGGCTGATTGATGTACTCCCATCGGCGTCCGGGCTCGCCCAAGAAGGAATTAACGCGTCACAGCGAAGCTTTGCTGTCCATCCAGACTGGGGCGCCATCCGCGTTGCCTCCCTATATAAGCACCCTCCCTATATAAGCACCCTCCCTATATAGGCGGCTCTATCTATATAGAGAGCTAGCGGCCGCTATCTATATATAGAAAACATCCGGCAATTAAGACAAGAAGCACACCTCTCAAGACGGGGCGTCTATAGAATGCGATGGATAGGATGCCAGGAATCCATTCACGGCCACGGCGCTACACGGCCAACTCGGTCGTCTCTTTAATGCGCTGCAAGGTAAAGCTCGATCTCATGTCGACAACAGCAGGATGTTGCATGAGTTTGTCCATGGCAAAGCGGGAAAATTGCGTGAGGTCCTCGACCTGGACGCGCAACAAGTAATCCATGTCACCCGACATGGCATAGCACTCTACGACCTCAGGCCAATCTTGCACATCATGCGCGAAATCGGAGATCGGTGCATGGCTTGCCCTGTGTATCTTGTTCAGCCTGATGGTCACATATGCCAGCAGCTTGAGCCCGACCTTATCGGGGTCGACGAGCGCGACGTAGCGCTGTATGTAGCCCTCGTCCTCCAGCCTGCGTACCCGGCGCAAGCAGGGGCTGGGCGAGAGCGCCACCTTATCGGCAAGATCCTGGTTGCTAAGGCGGCCATTACGTTGCAGTTCCGCCAGAATTTGCTTATCTATCCGGTCCAAATCATTTTGCGCCATAAACTGCCTCTATTCGTCTCAGTAGCCATATTAAATTGCTTTAACCACTTTATATCAAGGGGATTTCGCAAGCACCTGCCAGGGCATAGTGCTTAAAATCTTGCTATTACCCTACCACCGCCGCCGCATATTGCAGGAGCCTTATATGACCGCTCAATTCCAGCCATGGGACAACCCCATGGGCACTGCAGGTTTCGAATTCATTGAATACACTGCCCCCGACCCCATCGCCCTGGGAAAGGTATTTGAGGCCCTCGGCTTCAAAGCCATCGCCAAACACCGCAACAAGGACGTTACGCTCTACCGCCAGGGCGGGATCAATTTCCTTATCAATGCTGAGCCAGATTCCTTTGCACAGCGGTTCGCACGGCTGCATGGGCCATCCATCTGCGCCATCGCATTTCGTGTCGACGATGCCGGAAAAGCCTACAAACGCGCCCTTGAACTGGGTGCGTGGGGTTTTGATTCGGGTAGCGGCCCCATGGAACTCAATATTCCCGCCATCAAGGGCATAGGCGATTCGCTCATCTATTTGGTGGATCGCTGGCAAGGCAAGCAAGGGCACGGCGGAATCGGCGACATCAGCATCTACGACGTCGACTTTGAACCCATCGATCCGACCACCGCCCAGGCTGACCTCAACTTCACGGGCGCCGGCCTGACTATCGTCGACCACCTGACCCACAACGTGCACAAAGGTCGCATGGACGAATGGGCCGAGTTCTATGAGCGGCTGTTCAACTTCCGCGAGGTTCGATACTTCGATATTGAAGGCAAGGTGACAGGCGTGAAGTCCAAGGCCATGACTTCGCCTTGCGGCAATATCCGCATTCCGATCAATGAAGAAGGCACAGAGGAAAAAGGCCAGATTCAAGAGTATCTGGATCTCTATCGCGGTGAAGGCATACAGCACATCGCCCTGGCCAGCGACAATATCCATGGCACGGTGGAACACTTGCGAAGTGCCGGGCTTCAGTTCCTGGACACCCCCGACACGTATTACGAACTGCTCGACCGCCGCCTGCCCAACCATGGCGAAGACGTTTCCCGTTTGCAAGCAAACAAAATACTGCTGGATGGCGCCGCGGAAGGCGAACTGTTACTGCAAATATTTACCGAGAACCAGATCGGCCCCATCTTTTTCGAAATCATCCAGCGCAAGGGCAATGAAGGTTTTGGAGAAGGCAACTTCAAAGCACTGTTCGAGTCCATCGAACTCGATCAAATGCGGCGAGGCGTGCTGAAAAACGTCGAATAGCATTGCTGTACAGGCAACGGGGTAACCCTGTTGCCTGAAAACCGATAAAATCGCTGCACTCAATATGCAGGGAAGCGTGATGCTCTCGTATCCAAAGACCATGCTGTCGCGCAGCTGGCACATGTTTATTGCTGTCAGCAAGGTCATGCTCCCGGTCATGATCATCGTGCAGATCGCACAGGAATTTGGCCTGGTGGACCTCGTGGGCCGCGTCATCGCACCGGCCATGTCCTTGCTGAACCTTCCTCCCGAAGCCGGCATCATCTGGGCCACCACGCTACTGATCGGAATATACGGCGGCATCGCCTCGCTAAGCAGCCTGGCCGGCACCATCGACATGACAGCCGGACAGCTCAGCGCCCTGTGCGCCATGATGCTTTTTGCGCATGGTCTGCCGGTGGAACAGGCTATCGTACGGCGCGCGGGAGCGGGCTTCTGGGTAACAGGCGCATTGCGAGTCGTGACCGCCCTGGTATATGGTGCCGCCGTGTCGTGGGCTTGCCATTTCACTGGCGCGCTCGCCGACCCCGTATCTTTCGAGTGGCTTAGGGGATCGGACACGGCGGTTGCCGCGGCATCCGGCGGTTATCTGGACTGGATACGAGCCACTGCGTTTTCGCTGGCCCTCACTTTTGTAATCATTGCCGTCCTCGTCGTCATACTCGACGTACTGGAACGCCTGGGCATTACCCGGCGTATTACGGCCGCCATGATGCCCTTGCTTCGCGTTTCAGGCTTGAACGCCCAGGTTGCACCGGTGACCACCGTCGGGGTATTGCTTGGACTTACCTATGGCGGCGCGCTGATCATCGAAGAGGCGGAGAAGCAGAACTTCTCGCCGCGGACACGATTGTTGGCCTTGTCGTGGCTATCACTATCCCATTCCCTGATTGAAGACACCCTGCTGCTGATGGCGTTGGGTGCCGATATATGGGTAATACTGGTCGGCCGTGTTTTAGTGACCCTGGCCATTGTTGCGGTCCTGGCCAGGCTGACAGGCGGAGGTAGCCGAAGCGCTGTCCACGTCAGCGTTCAGCAGCCCTGAATTCAACACACTGATACATAGCCGTGGCGCTAACAGCGCATGCTATTTGATCTCGGGCAGATTTTTGTCCGCCAGCGACAGTATCCATGCGGCGATCAACTGGGCATTCGCAGGACTCACCTGTGGCTGGGCAGGCATGGGTACGGCACCCCAGCGACCACGCCCCCCGTGCCGTATGGTGTTGGCCAGGTATTCCAACGCACCGTCCTGCTCGGCAAATCGCTGCGCGACCAGCGTGAAAGACGGGCCTACCCTTTTCTTGTCGACCTGATGGCATGCCAGGCAGTTATTGGATTTGGCCAGGTCAATACCAGTGGTCTGGGCGGTCACATTGGCGCTCAGTCCAAAGCTGGCCCAGCACAATAAAGTGATAAAAAAACGTGAATACATAAACTACCTGACTGCGTTAAAAGAAATGCCGGATTCAAAGCAGGCCAGCTTGAGCCTGTATCGCGGTATTATCGGCCATATTTCAACAAGACAATCAAAGCCATGCTTCACTATCCGCAAATCGACCCCGTTGCCCTGCAAATCGGCCCGGTGGCCATACACTGGTATGGCCTCATGTATCTCATCGGCTTTGCGTTGGTGTGGGTGCTTGGGCGGTGGCGTATCAACAGGGGCGACACCGACCTGAGCTTGCGCGACCTTGAAGACATCATTTTCTATTGCGTGCTTGGCGTGGTGGTAGGCGGCCGCCTGGGTTATGTGTTGTTCTACAAGCCCGCCGAATATCTCGCCCATCCGCTGGAAATTTTCTATTTATGGCAAGGCGGCATGTCGTTTCATGGCGGGCTGGTGGGTGTAATCGTCGTGCTGCTGATTTTCGCGCGAAAACGCAATAAATCGCTTCTGGAAATCGGCGATTTCGTTGCGCCGTTGATCCCGCTGGGCCTGGCGGCCGGGCGCCTCGGCAATTTCATCAATGGCGAGCTATGGGGCCGGCCCACCACACTACCATGGGGGATGGTATTCCCACATACCGAAGACGGCATTGCACGCCATCCCTCGCAGTTATACGAAATGGGCCTGGAAGGATTTGCGTTGTTTGCCCTGGTCTGGCTCTTCGCCCGCAAGAAGCGGCCCGTGGGCCAGGTCAGCGCCGTATTCCTAATGGGTTACGGCACATTCAGATTCCTGGCGGAATTTACGCGAGAGCCCGACTATTACCTGGGCCTGTTGGCGGGCGGCTTGTCCATGGGCCAGTTGTTGTCACTGCCCATGGTCCTGGCCGGCGCAATTATTTTTGCGTGGTCTGTAAAAAAATCGAACCGTTAATCGACACCGTGACAGTTTCCGTGCCACCTTCCAATGGAACACTGGATTTGTCTGCGGCCATTCCGACCATGCGCTGAGCAGGCTGGTACTGGGCTCCGGCGCCACTCAAGTCGATATTGCGTATGGAATAGCCGGCAAAGCCCAGCGCATCAGTCAAGGCCTGGGCACGCTGGCCGAAAGCCTTGACGGCTTGCGTCAGCAAGGCCTCTTCGTGTTTCGCCCGGACTTGCGGCGAAACCGAAAAATCAAGGTTTGAAATGGGCATGCGATCGCTTAATTTTGCTGCGAGCTCGGATGCCGCGGCGAAATCCGTGGATTTCAGGAAAATTTCACCGCGCCCGCGCCAATTTGATATCTTGCCCTTCTCATTGTTCATTGGCCATACATGGTAGTTGCCGCTGCTGACTTCAACCTTGGCATCGCCCTTGGCATCGTCCATCACGCTTTGCAGCGTCTTGCTGAGGGATTTGGCAACGGCCGACTGCGTGGCATCGCTGACTTCGGACGCAAGCGTGATTCTCACGGTGTCCTGAGCAATCTGTTCGGACGCTTCAGCACGCAAGCTTGCCTGTGGCCACTTCCCGCCTTTCGGCTCGTCATTGCCTTCTTGCTGCGCCAATACCGGCAACATCATGGTACTTGCACCTACACTCAAAGCCAGTGCGCACAGCCGTTTTCGATTCTGCCCTGATAAGTACATAGTTTCATCCCAAAAGAAAAAGCTCGTCCGAAGACGAGCTTTGATAAATTGCCCCGCCTGTGCCGTCTAGGCCGGCATCCTGGAACCGAGGGTTCAAGGTGGTCGCCTTCAGTCAAGCTTCGGGTTCGCCATAAATGGAGAGCACTCCTACTTGTCAATCCAGCAACCGGTATGCCAAAAGCATTGGTTCAAGGAATGTATGGCCAAGGTCACGAACACGGCAGGGACTAACTGGTGGATATTGAATGGCAATATCCGAAAACTATTATGTTGATTCTACCTCTGAGCTTGAGTTGCTGGCCCGACTACTTGGTCGAGCATGTTGTTCATGTCATCAATTTTACGCTTGAAATCACCCAATGCAAGGTTACTTAGCGGTCCGTCGGGTGCGCGCATGGCTAAAAGCTCGACGGCGATCTGAATTGCCGCCATAACTGCAATGCGCTCGTTGCTGGCCACCTTGCCCGAACCTTTTACACCAAGCATGCGTTGATCGACGTGGCGTACCGCTGCCAGCAGAGCTTCTTTTTCGGCGGGCATGCATGCTAAGGAGTAATCCCGGCCCAGAATGGATACGTCTATGCGTTCCATAATACTCTACTCCTGCGGCGCGCCGGGCAGGCGCACTAAGATTGAATCGATATGTTCGCGAGCCTTGTCAGCCACGACGCGCAAACGCGAGGTATCGGACTGACTGGCCGCAAGCTTCAGCTTCAGTGCCTCGCACTCGGTCCTGTACTGCGTGACTTCGACTTGCAGCGTCGCATGGGCAGCATCGGTCGCGGAACGAAGTGTGTTCATCTCGGCTTCGTGCACACTGACGCGCTGAGCCATGGACGCATATTCGGCTTCGCGCCGCAACAGTTGGTCGCGCAAGGCGGAGCGCTCGTC
>DATCVA010000134.1:0-12330 GCA_036567205.1 Eoetvoesiella sp. | reverse complement strand
CGATGCAATAACCATAAGGAACAACTGCCATGGCAGAACAAAGTCACACTCAGCAAAAGGAAAACGTGCTGGCCACTATTCACGAGCGGGTCTACGATGTCGTGATTATGGGTGGTGGCCAGTCTGCCTTGGCTGTCGCGTACTTTTTAAGGCGTACGTCCTTAAGCGTCGTGCTTTTGGATAATAGCCCCGCACCGGGCGGTGCGTGGGTCCAAGGCTGGGATTCTTTGCGTCTATTTTCTCCTGCCCAGTGGAGTTCCTTGCCGGGTTGGGGCATGCCGTCAGTAGAGGGCTATCCAACACGCGATGACATCGTTAGCTACTTAACTCAATACGAAAAGCGCTACGATTTTTCTATAGAGCGGCCGGTGTTGGTGACGGACATTCGCCGCGATGGGGATGGCTTTGTTGTGCAGGCGGATCAAGGCGTGTGGCGTGCCCGTGCGGTGATCAGTGCGACGGGTACCTGGAGCCACCCCTTTGTGCCGGCCTATCCGAATCGCTCCTCTTACGTTGGGCAGCAGGTGCATTCCGCACATTACCGCAACGCTATGCCATTTGCTGGCAAGGAAGTGCTTATCGTAGGCGGCGGTAATTCGGGTGCCCAGATTCTGGCAGAAGTGTCTAGCGTGGCCAAAACCACGTGGGTGACGCAAACTGAGCCGATCTTCCTGCCAGACGACGTAGATGGTCGGGTGCTGTTCGAACGTGCCACGGCCAAATGGAAAGCACAGCAGGAAGGGCGGGTACTGCAAGATCCGCCCGGTGGGCTAGGCGATGTCGTGATGGTGGATCCGGTTAAAGCCGCGCGGGAACGGGGCGTGCTTAATGCTGTGCGGCCATTTCGGGAGTTCACAGAAAATGGCGTGATTTGGCAAGATGGATCGGAAACCGCATTCGATGCGGTCATTTGGTGCACCGGCTTTCGTCCGGCATTGGCGCATCTGGAGTCACTGGGTATTGTTACGCAGGAAGGCAAGGTTGCGCTTTCCGGAACTCAGTCGGTTAACGTACCCGGTTTATGGTTAGTGGGTTATGGCGAATGGACTGGCTTTGCTTCAGCAACCCTGATCGGTGTCATGCGTTATGCCAAAGCGACGGCGCTTGAGGTCGCTTACGCGCTGCAAGATGCGCCCCTTACACAACCGTAAATAAATGCGACATGGCTAATATTCAGGCTAATACGCTGGAAGCATCCTCCCGCTCACCAGCAACGGCAGACAATTCGCGTGGGCTTACCATAGCTCTCGGTATCGGCCAAATATGCGCATGGGGATCGCTGTATTACAGCTTTCCTTTGATCGCCGAAGCCATGATGGCTGAACTGGGCTGGTCCAAGACGGATGTGTATGGCGCCGCCACACTTGGTTTGGTGCTGGCCGGATTCTTGGCCTACCCAGTTGGCGTTGCTGTCGATAAAGGGTACGGCAGGGTGCTTATGGGCGGAGCGTCACTCATGGCGGCGGTGCTGTTGGCCCTCTGGTCGCAGGTCGATAGCTTATTAGGGTTTTATCTGCTGGTTGCAGGCCTCGGCGCCTTACAGGCGGCGGCGCTATACGAGCCGGCGTTTGCCGTAATGGCCCGACGGGTCGGGGCGGGTAAGGCTCGGGCAGGCATCACCGCGATAACGCTGTGGGGCGGGTTTGCCAGTACCGTATTTATTCCCCTTGTACAGTTCTTATTGGACCATTGGGGATGGCGTGATGCCTTGCTGGTGTTAGCGCTTATCAATGGATTGATTTGCGCGGTGGCTTATTTCGGTTTTATCCGGCCCGAAAAAGATGCTGTTCATTTTAGCCATCCAGATAACGTCAATACGCTGACAACGGATAAAGAGGAGGTCAGAGCAGCGCTTCACAAGCCAGTTTTTTGGTTATTGATGGTGGCGTTGACGGCTTACGCAGGCGCATTCACCGCCTTTACCTTTCACATGTACCCGTTGCTGCTTGAAGGCGGTTTGTCTACCAGCAATGTGGTTTGGGCTATCGCCACCATCGGTCCAGCTCAAGTGGCGGGCCGGATCCTGATCAGCATTTTTGGCTCCGGAACATCCATGCGATGCATCGGAACCTTTGTCGTTGCAGTATTCCCCTTGGTGTTTATCGTTTTGGCGCTCGGGCCTTCAAACATGTGGGTTATTACCGCGGCATGCGTTGTATACGGCGCCAGCAACGGTATTTTTACCATTGTGCGGGGCTTGGTAGTGCCTGAAATGCTCAGCCGCAGGGCCTATGGCGCAATTAATGGTCTATTGACCTTTCCCAGCACGCTGGCCAGAGCCGTAGCGCCCCTAGTGGCCGCATGGCTTTGGTCGAGGACAATATCCTATGACGTCGTAGTGTGGTCTATTGCCGCCTGCGCCGCACTCCTTACCTTGAGTTTTTGGCTGGCGGCATGGGCCAGTCGTGTCAAATTGCCGCATTCCCCATAACTCAATAAAGCCACGCGTATCTGCTCCGGCCGCAATCTCGGTTATGTAGTCATTAGTCACACGCCTGAAACAAATCATTCATATAGTGTCGGCATTGCAAACGGAGATGACCATGAACGCCGACCTTAAATTGAAGCCCGTCGCTTCACATACAAGTGCCTTTGTTCCACATAAGTTGTTTACCGCTATCGCGCTGGCGGCCGCAGCATTGCTAGGCAGTGCCGCACACGCGATGGACGCTCGCTACCAGGACAAAGATGGCGATCTGGTCGCTGATGCGCCCACCGATTCCAAAGAGTGGGTGGATCCCAGCACATTAGTGTTTGCTTACACCCCCGTGGAAGACCCGGCGGTTTATGCCAAGGTGTGGGACGGTTTTATTCAGCATATGTCCAAGGTTACCGGCAAGAAAGTTCAGTTCTTCCCGGTTCAGAGCAATGCGGCTCAACTGGAAGCGATGCGCGCCGGCCGTCTGCATGTAGCCGGCTTCAATACAGGCTCCAACCCGTTGGCGGTGAATTGTGCCGGTTTCGTTCCTTTTACGATGATGGTGTCCAAGGATAATAAGTTCGGCTACGAGATGGAAATTATCACCCATCCCGGCAGCGGCATCGAGAAGGTCGAGGATATCCGGGGAAAGCGCATGGCGTTTACATCGGAAACATCCAACTCCGGCTACAAGGCGCCTTCAGCCCTGCTGCGCGACCAATTCAAGATGGAAGCGGACAAAGACTACACACCCGTATTCTCAGGCAAGCATGACAACTCCATTCTGGGTGTTGCCAACAAGGATTATCCGGCCGCCGCAGTGGCCAATTCGGTCAAGCAGCGCATGGAAGCGCGCGGCACCGTCAAGCCTGAGCAGTTCAATATTATCTACAAGTCGCAAACCTTTCCAACAACCGGATATGGTTATGCGCACAACCTGAAGCCGGAACTGGCGAAAAAAGTCAAAGAAGCCTTTTTTACATTTGAATGGGAAGGGTCGGACTTGGCCAAGGAGTTCAACACCGCCCAGCCGCCACAAGAAAAATTCATGCCTATCACCTACAAGGAATACTGGCAGGTGGTGCGCGATATCGATCGTGCGATGGGTGTGACCTATACCTGCAATTAAAGCGCCGATACCGTGCTGGAAATCAAAGAGCTACATAAACGCTATCCAACGGGCGACCCCGCTTTGCGTGGGGTCAGCCTGTCGGTTCCCGCAGGGCAAGTGCTGGGCTTGATCGGTCCTTCAGGGGCGGGAAAATCAACATTAATACGTTGTATAAATAGATTGGTTGAGCCGACGCAAGGGCAGGTGTTATTGAATGGCCAGGATCTGGCTCATGCCGGACGGCAGGGCCTGCGCATGGCCCGACGTCAAATTGGCATGATCTTTCAGGAATATGCACTGGTAGAACGCTTGACGGTCATGGAAAACCTGCTGTCGGGGCGATTGGGTTACATCCGGTTCTGGCCAAGCTGGTTCAGGCGATTTCCCTCGGAAGATATCCAGCTGGCTTATTCTCTGCTTGAACGCGTAGGTCTGGCGGGTATGGAGAACAAGCGCGCCGACGCGCTCTCTGGCGGACAGCGCCAGCGCGTCGGCATTGCCAGAGCCTTGATGCAGCGGCCCGCCTTCTTGTTGATCGACGAGCCCACGGCCAGTCTCGATCCGAAAACATCTCGGCAGATTATGCGGTTGATTTTGACATTGTGCGCCGAGCATAAGCTTGCCGCCATCATCAACATACACGATGTCGTGTTGGCCACGGAGTTCCTGCCCAGAATAGTTGGCTTGCGGCAGGGCATGATGGTCTATGACGGTCCTGCAGCACAGGTGGATGACAAGGTCTTGACTGACATCTATGGGGACGAAGACTGGTCCAGCATCACGGACCGTCTGGCCGGCAACAACACCATCGCCAACGATTTTTACGATCAAACGACATCACTGGCCGCCGTCGGCTAGACGTTCACATCATGTCTGCCTCTAGTTCATCAACATTGCCGGATACTTGGCGCAAGCCGCCATTCATCGCCCGCGCTTGGCTGCGCCATAGCCTGCTGCTGGGCGCCATATGTTATTTGACCCTGGCCATCCTTTCATTGGAAGTCAATTGGGCGCGGGTTTCGGAAGGGTTGGTGCGTGGCGGGAAGTTCATCGCTGCCTTCGTACAGCCGGATTTCGTGTCGCGATATTCGGACATTGTGCTGGGTTTTCAGGAAAGCCTGACCATGGCGATTACTGCAACGGCGTTGGGGATTGCACTGTCCATACCGTTTGCCCTGGGTGCCGCCCGCAATGTGGCGCCCGCCGGAATATACCTGTTCTGCAGAGGATTCATTGCGGTTTCCCGGACACTGAACGAGATCATCGTGGCCATACTGCTGGTCGCCATGTTCGGTTTCGGCCCTTTCGCGGGCTTTCTGACACTCACGTTCGCCACCATCGGTTTTCTGGCCAAGTTGCTGGCGGAAGACATCGAGGAAGTGCAGGGGGCTCAGTTGGAAGCCCTGCGCGCAACAGGTGCGTCGACCGCGCAAGTGCTGGATTTTGCCGTGCTGTCGCAGATTATGCCGCGTTTGGTGGGCCTGTCGCTTTATCGCCTGGATATCAACTTTCGCGAATCGTCAGTCATTGGCATTGTTGGGGCGGGGGGTATAGGCGCCACGCTGAATACCGCCATGGATCGCTACGAGTTCGATACCGCCGCCGCTATTCTTATCGTCATTATCGCCATTGTCATGCTTGCTGAGTACGGATCGGGATGGATACGCAAAAAAATACTCTAACGTGGCGCGTGCGCAGCCCAAGACAAGATCTGCTCGTGTTTTCCGCCTGGGTCCTGGGGCTGGCCTTGGTATCGTGGGCCTTTCAAGTCATGACCCAAGACACCATCTGGTCTTTTGTGGCGGATGCGCCCAAGCAGGCCGCCGATATTGGCGCCCGGATGCTCCCTCCCGACTGGCACTACACCCGGGAACTGCTGTGGCCGCTGTGGGAAACATTGAATATCGCAACGTTAGGCACCTTGCTGGGTACGCTCATCGCCGTTCCTATTGCCTTTCTAGCGGCGCGAAATACCACACCCAGCACGGTCTGGATCAGGCCCTTTGCCTTACTGGCTATTGTTGCGTCGCGCTCGATCAATTCCTTGATCTGGGCCTTGCTGCTGGTGGCCATTTTGGGGCCGGGCGTATTGGCTGGGGTGGTCGCCATTGCCCTGCGTTCCATCGGCTTCATCGGTAAACTGCTTTACGAGGCGATAGAAGAGATCGATACCCAGCAAGTGGAAGCCATTACCTCCACAGGAGCAGGTTCTGCACAGGTCATGGCCTGGGGTGTCTTTCCGCAAATTGCGCCAACCCTGGCAGGGGTGACCGTATTTCGTTGGGACATCAACATACGGGAATCCACGGTACTAGGGCTGGTCGGCGCCGGCGGCATAGGAGTCAAGCTGGAATCGGCTCTAGGCACATTGGCTTGGCCGAAAGTATTCATGTTGCTGATCGTGATCTTCGCCACCGTTGTGGTCAGCGAATGGGTCACCGCAAAAGTACGCCAGCGGCTTATTTGAACACCAGGCTAGCTGGTTGGTTGCAGGCGCCTGGCTCCAATGGGCTATTCGAATTCTCATAGAACCACGCTTAGCAACCAGTCCACGACACGACTGCCGATCATAACCACTGGCGTCGCGTCACGAACTCCTCGTGGAAGTAGCCCAAATGTGCAACCGGGCCTCCGAAAGAGGTCAGGCCCGGTCGGAGACAGATCAGAAAGATAGCCCAAGGGCTCCGGTTAGTTCCTCCGATATTGTGGGGGCATGATCATATCTGAATCTGTAGCAATGCAGAACCAGGCATCAGTCAAGGAACGACTGTCATAACGCACCCAACCGAATCGCCAGTGCCGCGAGGGTGATAAGCAAAACAGGCAAAGTCAGCACAATGCCCACTTTGAAGTAGTACCCCCACGTAATAGTCATGCCCTTGCGCGCCAGGACGTGCAGCCACAGGAGGGTGGCCAGGCTGCCAATAGGGGTGATTTTGGGACCAAGGTCACTACCGATGACATTGGCATAAATCATGGCTTCTTTGACCACACCCGTTGCCTGGCTGGCGTCGATGGAAAGTGCTCCCACCAGCACAGTAGGCATGTTGTTCATAATCGATGAGAGCAGAGCGGTCAGCACACCGGTGCCCAGGGTGGCGGCCCACAAACCGTGACTGGCCAGATAGTCGAGCAAGCCGGCGATCATTTCTGTCAGCCCGGCATTGCGTAGTCCATAGACAACCAGGTACATGCCCAGCGAGAAAATCACGATGGGCCAGGGCGCGTCTCGCACGACTTTGCGTGTGCTGATTTTGTGCCCGCGTCCAGCAACGATAAGCAACGCCAGCGCGCCCAGGGCGGCAATGGCACTGACCGGCACGCCAAAACCCTCAAGGGTAAAGAAACTGATCAGCAACAGCCCGAGCACGACCCACCCTGCTCGGAAGGTTGCCAAATCGCGAATCGCCTCTTTGGGTTCTTTAAGCTGGCTGTCGTCGTAGCGAACCGGAATGCTGCGGCGAAAATACAGCATCAGTACCAGCAAGGTGGCCGCAACGGAAACAACGTTGACCGGAACCATGACCGCGGCATAGCGCGCAAAGCTGATATTGAAAAAATCCGCGGAGACGATATTGACCAGGTTGGACACAATGAGCGGCAGGCTGCCGGTATCGGCAATAAAACCCGCTGCCATGACGAAGGCCAGTGTTGCGGCGGGTGTGAACCCTAATGCCAAGAGCATTGCCATGACGATAGGCGTCAGGATCAAGGCGGCGCCGTCATTGGCAAAGAACGCGGACACCGCAGCCCCCAGCAATACAATCAACGCGAATAACAGCCGGCCGCGCCCGCCACCCCATCTGGCGACGTGCAGCGCTGTCCACTCGAAAAAACCCGCTTCGTCCAATAGCAGACTGATAATGATGATCGCCACGAACGTGCCGGTCGCGTTCCAGACAATCTGCCAGACCACGGGTATGTCGCTAAAGCTGACCACGCCGAAAGCCAGCGCCAGTACTGCGCCGATTGAGGCGCTCCAGCCAATGTTCAAGCCGCGCGGCTGCCAAATAACCAGCACAATGGTGACAATAAAAATCAATAGCGCAGCAAGCACGTTGGTTCTCTCTTTACAACAAAGGGGAAGGCGCCCTGGGCGCAGGACGCTAAATATGAAAGGGTCGGCTCAAAAAACGCGGCCAAGTGATGCCTTAAGGAAGAAGGTCGCCAATACGATCCAGTTCAGTTTTCAAGCGAACAGGATCGCTTTTCAGGTCGGCTAGCGGCAACGCCAGGAAGGCTTCGATACGGGTACGTAAAATACGATACGCGGTATCGAATGCCGCATCGATCTCTTCGTCGGTGCCTGTGGCATGGGCGGGATCCTCAACGCCCCAATGCGTGCGTATGACTGACCCCAGGTACGCGGGGCAGGTTTCGCCTGCGGCGCTGGCGCAAACTGTAACGACCACATCGGGCGTATGCGGCAGATTATCCCAAGACTTGCTGAAATAGCCGTCTGTTGAAATACCTTCGCGCGCAAGCAACGCTAAAGACCGAGGGTGTACTTGGCCTGTGGGCTGGCTGCCGGCACTCATGGCCTTCCAGCCAGCGGGGGCAAGGTGATTGAAAGTGGCTTCAGCCAGGATAGAGCGGCACGAATTACCCGTGCACAGGAAAAGGACGTTCATATATACGCTGCAAAAGAGAGGGAGTAGGCGTTTCTGACAAGAGATTCAGGCCCGCCGCTAAAGGGGCTATCACGTTGAAGGGCCCCTTTCACGCGCATAGAGACATTAAGAGGCGAGGGTACTTGTTTGCGTTGCCCGATCGCCCAGTGCGTCGAGTTCGCGCTTGATGGCCACCCGGTCCAGCGTGGCTAATGGCAAGCTGTTGAAAATTTTGATGCGGTTTGCGATTTGGCGAAAAATCTTGTCGAAGAAGGCGCGTTTTTCTTCGGCCGTTCCTTCAAAAGCCGACGGGTCTTCAAACCCCCAATGCGCGGTAATCGGTTGGCCCGGCCACACAGGGCATAATTCTCCTGCTGCGCTATCACAAAGGGTAATGACAAAGTCCAGTTGCGGCGCCTCTGACCGGGCGAACTCGTCCCAGCTTTTACTGCGTAAGTCATCAGCCGGCAGGCGAGCCGACTGAAGAACCTCAAGAGTAAGGGGATTGACGTGAGCGCCAGGATGGCTGCCCGCGCTGTATGCCCTGAAACGATTTCGCCCAAAATGATTGAGCAACGCTTCGGCCATGATGCTGCGCGCCGAATTGCCCGTACAAAGAAACAGGGTGTTATAGATTTTATCCGACATAATAATGCTAATACTTCCACGACAAGATTAACTGGACCGTAGGCTCTGGGGAGCCAACGGTGATGTTTATGGCGTTGCGCCCTGAGTATTGGCGCACATATCATTTCGGACGGACGTACACGGATTGCCACCACAGCAGTTTTCGGTTAGGTAGGCCAACAGACTTGTCATCGAGTTGTACTTAACCGAATAAAAAACAAATCGCCCCTCTTGGCGCGAAGTTAAAAGATCGGCATTGACGAGTTCTTTCAAGTGAAAGGACAACGAAGAGGGTGCGATCCCCATAATTTCAGCCAATTGACCGGCCGGCAATCCCCCCGGGCCGGCCTGCATGAGTGTGCGATAGGCGGCCAAGCGGGATTCGTGAGCGATGGCGGCGAGGGCTTTAACAGCGAATTTAGTTTCCATAAAACCATCTTAGTCGAATTGTCGAAATATTGCTAGCCGAGCAAATGGGACCGGTAGGAAAAGCGCATACCCAAGTAAGCATCAGGACTTCGGCATCGCATGGTGCTGTACGTGCTCCGGTAAAGCGCCTGTTAATGCCAAATATCGGGTTTGAGCGATGTGAGAAATATGATCGCCGATTCGGTCCATGTTTTTGATGCAAAACAAAAGGTGCGTTAAGTCGCTCGTTCGGTCGGGATGATTGGCTAGCCCAATGATAATGACGTCCAATATTTGTGCGTACGCGTCATCGACTAGCTTGTCCACCTGACATAGATCTTTCAATTCTGGGATGTCCTTTGACGCATAGGCCAGGGACACTCTTGAGAGGAAATCCGACAGCATCATGGACAAGGTTTCAAGGCCTTGATGAAGACTTGTGGGAAGAGTGGGACTATGTAATTGGGTTGAACGTTCTGCAATATTTCGCGCCAAATCGCCGATATGCGAAAACTCGTTCGCACTGCGCATGGCCGACAATATTTCCTGCAAATCTTGACTCATTGGCTGGCGCTTTGTCATTATCAACAAAATATCCTTATCCGCCTGAGCGCATAGCTCATTTATCTGGCCGTCGATTTGGATAGCCTCTCGAGCAGTTAGTACATCTTTGTGTAATAAGGCTTTGGAAGCCGCCGCGAATGCATCGACGACTAAATGGCCAACTTGCATCAAGATGTCGCTTAGTGCAGCGAGCTCTTGATCATAGGCACGTACCGTATGTGGAATACTCACTGTGTAAACTCCTTATGTACAAGCTGAATCACCCGAAGCGACCTGTGATGTACTGTTCCGTTCGCAGATGGGATGGATTAACAAAGAAATCGTCTGTCGACTTGAATTCGACCATTCGCCCCAAGTGCATAAACGCCGTGTAGTCGGAGATGCGTGCTGCTTGCTGCATATTGTGGGTCACGATGACAATTGTGTAGTCGGAGCGTAGGTCGTGAAACAGATCCTCGATTTTGGCGGTAGCAATGGGGTCTAACGCTGAGGTGGGTTCGTCAAACAAAATGATTTCAGGATTAGGAGCAAGTGTTCTTGCAATGCAAAGCCGTTGTTGTTGCCCACCCGATAATCCTAGTGCAGATTGGTGAAGCCGATCTTTTACTTCATCCCATAATGCCGCCTGGCGCAACGCGGATTCGACACGCTCATCCAGTGCAGCCCGTTGGCTAATTCCCCGCACTCGTAATCCTGACGCTACATTTTCATAGATCGACTTTGGAAACGGATTTGGCTTTTGGAACACCATGCCGATACGTAGCCGAACCATGATCGGGTCTATTTTTTCACTCACAATATTCTTTTCCTCGGGCAACAGCATGATGTCGCCATCGTACCGAGTGCCCGGGTATAGATCATGCATGCGGTTGAAACAGCGCAACAAGGTGCTTTTGCCGCATCCCGAAGCTCCGATGAGTGCGGTCACCCCATTATTCACCACAGGAAGATTGACGGCGTGTAGGGCTTGAAAATCTCCGTACCAAAATGATAAGTCACGGACATCGGCGCGCAATTCGCGTTTAGGGCGAACCAGCACAGGAGGGGCCGTTAGTCCCCGTTCACCCTCATCAGTGTTTGAGGCGGGTGCTCGAGACAACGAAGGGCGGTGCTTTTCAATGGGAGGAGTGGGGAGTGCGAGTTCGCTCATGGGATACCTTAGAGATGTCAACGTGCGTTCTATGCGACGTTTTGTCGGCGTAGCCGATAACGGATAACGATGGCAATGAGATTCATCAAAAGGGTCATGATGATCAACACAAGGCCCGTTGCCGCGGCATTAATATGGAAATCGGTCTGGGGGCGCGAAAGCCAATTGAACATTTGTATCGGCATAACGGTAAAAGCCGAGTTAAGCCAGTCAAAATTAAGAAATGGAAATTCTGACTGAAGAGGTGAGTTAGGCAAAAATGCAATGTAGGTTAGGGCCCCAATGGTGATAACCGGAGCCGTTTCACCTACCGCCCGTGATAACCCTACGATTGCGCCCGTTAGTATGCCTGGACGCGCTGCTGGTAGGATGTAATGAGCAACAGTTTGCCATTTGTCCGCGCCAATACCGTAGGCACCTTCTTTGGTGATTTGTGGAATGCTTCTTACCGCTTCGCGAGTGGATACGATTACGACTGGGAGTATGAGTAGCGCCAAAACCATGCCCGCTACCAATACCGTTGAACCCATGTCAAACATATAGACGAACAGGCCTAGCGCCAGTAAGCCATAAATGATCGAGGGTACGCCCGCGAGATTACTGATGTTGATGTCAATAAGTGTCGTCACCCAGTTTTTTGGCGCATATTCCTCAAGGTATATTCCTGCCATTACACCTAGTGGCACCGAAAGAACTGCAGTGACAATCATGACCAGCGTGGTTCCCACCCAAGCGGAAAGGATACCTGCGTTTTCGGCACGGCGAGAGGGGAAACTGGTTAGAAATTCAAAATCGATTCGATTGGCACCACTGAAGGCAAGGTCAAACAAGAGGGCTAGCAACAGGCCCATTGAAAGAAAGAGAACAATGAGCCCTCCGGCTGCAAAAAACCAGTCGGATCGTCGTGACTTGCGTGCAATGATACGATCGCGTTCCTGTTCCTGTTCATTATCAGGCGCTGCTGCTTGCGTGGGCGTCAGTTCAGTTTGAGTTTGCGTCGTCATTTAGTACACCTCGCGATAGCGTTTACGCAAGTAATAGCCAATTACGTTGAAGAGCAACGTGATCAAGAACAGCACCAAGCCAACGGCAAAAATACTTTGATACGCCAATGACCCGTGTGGTAAATCGCCCAAGCTCATTTGAACAATATAGGCAGTAATCGTAGCGGCCCCCTCGCGTGGGTCTAGCGTGAGGTTTGGCCCCTGGCCTGCGGCCACTGCAAGCACCATGGTTTCCCCAACAGCCCTGGACATTCCCAAGACATACGCGGCGGTAATGCCAGAAAATGCACCGGGAACAATCACCCGGAGCCCTGTTTGCAAGCGTGACATGCCTAATGCATAGGCGCCTTCGCGTAAGGAGCCTGGAACGGCGCGCATTGCATCTTCACTTACTGAAACGACGTACGGCAAAATCATGATGCCAAGAACAATCCCAG
>DATCVA010000133.1:0-16307 GCA_036567205.1 Eoetvoesiella sp. | reverse complement strand
CGGCACCCACCACGTAGGCCGTCACCGGCAGCGTTGCTAGCCAGCCAAACGGTGCAAGGGCAAGACCGACCAGGCCGTTGATGGCAATAAACGTAACATTATTGGTCAGAAACAGACCTTGGCACAACGCCAGAAGGAAGAGTTTACGGTTCATGGGGGGGCCTTTTTTTCCGGAAGCCTATTGATTGGAACTAGTGTGCATTATCCACTATGACGTATTCTGCGTAGAAAAACACCGCTAGCGCCTAGGGTTAAACCAGTTGCGCTTTCAAGGCGGCGTCGATCCATGTGTCATCGTATGCACCCTTGGCAATACCGGCCAGTACATCTGTTTCCTGCGCTATTTTTTTGCGGCTTAGCGCGGCAACCTCTTCGGCGCGTGTCCGCGGGATGAAAACAACACCGTCGCAGTCGCCCACTACAATATCGCCCGGGTTGACGACGCATCCGTCGATGACCACCGGAATATTTTGCTCACCAGGGCCGTTCTTCAAAGGGCCTTGGTGTGTAATGCCTTTGGCATAGCATGGGAAATTGTGGGCTTTGAACGCGTCGCTATCTCGGATGGCGCCATGAATGACGAAGCCGGCAACGCCGCGCAGTTTGGCGACGCTCATCATGATTTCACCGACCAGGGCGCGTTGGACGTCGCCCTCGCCATCAACCACCAGCACCTGTCCCGGCTGGATTTTACGCAAGGCATCGTGGATATACAGGTTATCGCCGGGGCGAACCTTGACGGTGTAGGCGCTTCCGGTTAAGCCGCCGCTGGCGTGGCGTGGGGTCAGGCTGTGGGCGCCGACAATGCGGCGCATTGAGTCACTGATGATTGACGAGGGAATGCCTTCGAATAATTGGGCTAGGGTATCCATTACTGCTTCTCCATAAATACGATTGACTGATCGGGTTTAGTCTACTTTATCGCCGAATTTGATATGAGGCCGCAATACTGTTGAAAGCGCATGTCCAGCGTTTTTTCACAATGATGTTCAACGATTTTGTTCAGATTTTGTCCCGGTTCTGCTTGGCGAATATCTGCGTACATGTCGCGTGTACGAGCGTCAGTACCCACATTCCAGGAGTCTGAGTTTGCGGCGCTGCGCAGCTTTGCCGCACTTGGCAACTGCTTCATGCAAGCACTGATAGCGTCATGTTTGGCCTTGTCTACCTTCTCGTTATGAGCGCGCTCTTCCGGGATATTATTTTTTAAATAGATAGGGTCCATAAGGACCGTGGTAATCAAGAATATGCAGGCAATCTTTTGATTCAAACAAATTCGGATACTGACTAAGCAGCAGTCGGGTTGGCTCATCGCTTATCGCAAGCGCCAAGTGGGCCATACGCATGTTTACGTTCATCCCTCCTTGAAGGAATAAGGCCAGCGTTCGAGTATCACGGTTGTCCTCCTTTTAATTTGAAAATAGTATCTTCACCGCGGATGAAATCAGTCGCAAGGTGTGCCGCAACAATCGCGCGAAACAGAAAGCCCCGACCGACATCGGTCAGGGCTTGAGTCGTGCCGAAGGGGCAGAGGTCAAGATCGAAACTCAGCTCCCGATTACTCCGCCATCATCCTTGGTGATTATGACGGTCGATGAACGTGGCACTGAGTTGCCGCCGTCTGGCCAGTGACTGTCGCCTTTTCCCCCGGGATGCTGGATGTTGATGAACATGGTTTTGTTATCTGGCGTGAAAGTGATGCCCGTTACCTCGCATTCTTTAGGACCGACGAAGAAGCGGCGTATTTCTTTGCTTGCGGGGTCTGCGCACAGCATCTGGTTGTTGCCCTGACCCTCGTATTCGCCCGAGTTGCTGTACTTGCCATCGGTCTGGATCCATAACCGGCCGGCTTTATCGAAGGCCAGGCCGTCGGGGCTGTTGAACATATTGTCGGTAGTGATGTTTGCGGAGCCCGACTTCAGATCAGCGCGGTCGGTGTACTTAACCGGGTTGCCAGCGAGCACGAAGATATCCCACTCGAATGCTGTTGCGGCGGCATCGCCGCCAGCTTCGCGCCATCGTACGATTTGCCCGTAAATATTGGCCGCACGGGGGTTGGCCGCATCTGTCTCTTTACGCTTGTCATTGTTCGTTAAGGTGACGTAGACGTCGCCATTGGCCGGATGCACGCTTACCCATTCAGGACGATCCATTTTCGTGGCGCCCACTGCATCCGCGGCCAGACGCGTGTTGATCAATATTTCCGCCTGGGTTGCAAAATTGGCATTTGCCGCCAGCCTGGCGTTCGCTGCCTTGTCCAGCACGATCCATTCGCCCGCGCCCATGAAGTCGTCGCCGGCGTTGCCATTATTGAATTTGGCAACATACAGTTTGCCGGCGTCAAGCAGGCTGGAATTGTCGCCACTTTCCTGATAAATGCCATCGGATACGAACTTGTAAATGTAGTCATCGCGCTGGTCATCGCCCATATAAACGACAATGCGCTTGTCGGCAGACAAGGCATAGGCCGCGTTTTCATGCTTGAAGCGGCCAAGCGCCGTACGCTTCTTCGGTGTGGACGAAGGGTCGAATGGGTCTATCTCGACAATCCACCCGAAACGATTGGATTCATTTGGTTCCTTGGCATAGTCGAACCGGTCGACGAACTCTTCCCAGCGGTAGTCGGTGCTTTTGGCCGCAAGGCCGTAGCGTTTTTGTGCTGCATTGCGGGAGTCTCCTGCCTTAGTACCGAAATAGTTGTTGAAGTTTTCTTCACAGGTCAGGTAGGTATTCCAGGGAGTCCAGCCGTTGCCGCAATTATTCAGGGTGCCAAGCACCCGGGTTCCGCTGGGATCCGACTTGGTTTTCAGCAGATCGTTGCCCGCGGCCGGGCCGGTAAGATCCATTTCAGTCGAGGCGGTGATGCGGCGGTTGTAGCGGGAGTCAAGCTTGATCTCCCATTTGCCGGCGCTATTGCGCGCAATGTGAATCACCGAGACGCCATGGGCGTTCATCGCTTTCGCGGCTTTGTCCGCCGTCCAGGGCTTGGTGCCGTCGACGCCGAACAACCAAATATAGTCACCGTCATCGGCGGTGGTGTATTCATGATTCAGCACCAACAGGCCTTCGGTGCTGCTGCCATTGATGGGGAAAAAATGAATACCGTCATGATTGTCGCCAACCTGGCGGGCCTGTGCTGAGGCATCGTCGCTACCGTCGGCTTTCCAGTTGGCCGCGCCGGCAAACAGAGGGGTGCCCCAGGGGGCAAAAACGGTGGCTGTGTAGCCAGCCGCGATTTTTATTGTGTCGTCCGTCGAGATTGAAATGGCATCGAAGCCTACCAGAGAAGAGGCGTGTTTATTAGTATTGTTACCGTTGCTTTTGGCATAAACGCTTAAAGGGCCGGCCAGGAATAGGGCGGCCGATAGTCCGATGCCGGACTTGAGGAAACCGCGACGGCTACAGGCGCGTTCAACGACAACCTGAAAGTGTTCGT
This sequence comes from Eoetvoesiella sp., assembly GCA_036567205.1. Classification (GTDB taxonomy): domain Bacteria; phylum Pseudomonadota; class Gammaproteobacteria; order Burkholderiales; family Burkholderiaceae_B; genus DATCVA01. The sequence goes on along the minus strand of DATCVA010000133.1, from coordinate 12,871 downwards.
TCTCTGAGGTGTTGGTGGGCAGGTCTTCGGGATCGAAGGGACGATACTTCTGCATGGAGTTGCTCCGTGGTGTGGCAAAGTAAAGCGCCCAGTATCCAGCAGGCTTGTTGCAGCAGTATTAAGCGGATTTTAGTTTATCGGCCCAGCGGCCCACGCTTCATGTCTACCGCGACGAAGGCCGTTGCGGGGCAAGCGATCCATTCGCTGGAAAAGCTTGGTTATGTGTCGCGCATGGCTTCTTCAGCGACCAGCGGGGTATGGATTAGCGATCAGTTTCCTTACAAACCCCTTAACGTGCCAAAATAGAAACAATTTATAAGGAATCTGACATGTGGTTTTGGTTTGGCGTAGCTGCGCTGTTTCTGCTGCTGGAGATGGCTACGGGCACCTTTTATTTACTGCTGGTGGCCTTAGGCTTTGTGGCAGCCGGCATGGCGGCGTACGCGGATTTATCTTTGGTGTGGCAAATTATTAGCGGTTTGGTCGTATCGCTGATAGGGCTGATGGTGCTGCATCATCAGCGTCGGTCCAAAGGTCATGTGCCTACTCAGTCCAATCCCGATGTGGTCCAAGACATAGGCCAAAGCGTAATGGTGGAAGCCTGGGACGAAAACGGACAGGTCAGGGTGTTTTATAGGGGTGCACATTGGAGTGCGCGCATGGACGGCGACCAGCCCGCGCAGCCTGGCGAACACTATATTCAAGCAGTGCAAGGCCTGACGCTAATTTTGCGGCCAGGCCAGTATCCCGCAACGGATACTCAACATTAGGCGTTTGGAGTCCCAAACGTCTTCATCTTTTTTCTTATTGGATTCCCATGGACGCTTATGTAATAACGCTATCTTTCTGGATAATCGCGGCTCTGGTCGTGTTTGTCATTATCAAATCCACAATCCAGATTGTGCCTCAGCAGCACGCTGCGGTAGTAGAGCGCTTGGGCAAATTCGATCGCACCTTGTCGCCTGGATTGGGGTTTACGGTTCCCTTTCTGGAAAAGGTGGCTTATCGCCACTCGCTTAAAGAAATGGTGCTGGATGTTGCCAGTCAGGTTTGTATCACTAAAGACAATACCCAGTTGAAGGTAGATGGGGTGCTTTACTACCAGGTCACCGATCCACGCCAGGCTTCTTATGGTTCGACCAATTACGTGCTGGCGATTTCCAATCTGGCCCAGACGTCATTGCGCTCTGTCATTGGCAAGCTGGAAATGGACGAAACTTTCGAGAAGCGCGACCTGATCAATGTGGCCGTAGTAAAGGCGCTGGACGAGGCTGCCACCAACTGGGGCGTGAAGGTGCTGCGCTACGAGATCAGCGACTTGACCCCTCCGGATGAAATCTTGAGGGCCATGCAATTGCAAATCACCGCTGAACGCACCAAGCGGGCGCTGGTGACTGAATCCGAGGGTAAAAAGCAGGAAGACATCAATATTGCCCAGGGTAATCGCCAGGCGGCCATTCTCAAGTCCGAGGGCGAGCAGCAGTCCATGATTAACTACGCTCAGGGCGAAGCCCAGGCGCTGTTGACCATTGCACAGGCCACCGCCGAATCCCTGGAACGGGTTGCGCGGGCCACCCAGGCGCCTGGCGGCATGGATGCCGTTAACCTGAGCGTAGCCGAACGCTATGTGGACGCCTTCAAGGAAGTAGCCCAGAAAAACAACACCTTGATCTTACCCGCCAACATGGGTGATATGGGCAGCATGATCGCCGCGGCCATGACTATGGTCAAGGCCGCCAAGCCCGTGAGCTAAAGGCATACTGCTTCGGGCGTGATGTAGGGGTGGTGCTCTACGCGCTAGAAGCTGCCGAACATCGTTCCTAGCGCGATCACCGTCACCAGAGCGACCATAGGCGCGCCCAGGGTAACGGCGGCGATGTTCAGATACGACTGACGGTGCGTGAGCTTGCAGATAGACAACAGTGTGATGATTGCGCCGCAATGGGGCAGCGTATCGAAACCCCCGGCAGCCAGCACGGCCACGCGGTGCATCAGTTCAGGGCTGATGCCCGCTTCGTGCGCCATGCGCAAATAATCGGCGCCCAAGGTTTGTAGCGCAATGCTAAGCCCGCCGGAGGATGATCCGGTAATCCCCGCCAGCACGTTCATGGCAATAGCTTCTGAAATCAAAGGATTGCCGGGCGTTACGTTCAATACCGCATCGCGGATGATGGCGAAGCCGGCCAGGCCGGCAATGACGGCGCCGTAGCCCACTTCCGAAGCTGTATTGAACAGCGGCAGCATGAATCCGAAAACTCCTTTGTTGATCGTGTCGCGCAGATCGCTCCAATGGCCCAGGCGTGAGATGACAAGCGTGGTGCAAGCCGTCGCCAGGGCAATAATCAGGGCCCATAGGCCAATTACCTTCTCCGGCGATATATGTGGAAAGCGTTCCGTAACAAAGCTCATGTCCATGCGTGGGAATACTACATAGGTGAAAAGGGCATTTACCGAAATCACCAGGACCAGGGGCAGCAGGGCCAGGATCAGAGGCATGTGCGATAACGCGCCGCTGTTTAGCTTTTCATCTGTGGCAGGAACGACGATATCGTCTTCGTGCTTGCCATAGCCTTCGCCGGCCAAGCGGGCGCTTGCCGCACGGCCACGCAGCCACCACAAGCCGCCCGCCAGCATGATGGCGGCAGCGATCAAACCCAGACCCGGTGCGGCAAACACGTTGGTGCCGTAATAAGGAATAGGTATGGCGTTCTGTATGGCCGGCGTGCCGGGTAGCGCCGTCATGGTGAAAGTGAAAGAACCCAGTGCGATGGTTGCCGGTATTAGCCGTTTCGGAATGTCGGCTGTGCGGAAAAGATCTTTTGCAATCGGGTAGATCGCGAACGCCACGACAAAGAGCGATACCCCGCCATAGGTCAGGACGCCGCAGGCCAGCACCACGGTGACAATTGCATGCTTATCGCCGAGTCGGGCGACGATCCAGCGAGAAATGGTGTGAGCGGCTCCGGAGTCCGCCATTAACTGACCGAATAGGGCGCCCAGCAGGAAAATCGGCAGGAACTGAATCGCGTAGTTGCCCAGCGCCTTCATGAAGGTGTCGGTGTAGATGGGCAGGTAAATGCTTATTTCGCCGGAAAGCAGCACAGCCAGGCCCGCCATGAGCGGCGCCAGGAGCAGTACGGTAATGCCTCGATAAGCCAGGTACATCAGGAGCAACAGGGAAACAACGATAGCTAAAGTACTGACCATGTGGTGAATTCTCTACTTGGGAACATGCGGGCAATCATTGCCACTGAGGGAAGCATGGAGTGTAGCAGCCGGTTTCAAGCTAATGCTTGACTTGGGTCAAGAGGCAGATAACCGATGTATTCTGTATCATTTGCAATGGTTCACTGGAAAAGGCGGCCAAAGCGCGGCCGAATAGACAGCCGTCAGGAACTCTTACAGAAGGATGATTCGTGAGTTTAGCTCAGAGTATTGTGATGTTGGTGATACTGGTGCTGGCAGCCGGTTTTCTTTCTTTGACAGAAATAGCCCTTGCGGCAGCGCGGAAAATAAAACTTAAGCTCATGGCGGAAGCCGGGGACGATCGAGCACTGAAGGTGATGGCAATCCAGGCGCAATCGGCCAGTTTTTTTGCCGCCTCGCAAATTGGGCTGAACGCGGTGGCCATCCTGGGCGGTATTCTTGGCGAAGCGGCTTTTCGCCCTTATTTTCTTGACTTGCTAAGCTATGTATACACAGGGGTGTGGGCTGAACAAATCAGCTTCGTTCTGTCGTTTGTTTTTGTCACCCTATTGTTTGTATTGTTCTCCGATCTTATGCCTAAACGCCTGGCCATGATGGCCCCCGAGCGTTTTGCCGTTGCAGTGATCAATCCGGTCAATTTTTTTATTCGCGTTTGCCAACCGTTTTCCTACGTATTGAACTTGGCGGCGAATCTGTTGTTCCGATTGTTCAACGTAAACACCGCGCGCGAAGACAACATTACCTTCGATGATATATCGGCGGTTGTCGAGGCCGGGGCCCAGGCGGGAGTGCTACAGCAGCAAGAGCAGCACTTCATTGAAAACGTTTTTGAGCTCGAGTCGCGCCTGGTGTCCTCTTGTATGACTAGCCGCGACAGTATTGTATTTATCAATCTGAGCGAACCGGAAGAAAGTATTCGCCAAAAGATAGCTCTGCATCCTTATTCGAAATTTCCGGTGTGCGATGGTGTAATAGATCATGTCATCGGCTATGTCGACACTCGGGACATACTTGTACTTTGGTTGAGTAAGCGATCTTCATTTCAGATCAACGAGGCCAGTCTTCGTAAGGTATTGATCATTCCCGACACCTTGAAGCTGTCAGAGCTGTTGGACAAATTCCGGGCATCGAAAGAAACCTTTGCCGTAGTTATTAATGAGTACGCGCTTGTAATAGGGGTGATTACACTTAGCGACATCATGGTCACCGTCATGGGAAACTGGGGTAGCCCCCTGGATGAAAGCCATCAGATTCTGGAACGTGATGATGGTTCATGGCTGATTGATGGCGGCACAGCCATTGAAGAACTTAAACGCGCTATGGGAATTGATCAGCTTCCTGAAGAAGAAAACTACGAAACTGCGGCAGGATTCATGATGTTCATGCTGCGCAAGGTTCCCAAACCGACTGACAGCGTGGAATATGCAGGAGTGAAGTTTGAAGTGGTTGATGTGGATCACTATCGCATCGACCAGTTGCTCGTAAAGCGTATCGCGCCGCTATCGCGATAATCGTATCTTTTTCTTAATTGTAAAAGTACCTGATTAATCTTGACTAACTCTGTACCATTTGGATATGTGCCTTTTGCAGAATAGGGATTGTTAGTATAAGTATTTCAAGATGTTGGGTTTTTCCACAAAGTGGATTGCATAGACCACCTTCTGAATGGGATCTTTCCTAATTCTGTAACTGGTTACTTTCAGCCACCATAAAGGAGAAAAGTCATGTCTAACGAAATGATGAAGAATTGGAGCGAGTACAAGCCAACCAAAATTGTATGGTTGTGGTCATGTGTCGGCACTGTTGCTTTGACCATGATAGTAGGGTTCACCGGCGCAGGCTGGGTTACTAGTGGCACAGCAGCCGAACGGGCGCAGGTATCCACTGAACAGGCGGTAGCCACACTGGCGGCGGGCATTTGTGCTAATCGGTTCCTTGCCGCCGAGGATGCCAATGCCAAACTTGCTACTTTGAAGGAAATGGACTCCTGGAAACGGGACACGTTTATCGAGGAAGGCGGCTGGGTGACTTTTGCCAGCATGAAACAACCAGTCGACGGGGCAGCGGAACTCTGCGCAAGTCAGTTGGCGGCAGCCGAACTTCCGGGCGTCGAAAACGGGGCGTAGATCGCTAAACTATCGACATAGCAGGCGGGTTGCGTCTATGTTTCCATAATCAGGCGCTTCGTCTTAAATAAAAAGCCCAGCCGCTGCAAGCCGGCTGGGCTTAAATATTTTGGTGACAGAGTTGAGGATTGAGCGTTGGGCTTATGGCGTCAGTTCGCATTTATGGTTGTTTACGATCTTGCGATTCTGTCCATGATTTCTTCGTACAGTGCGTGATAGGTCATGCCGGCAGCGCTAGTGGGCGCGGTGGCCATGATGGGTGCGCGGTGAATGCCCATGCGCTCGACATCAGAGGCAAATGGAATGTGGGTTTGCATGAAGCGCCGCTTGAACGTGACGCTCATTGCATCTATCGTTTCGGTATGTAGTTTTTTCACGCTTTGCACCATAGAGAAAAAGCCGTGCAGCTTTTGCACAGGAAGTTTGTTCTCTTTAAAAAATGCAATAAGCTGCTCAAAAGTGCGTTGCGAAAGCGTTGTGGGAATGACCGGCACCAGAATGGCATCGGCCGAATGAAAGACATTCTCGGAAAGGGTAGAGATGGTTGGCGGACAATCCAGCACTATCACGTCGTAATCCTTTTTGACCGCCTTTAATGATGTTTTTAGTCGCGAGTGGCTATTACGCATCCGCGACAGGAAGATGTCGAAGTCCTTGAAGCTTATGTTGGCGGGCAGGATATCCAGGTTTTCGTAGTCGCTGCCGCAGATGGCATCGGTGAATTTTTCAACATCCTTGAAAAAAGCCATATCCGTTAGTTTCTTTGAAGGCTTTACGCGGAAATAGAAACCCGACGCGCCCTGGGGATCCAGATCGCACAATAGTGTGCGATTTCCCGATGCAGCCATTGCGTAAGCCAGATTAACGGACGCGGCGGTCTTGCCCACGCCCCCTTTATTCGAATAGCAGGCGATGATCTTCATGGGTATTAAGCCTTTTGTTTTGAAAGAACTCGTTGAATGTTCGTTGTGTTTTTGGGCTGTTTAATTGAGTAAAGTTCGTCATAACCTTTGTCCACTTATCGCACCGGCGATCGTGAAACATTGTGATCAATACACTGGCGCTTTGGATCACTTCAGGATCAGGCCGCAAGCCGCCTATAGGCGCGGCCGGCAGACGGTAATAATCAATTCCCAGTTTGTTCATCCGTTCTTTTTTGCAGGGTTGCGTATATATGCCTGGACAAGTGTTTCGATAATTTTTTGCACACTCGTATCTTCTTCAATAGCACGGATTTTCAGCGCCTTCAACGTTTTTTTGTCAAGTCGCAATGAGGTGTTTTTCTTGTCATCGGCGTTGGCCGTTGACTCGCTGGTTTTGTTTTTAGCCATGTATTTCACTTTAATAGTGACGTCATTATTTCATGACGTTAAAGGGCGGTCAAGGCAAGCGGAGACGCTCTCGGGTATATTTGCAAGGTCATAATCTACATGGAAACCGAATGCGCCTGGACAAGTACCTTTGTGAAAGCACCGACCTGACACGCTCGCAGGCCCGTTCTGTGCTCATCAGCGGCGAAGTCACCGTCAACGGCGAAGTGATCAAGCGCGGCACACACGTGGTGCGGGACGGCGATGAGGTGCGATGGGAAGACGAAACTCTTACCCTGATTGGGCTGCGCTACATCATGCTGAATAAGCCCGCGGGCTACGAATGCAGCCTTCGCAACAGCCAGCATCCGCCGGTAATGAGTCTGCTCGACGTGGATAAACGTGAGCGGCTGCATACCGTAGGGCGGTTGGATGTGGACACCACCGGACTAATTCTGATTACGGATGATGGTCAGTGGACGCATCGCATCATCTCGCCGCGCCACCGGTGCGACAAGGTCTATCTTGCCACGCTGGCCGAACCGCTACCCGAACACGCCGAGGACCAGTTTAGGGCCGGAATACTGCTAGAGGGCGAAGACAAGCCTACGCTGCCTGCGGTACTTGTGCGGGTCGACGAATGCACCGCGCGTTTGACGATTCAGGAAGGTAAATATCACCAAGTTAGACGCATGTTCGCATCCTTGGGCAACCACGTGCTTGCCTTGCACCGCGAACGTATCGGTTCTGTTGCCCTGGACAAGGACCTGCAACCAGGGGAGTCGCGTTACCTGACACCCATTGAGGTAAACGACCTCGCCCAGATTGGCGACAGCAATGTGCCAGTTTAAGACTTCTCGCCTTGAAACTCACATGGAGTCCGGGTGCTAAGCGCTCGACCGCTTTGATTCTGACACATGCCAGGCGGTACTTGACCCAAGGAGGCTGGCAGTTCAAAAACCAAACCCAACGCTGGGAAGTCAAAGCATCAATCCGCGCCGTTCCGGGTAAAAAAACCTGACCGAGAACGGTCAGGATTTGAATTCTGGTGGAGAAGAGGAGGATCGAACTCCCGACCTCTGCATTGCGAACGCAGCGCTCTCCCAGCTGAGCTACTCCCCCAAAAACAACTACATTTTAACAAATCACCCTTAGGCGCGTGAAACAAAAAAGGTTCTATGTCGTTAATTTAATACGGTCGTATTTTCAGGCCGGAGGCATGGCTCTGAAGCCTACCGCCAACCGGTTCCACGAATTAATCGTACATATCGCCAGGCTGATGTTGACCATTTCGCTTTCGCTAAACTGCGCGCGCAACTGTTCGTAGTCTTCGTCGGATGCATGAGTTTGCGGCAGTAGCGTCAGCGATTCGGTCCAGGCCAGTGCAGTACGTTCGCGTGCGGTAAAAAAAGGAGCTTCACGCCAGACTGCCACTGCGTTAAGGCGACGCGGTGTTTCACCGGCTTTAAGCGCGTCGGTTGCGTGCATGTCAACGCAAAATGCGCAGCCGTTTAATTGCGAGGCGCGCAGTTTAATTAGCTCAAGAAGCGAAGGTTCAATACCCAGCTTGCCAACAGCCGCTTCAAGGGCCAGCATGGCTTTGAAGGCATTGGGCGATGCGGCTTTATAATCAAGGCGTGGTTCCATGGCGATGTTCCTGGTTAATTATTAATCAATCAATACATACTAGTTCCCGGCCTGGCTTGCGTGCTCGCTTGACAGGGCATGCCAGCCCCAAGGATACTTTAGCCTTGTTGCAGAATTCTATCCCCCCAAGGCTTTAAATTAAACAATGACAACCATTTTAGAAGACGTTCCCGTCGGCCAGAAGGTCGGTATTGCCTTTTCCGGCGGCCTCGATACCAGCGCTGCGCTGCTCTGGATGCAAAATAAAGGGGCAATCCCTTATGCTTACACAGCCAACCTAGGCCAGCCCGACGAGCCCGATTACGACGAAATCCCACGCAAGGCGATGCAGTATGGCGCCAAAGCGGCGCGCCTGATCGATTGCCGCGCGCAATTGGTCGCCGAAGGGATTGCGGCGTTGCAAAGCGGGGCGTTTCATATTTCTACCGCAGGCGTAACTTACTTCAATACCACGCCTATCGGCCGCGCTGTAACCGGCACGATGCTGGTTGCCGCCATGAAAGAGGACGACGTTAATATATGGGGCGATGGCAGCACCTACAAAGGTAACGATATCGAGCGCTTCTATCGTTATGGTTTGCTGACCAATCCCGAACTTAAAATCTACAAGCCGTGGCTGGACCAAACTTTCATTGACGAGCTTGGCGGTCGTTCAGAAATGTCCGAATACATGCGCGCGGCGGGTTTCGATTACAAAATGTCGGCCGAAAAAGCCTATTCCACTGACTCGAACATGCTGGGCGCCACGCACGAGGCCAAAGACCTTGAACATCTCAGTTCCGGCATCAAGATCGTTCAGCCTATTATGGGCGTTGCGTTCTGGCGCGACGATGTCCAGGTAAAGGCCGAGGAAGTCACTGTGCGCTTCGAAGAAGGGCAGCCGGTAGCACTTAATGGCGTCGAGTTCTCGGATGCCGTCGAGCTGTTGTTGGAAGCAAATCGTATTGGCGGGCGGCATGGCCTGGGCATGAGTGACCAGATTGAAAACCGTATTATTGAAGCAAAAAGCCGCGGCATCTACGAGGCCCCCGGGTTGGCTTTGCTTCATATTGCCTACGAGCGGCTTGTTACCGGTATTCATAATGAAGACACCATCGAGCAATACCGTCAAAGTGGCCTGAAACTGGGGCGCCTGTTGTATCAGGGGCGCTGGTTCGACCCGCAAGCCATTATGCTGCGCGAATCGGCCCAGCGTTGGGTTGCGCGCGCAGTTACCGGGGAAGTCACGCTTGAACTGCGTCGCGGAAACGACTATTCCATTCTTAATACGGTTTCGGCCAATCTTACGTACCAGCCCGAGCGCCTGACCATGGAAAAAGGCGAATCAACCTTCTCGCCGCGCGATCGTATTGGCCAGCTTACTATGCGTAATCTTGATATTGTCGACACGCGCGACAAGCTGTTTACTTATGTCAAGGCTGGTTTGCTGGCGCCTGCAGGCGGTACGGCATTGCCGCATCTGAAAGACGACAGCACCAAAAGCAAAAACTAGGTCTTAGCAGGTCAAGTACATACAATGGGCGCCACTGCGGCGCCCATTGTGCTTTCGTGCTCTGTGCTGTGCGGAGGGCTATAGCTGACCCAGCAACAAGAATTCCAGCAGCGCTTTCTGAACATGCAGACGGTTTTCCGCTTCATCCCAGACTACGCTTTGTGGGCCGTCGATGACCTCGCCTGTGACTTCTTCGCCGCGGTGGGCCGGCAGGCAGTGCATGAATATGCCCTTAGGATCGGCAACCTCCATCATTTCAGCGTCAACGCACCAGTCGGCAAACGCGCGACGGCGTTCTTCGTTTTCGTCTTCGTAACCCATGCTGGTCCAGACGTCTGTGGTTACCAGATGAGCGCCTTGGCAGGCCTGCATCGGATCGGCGAATTCTTGCAGCACCGACGCTGGAGGCGAACCTATGCGCACGGGATCAAGCTCGTAGCCTTTTGGGGCCGATACATGAAGACGAAAACCCAGTAGCTCGGCTGCTTGCAACCATGTGTAAGACATATTGTTGGCGTCGCCGATCCAGGCGACTGTTTTCCCTTCGATCGGGCCTGAGTGCTCGATGAAAGTGAAGATGTCGGCCAAAATCTGGCACGGATGAAATTCGTTGGTGAGTCCGTTAATGACGGGGACGCGCGAATGTGCCGCCAGGCGTTCGATGCGGGTCTGTTCAAAGGTTCGGATCATGATTGCATCGACCATGCGCGAGATAACGCGTGCGGTATCTTCGATGGGTTCGGCTCGTCCTAATTGCGAATCGCCTGTGGTCAGGTGAATAACCGAGCCGCCCAGCTGATACATGCCCGCCTCGAACGATACGCGGGTACGGGTGCTGGCCTTTTCGAACACCATCGCCAATGTGCGGTCATGCAGTGTGTGGTGCGGCTCGTAGCGTTTGAATTTATCTTTTATTAGACGCGCGCGGCCCAGCACATAGTTGATTTCGTCTTTGGACAAATCGCGAAACTGTAGGAAGTGTCGTAAGGGGCCTGCTTGCGGTGCGACGTTAGACATGTTGAACCCTGAGTAAAATATAGGCCATCCAGTTATGCAAGATGGCCATCAGCAAAAACGTATTTGGCAAAAAACCAAGCCAAATTTATACAGCAAGTAGCTATCATATACAATTCTTGCGAACGGAAAAGCCTTGGCTTGTTAAGCAGGTACAATGTTGTCTGTGGGAGTTTATGTCATCTATTGTGCAGCAATTAATCATTCATGGCGTTACCAAAGAAGGTAACCGCTTTCGGCCCAGCGACTGGGCCGAGCGCCTTGCCGGTGTCATGTCGCAGTTTCGTCCTGCCGGATCAGTCGGCGGACCTTTAACCTACTCGCCTTATGTGGTGCCCATGCTTATCGAGGGCGTACGTTGTGTGGTTGTCGATCACCGTTTGCGCGAACTTGAACCTTTGGCGTGGAATTTTGTTAGCGAATTTGCACGCGACAATGGGTTGGAAACCAGCGAAAGGTGCGCTGACGCACCAGTCAGCCAAGTCTAAGGTCTAAGACTTAAGGCTTTTGGTGGCCGCCGTACCCATCAAATATTTATATTTAATCGACTACCGGGGTAATAACGCGGCCGGTTTTGCTGAACGCGTCGACGTTATCTAAAACCAGACTGGCCATGGCTTGCCGGGTCTCGATAGTGGCGCTGGCAATATGAGGCAATATAACGACGTTATCAAGGTTTTTTAACGCGTCTGGTACATTGGGTTCGTCTTCGAATACATCGAGCCCTGCACCGCCCAGCCGGCCGTTTTCCAGCATATTTACGAGTGCGGCCTCGTCAACGACGGATCCGCGCGCGATGTTAATAAGTATCCCCCGCGGACCTAAGGCTTCGAGTATGCTCTGGTCGATAAGGTGGCGCGTTGATGCGCCTCCAACCGTAGCAATAACTAAAAAATCGGCCCATCGTGCAAGTCCGGCGAGTGAGCTTTCGTACGTCCAGCTTGTATCAGTGCGGGCACGGCGATTATGGTAGCGCACGTCCATCCTGAATCCAGCCGCGCGCTCGGCAATGGCCAGGCCAACACGCCCCAGGCCGACGATGCCCAGTTTTTTACCAGTCACTTTGCTTCCTAATGGCAGTTGTGCGGTGCCCCATTGGTTGGCCCGGACATGGCGCTCGGCACGCCCGAGGCCTCGGGCGCTAGTCAGGATCAAGCCCCAGGCCAGGTCAGCCACGCAATCATTCAGTACGTCGGGAGTATTGCTGACTTGAATTCCCTTTTGCTGTGCGTGTTTAACGTCTATGGCATCATAGCCAACGCCATTACTGCATATAGCCCTTAGATTGGGAAGCCGGTCGATCAGCGACGCGGGGGTCGGTGTCATTGCACTAGTGACCAGAACCGTGATGCTATCCTGATGCGCCAAAATGGCGGCGTCCGGATCGGGTTCTTCCCATAGCTGTATGACATTAAAGTCGCGGGCCAGCCGTTCCTCTGCCTCTGGCAGGACGAAGAAGGGCAGCAGTTGTAAAAGGGAAGGCTTTTGCTGGGTCATTTTGTCTCGGCTCTTTTTGGCTTGTGTGCCTGTGTGCACTGTAAGTGCGCACTATAACTGATTCCATTTCCAAATCAACCGTGAGCGGTGTCGGCTTTGCTTGCCGTACGTATGTACTGTCCGCGCCTCGCCTTCGTGCTCACGGTTGATTTGGAAATGGCGTCGGGCAAGATGAAGTTCAAGGCGAGCAGGCAAAAAAACAGGACGCCGGAGCGTCCTGTTCGTACTGGGCAAGCCCAGAAATTCTTTGCCGATTAAACTATTGTCTTGATTAGGCTAATGCTTTAACAGCAGCAGCAAGACGGCTCTTGTGGCGAGCTGCCTTGTTTTTGTGAATGATGTTCTTGTCGGCTACGCGATCGATAATGCTCGTTGTTTTCTGGAAAACTTCGGCAGCTGCGGCCTTGTCGCCAGCATCGATAGCTTGGCGAACACGTTTAATAGACGTGCGAAGCATCGAGCGTAGGCTGGAATTGTGTTTGTTGCGCTCAACCGATTGGCGAGCACGTTTGCGAGCTTGGGCAGTATTGGCCATGTTGCGTGATCTATTAGTTTAATTAGCAAAGACGGCTATTCTA